>JAJDDX010000230.1 GCA_029260055.1 Phycisphaerae bacterium
CTGGTCCTGATCGGCCTACTTGTGGGCTACGTCGGCGTGCTGCTTCACCGCCGCGAGCCGCTGGACGAGGATATCCCGAAGGGAACGTGGCGGTGGAACGACGCTGCGCGCCTGGTGGGTGGCATCGGAGTCGTGGCTCTCAGCGGGCACTATCTAGTCGAAGCCGCGTCGGGTTTGGCCACGGCGATGGGCATTTCCGAGTGGGCGATCGCCGTGACCATCGTGGCTGCAGGAACCTCGACGCCGGAACTGGCGACGTCATTGGTGGCTGTGATTCGTGGGCGTCACGGAATCTCTGCCGGCAACTTGATCGGCAGCGACCTGTTCAATCTGCTCGGTGTACTCGGGTTGGCGGCGTGGCTGCGTCCGATGACCATCGGCGCCAACGGCTATGGCAGCTTGGTGCTTTTGCTGTGCCTAGTGACGCTCGTCGTCATCATGATGCGTACCGGTTGGCGGATATCGCGGTTCGAAGGCGGCGTACTCGTGTTGATCAATCTTGGTCGGTGGGCCGCTGATTTTGCTCGGACGACTCCGACCGTCTCGTAACGGCGGGTAGATGTGGCAGCTTCTCGGCCGTGTCCGGTTCGCCCGATCGCGTGGACCTGTGGCCGGACCGGAAGCTCTGCTTAATGGAGAAGAAGAATGGATTGCCTCAAGAGTATCGTCGTTGGCGTCGACTTTTCCTCTTTCTCCGAGTGCGCCCTCAAGCAGGCCGCGCGCCTAGCCGGGTGGAACCAGGCGGACATGCACGTCCTGCACATAGTCGACACGTCGACGGTCAATCACCTGAAAGAGTACTGGAGCTGCAGGCGGCCTTTGCTGGGTTCCCAAGCCGCGGTGGAGAAGATCCGCGCTGCCGCATCGAAACAGCTTGAAGGGCTAGTCGAAGTACAAAAGGAGGTGCGCACGCACGTGGATGCCATGACGGGCACTCCGTTCCTCGAACTTCTACGCCGCGTCAGAGACACATCGGCCGACCTGCTGGTTCTTGGTTCGAACGGGTCATCCGATCCATCAAAGGGGGCCGGTGTGCTTGCCACTAAGTGTGTGCGCAAGGCAGCGACGAAGGTGCTTCTTGTTCGCGGTTATCACGATGATCGCTTCAAGAATATCGTTGCCTGCGTGGACTTCTCGGAATCGTCGCACCGCGTCATCGAGCAAGCGATACGTGTCGCTCAACAGGATGGAGCGTCGTTGCGTCTGCTGCACGTTTTCTCAGCGCCTTGGAGAGGGGCCAACTACATTCCACGACCAACGCCGGAGGATCAGCAACAGTACTCAGACTCTCTGAGCGAGCGCCTGCAGGAGGCTCTTCAGCCTTTCGAGACCGAGATACGCGCGTTGCAGGTCGAGACGAACGTGGTCGAGAACGCTCGTGAATCGGACGGCATCGTTCAATTCGTCGAAAGCGCCGAGGCCGATCTTGTCGTCGTGGGAACACGTGGTCGCACCGGCGTGAGAGCCGTACTGCTCGGAACGGTGGCCGAACGCATCGTGCGAGAGTCACCCTGTTCAGTCCTGGCCGTCAAACCGGACGACTTCACGTACGACTTTGATTGACCGCGACGCGCGCGACAGGAGTTGGAGGCTTTGGCCGATTGCCAGTTCGATATGATATGGGCTTGCCTGGGGCTTGCCGGTCTTCCTCGGTTTTCCGCATTCTTCCGCGTTGAGGCAACGTGCAAGATCAGTAGGTGGCTGTGGTTAAACGCCTTAGCGATTTGGCGGCTCCCGGCTCATAACCCGGAGGTCGCAGGTTCGAGTCCTGCGTTTGCGGCGACAGGTCCGCAACGATCCGCCAGGGTGGATCTCCGGAGCCACGTTCCCACAGCGAGGCCTGCCAGCGTTTCGCGTCGTCATTCTGATGCGCCAACAGCAATCGGTCGCCGTCGAGGGCACCGGCGCCCCCGCCTCCCGGACACGCTATCCGCTGCTCGAGTATCCAGCCGCCCGGCGTTCGGTGATACATGAACGCCTCTGTGTGGCTGCACACGATGGCGTTGTCAGCATCGACGTCTACGGCAGACCCGGCAAAGTCACCGTGCCCGGACGCCGGGAGCAGTTTTTGATATGGATGCGGAGGGTCGCCGCATTCGCGAACCGGCCGGCGGGCAACCTGTGCCCACCGTCTCGCACTGGGGATTCGTGATCATGTGGCTTCTACTACTTGCGGCGGCTACGGTCGTGTTTCGGGCACGAGACGGCAGCCGCGCGCTAGCATTGGCCGGCGCCGTGAGGTAAGTGGCCCCATGCGACTCCACCGAATGCGACGAGACCCCGGGGCAAGCGCCCGAGTTCAATGGCGAGACGATCCGCCCCGCTGTCAATCAGATGAAATCCGCGTCGGGGTGCCACGGGCCGACATCGCGCACCTCTGTGTGGGAAAAAGAGTTACGGCGCAAGGCCGACACCGCCGGATCGTGCATTGACGGAGCCAGGGCTCTCTCGATGCGGCGTGTCCCCTTATCGATCCTTGGCGAACGCAAACCGCCGCCGATGCAGGCGCACCGGCGGCGGTCTCGATCGTACCCCCTACTCACCGGCTATGTAGTCTCCGGGGAAGACGTAGTCCGCGTGGCAACTCAGGCAGTCGTTGGCGGCTGCCCGCTCGTGCCGGCCTTGGCTTCGCTGCCATCGTCAGCCTACGCCTCCTCACTACCAAGCATCACCCGGCAAGTGGCAAGCTCCGCAGTCGTTCCTGGCCCCGGTCTCCTCGTGACAGTTTCTACATTCGCCCATCCTCATGATCGTGTAGGAGGTCCAACGAGGTTGATCCCGGAACGACTGGCCTCTGTGACAGCCGAGACAGTCAGCCTCCGTGGCGATGCCGTGGAAGTCGTGCGAGAAGGACACATCATCGCGCAGGCCCGACACCGTCACCCAGGGAATATCCTCGTCGCTGTTGATGTACGGATCCAACTCATCCACTTCTTCATAGTGCTCCGAATTCGGATCCCCATGACAGGTAAGACAGGTTGCCTTTCCGGGTACTCCGGTGAATACCTGCGTGACTGGATCGATATGACAATTCTGGCATGTGAGATTCGCTTCATGTTCCTCCATGTGCTCGGCATGACTGAATTCGATGGGTTGGACCACCCCGCCGCAGCTGTCGAGTTCGGTCTCTCTATCGTATTTGAGATGGTTGTTCCTATCCTCGAGCACGATCGTTTCGAGTCCGTAAGCCAGTCCGACCCGCAGATCGACAGTCATCGTGGTGCCGACCAGCTGTGTCGTGTTTGCCACATTCCGGAGTTCGATCTTGAACTCGCAGTCCTCGAACTCCGCCTCGACATACGCCCCGCGTGCCCAACCCTCGAACTCGAACTCCTTTTCCTCATGGTCACCATCCAAGACGAAGGAACCCGAAGGGATGGAGCAGACGATCTCGTGCCCGAATCCGTCGTCAATCGTCAGGTTCGTGTCGACGGCCGCCATGTCGATCGGGAAGAGCGCATCAAAGGTCCCACGGATCTCCACCTTGTTCCCCCGATATTCATGCCTGTCGTCGTATGACTTCACGACATCGGTGACTGTATAGGCTCCGAACACGTCTCCCACTTCGATTCGCAACGAACAATCCGTATCGATTGTGACCGGCGCGTTCACGTCGTCATCGAGCGTCGTGTGGTCGTCCAGCTCATCTTCATCCTCATCCGGGAGGTAGAGGACAACAAGCTGCTCCTCGCCGTTCATGCTGGTTGTCTCGAGCAATTCGATCCCGTTACACCTACGCTCCTTCGTGCCGATCTTTGCCTTCTCCACCATGAGGCAGGCATCGATCTCGTTGCACATGGGGGCCGGAACGGCTAACGGCGAGATCGTCCCGAGAGGATAAGGCAGACCACCGCCGTTCGCGTAGGCTCCGAGGTCGGCCGCGGGTGATCCGGCGGCCAAATGGAAGTCGTTTCCCGCCTGATCGACGAACTGCGGATCGGCGTCCAGGTTACCGTACGCCCCGCCGGAGATGACGTTTCCGACCACGTAGGAGAAGCTCTCGGAATTGAGCGCGTTTTCCCACTCCGGCTGCACGGCCGGGTTATCGACGTGCAACTCGTCCGAGGACCACTCGTAGTTGAGTCCAAATGTAAAGGCGAGATCCTCCTCCTCTCCGACCCCGGGCTGGTCGTAGTGGAGCCGCATGTTGTCCCAGATGATGTTGTTATAGATCAACGGGTCGCTGAAACCCGGCGCGTAGTTCTGGCCGAGTGGTTCGCTGCCGTTGTACTCGTGCCCGTTTCGCTCGGAGTCGATCGAGCCACCGGTCGGGTCGTGGCTTCCGGCCACGATGTTTCCCACAATCGTATTGTCATAGATAGCAGCGTAGAACGTGTCGTCAAAAGCGATGGCGCCGCCGCGGCCGCTGTTCTCGCCACAGTCATCCGAAATGTTCTCGATGATCAGGTTGTTGTGGATGTTGATCTGCGCGTTATCGTCGCCCACGTCCTCGAAGCTGATGCCTCCGCCGTCGTCGCGCGAGTAATTGCGCCGGATCGTGTTGCCATAGATCTCGATGGGGCCGCTATCCTCGAAGAACATGCCCCCGCCGTGATCGTCGGCCTTGTTGTCCTCGATCAGGTTTCCGGCAACCACCAGGTGGTCCTTGACCTCGTACAGACAGATTCCACCACCGTAGTCGGGCGAGAAGTTGCGCGTGATATGGTTATTGAATATCTCGTATACGCCGGGAGGACAGCCGGGGATATCGTCATCAACGACATGCTCGGGTTCGCCATGATGAGGGCCGTATTCGGGCTCATCGTTGACGCTGATGCCGCCGCTATAGCCGCCGGCGCACCCGTTGTTCGAAATGGTGTTCGACCAGATCCTCACGTCGTGGTTGGTCTCTTGCAGCCAGATGGCACCACCGTAATAACCGCCGTTCTCGGTGATGGTGCAGTTGTTGATGTCGAGGTTCCTGTTGCCGGCGTCACCTTGAATTCCGGCGCCAAGGTCGCCCTTGACGCTGCCACCCGTGATCGTGAAGCCACTGATCATGATATTCTCGACCGATCCCGTCTCGCCACCTTGACCGATGAAGATGACCGGTCCGCCGCCACCGGAATAGCCCTGGCTTGCGACGGTGATCGATCTCGGGCGACCGTCAAGGATGGTGTCATTGGGGCCAGCGCCGATCAACCTGATGTCGGACTCGATGAACTGTATATGCTCATCGTAGGTGCCCGCCGCGACGAACACGTACCGTGGCGTCTCAACGGGCAGATTGTTCAACGCTTCGGTGATGGTGCCGAAGGGGTTGGTCTGGGTGCCGTCGCCGGCGATCGCTCCGGCCTCAACGAAGAGGGATGACGCAGGAACCGATCCGGCGTCAACGTATACACCGTTCGAAGGGCCGGACCAAGTCGTCACGATCATGTGACCGCTGACCGGCGTCAGTGGGTCGTCAACGTGAATCTCCGTATCCGACCAGGAAGTGACCGCGAGTTCCACGCCGGCCAGTGTGACCGTCGAGAATCCCCGGGTAACGCCGAAGTTTGATCCCGTGATCAGGTAACTTCCCACCGGCGCCACGTTGTTAATCACCGGGGCGGGCGGAAGCGGTGGCGGTGGGTCGAATCCGGCGGCGGGCCAATTCGTCGGGCCTTCGGCAAAGGCGATCGGTAGAAGCGACCAGTCCGCCTCGAACTTGTATTGTCCCGGCCCGAACGTATAGGGCAGCATTATCGGCAGGTAGTCAGGATTGTAGCCGGGCAACGTGGGATCGTTGCCCAGGTAGAGGTGTGCCCCAGGTGCAAACCGTCTTTCCATTTCCGGCCCCTGCGCAAGCGGCTGTCCGGCCGGGCATGAGTTCGGGTCCGAGACGTCCCCGGGGATGTGTATCGCGTTATTGACCGGGTTGCAGTTTGGAAAACCCATGGACCCTGCGCCCAAGAAGTAGCCGAGATGATCGTACACGCCGACAGGCGCACCGGGAACGCCGCGCTTCTCCCACGCGAGCGTGCTCGTCAGGTTCGCATCGACGATCAGGTCGTCGAAGACACCGCCTTCGATACCGCCGGCCAGGGGCACACCGATCGGTGCATCCGCCGGTGTCGTGTTGACGCCGAAATGAAGACTGCTCGCGGCGAGGCTCGGCGTTGTCACGATCACTTCAGCCGGCGTTGTGGCCGCGAAGCCGTTGAGCGCGTGCAGCGGATCCGGATTCAGCGGATCGGGCAGGCTAAGCTTCACCGTGTAATCACCCGGCGGAAGATCTCGGAACTCGTAGTAGCCGACCATCGGACCGACGAACACACCGCCCCACTCATCCGGCGGAACGGAGTAGGGCGCGATCCGACCCTGGGCGAGCACGGCACTCTCGTCGAATGCCCCCGTGGCCGTCGTCACGGGCAGGCCCGTGGTCGCATCCAGGATGGGAGCGGTACTGGTGGCGTTCCAGAGTTCGACCGTCACGCCATGCACGGTCCGCTCGTCGTCGGGCGCATAGAGGCCGTCACCGACCCACGTTCCCTTCTCGAGGCTGTCATAGAAGACGAACCCGTTGATCTGCCCCACACCGGCGGGGATCGGCTCGACATAGAGGTCTGCCCGATACTTCGCAGTGTACCATTGGACGTACCGGTTTATCGCATTGTGCGTAACGTCAAGGGGAAGCCCCGGATCCATACAACCCGGAAGGGCGGGGTCGCAGAACGGGTTGTTCCTCACGGCGTCGGGATGGAACGTATCGGTGATCATCGCCCCGCGGTACCCCGCGGGCGGCTCGACATCGACGTACGCCATCACTTCGATCTCCGGCATGTTGTCGAAGTTGTACCAGCCACTCGCATCAGTCGTCGTGGTGTACTGAATACTGCCGTCCTTAAACCGGATGTGCACGGTCTCGCCGGCCAACGGTGTGGGCGGTACCGTCGAGTTGTCATACACGAAGCCTTGGACGCGCCCGAAGAACCGCGGCATTAGCGTGCCAAGTTGTTCGAATCCACCGAACGCCACGACCTGGTTCGGACCCAGCGCTGCCTTCCGCTCGATGTACACGTAATCGATGGGGATGTCCGAGAGAAAGAGCTTGTACTTGCCTGGCGGGACGTTCTGAAACTCGACGTAACCCGTCACCGGATCGGCTTCCGCCGTCGCGACGGGATGCGCGTAGCCCACCTCGCCATCGGTGAACAGGACGACGAATCCGTCCGGAACGACGCCATTGGCGGACACGCCGGGATGAAGGATCGGAACCAGCGCTTCCAGCGGCTCGATCGGATCAAAAGGCATATCGGCGTCAACGAGGTGCGCCGATATCGTGCCGGCCTGGGCGAGCCCGGGCCCATAAGGGAAACGGTCCGGGTCTGCGACGTTGGCGGCCGTGATCTGCCCCATCTTTTCGACGAAGCCCTGCCAAACAAGGTAGCCGCCATCTTCCGTGCCGGGGTCGCCTGGGTAGAGAACGGCCTCGAATGCCCTGCCGCCCTCTTCGCTGCTCATGTGGTAGAATTCCGTCGTCGGATCGAAGTCTATAGGTCGTCGTGTACCAAAATTGGTAACTCCTCCGAGGGACAGCGGGCCGTTCACGTCGTACAAGTGAGCGGTCGTCGGATCGGATGTGATGAAAACCTCGCCCGGTGGAAGGCCGGTGAAGTAGTAGTGACCTCTGACATCCGTGATCACCGTGCCGTCTGCGGTGATGATGGGAGCGGGCTGGGTCCCGGTCACGCCCATCGCCAGGACGTAACCGTCTTCGTTCGATGCATAGACGGTCACGCCGTTGAGCGGCGGATCATCGGGCGCATCGTCCTCCCCGTTCACCGCGTTATCGAGAAACGTGTAAACCAGGATGTTCGCCAGCGGGAGTTCGTTGAACGAAGCCGTGCCGTCCAGGTTCGTGAACAATGGCGGCAGGTAGGCGTCCTTGGTCAGGACGTCGCCATCAACGACCATGAACTCCCTGCTGGTCGCGTCGTGACCGACGGCCGAAAACATCACCACGTAGTCGCCCGGTGCGGGCACCGTCGCGGTCCAACTGTTTCCGGTGACCGTTCCGTACGTGACAAACGCGCCGCCCGAATGTTGGTTTTGCACCATGACTTGCGCACCTGCCAGCGCGGCGGCGGCCGGAGCCATGATCGGCGCTGTTCCGTCGTTCGCCCCCGTGTAGATACTTCCACCGATGGTCGCGGTTTGAGCGTGCGCGATACCCGCCACGCTCAAGAGCGCAAGACTCACGTACAAGATCGGGTTTCTGCTTCTGTTTTGCATAGCACCGGTTCTCCTAGCTGGCATGACACTAATCCTCCGCGCTGCTTCTCACAGCGTGCGTTTCGACACTTATCGAGACTGCTTGAATCTGCCGTGGGGGCCATCATGCTCGATGGCCCGAATCCTTCAGCCGTACTCTTGCGCCCAAGACGCCTTCCAACAGTGGCGCCAAGAGGCTTATCGTTCCCGCCGGCACGTAACACGTCGCGCCTTCGCTCAGGACTTCACGCTCCAACAGCGTCGTGTGCCTTGTCGCGACTGCCACCACCGGTGTATGTTGCGGTTCGGCCGCCACGCGCCGGATGAATGCCAAGGCTTCCCGGTCATCGTCGCCCACCTGCACAACGACCACTCGCGGGCGCGCCGGCCGAACGTGCTGGAACGCCTGCTCAGCGCTGCCCACTTCGATCACCGTGAGCGACCGTTGCCTTGCTACGCGTCGCAGGCTCGACACAACCTCGCCCTCCAGTGCCACGACGATGCCATCTAATGCGTCCGTGCCTTTCACAATCAACCTCCGCTATCAGGCCGCGATCAGCCGGCCTGCCACCAACCCCGGTGAGCAAACGACGTGCGAGCCGCGCCGTCGGGCGCATAAACCGGCGGTGCGACGTAACGCGTTGCCGTGAAAGGGCTTATGGTCCGGTCGGCGCGATGCGGGATGTAGGAATCTTGCCTAGGGCTTCGCCGCGCTGGCGAACAGATAGGAGCGTTTCGTACCGCCGGCACGCCGGCGGCACCGTAAGTGGTGGTCGACAAAGGAGCTACACCGGACGGCACACGTTGTACCATGGTGGGAACGTCGTGCTCCTAGGAGGAGCATCTCGTTCCCCTTGTGGCGCCCGGCGCACGGGGCCCGCCACCGAAGTCATGCAGGCGTTAATCGATACAGAGGATGTTGTCGTCGGTGGTTTGGAGCGGGAAGGCCTCGCCGCAGGCCTTCCGCGAATGGCCTAGCGCCAGGCAAGAGACTTGCGCAACGCGAATTGAATCCCGTCACCGGGACGCCCTATCACCTACCGGAGACGCGCGGGGGACACCCCGTGGCGGCCTAGACGCACCGGAGGCAACGCACGACCGTTTGCCGCTTGTTCAACGGGCTCCCTACCGGTCGGTCCCCACTCGGTTTCGGCCGCTACCGCGCGAACGCTTCTTCCCGGGCGTCCGCTCGCCCGGCCCATCGGTACCGAAGAACGCGGCGATGTCGTCCTGATTCAACCAGCCGTCGTGGTTCAGATCGGCGCCGCTCATATCGCCCAGCCCCATGGTCGCCAGTTCCGGCAGGGACATCTCGAAGATCGGGCCGTCGTCACCGGAGGATGCGGCGGCTCCCGGGGCACCGCAGCAGTTGTTTTCGTGCTGCTGGGTGTAGTACAGACTCAGGTGCGTGAAGTCGACGGTGTCGACAGACCCATCACCCGTGACATCGACGTGAGGAGGGCTCGTGCTGCAATCCGTATCGAGCACGGAACCGGGTCCCCACTGCCACCACATGACCGCGAAGTCACGAATGTCGCTCCACACATCATCGTTGTAGTTTGCCGCGCGCAACCCGTGTCCGGTCAAAGCCGGATTGCCGAGGAACTGCGCATGATACTGCGTGGTCAGCGTGCAGACGCCACCCACGCCGCAATCGGCGTCGGTATAACAGGGTGCGCCGTCGACGGGGCCGCCCGTGCATGCTCTGGTCGACATGATGGGCGCGGTGGCGCGCAACGTGTGAAGCCTGTCGCGAGCGGTGACACAAGTATATGTGTCGCTCGGCACGAGCACCGACACATCGTTCGCCACGCCGCCGACGAAACCGACCGTCTTCTCCTGCGTCCAGATGGGCGACGTGGGATCTGCCGCGCAGTCGAATAGCTCGAAAGTGATACAGCGGTTTCTATCGTTCGTGACAGCGCCGAAGATCTCCACGTCGACGATCAGTTCACTCGTGGTCACGACGGACACATCGAACAGGCATGTGCCGACGTTGCCACACGAATCCGTAGCGGTGCAGGTGATGGCGGTCGTACCTTCGGGGAACGTATCACCCGTCAGGCCGGTGGCCGTCGGGGCCGATATGCCGGTGCACGTACTCGCCGGGCAGTCGCCATCGGCGGCGCACGCCAAACCGGCATTCGCGCCACCGGCGCAGGCGCCGGCCACCCTCGTACATGTCACGATTCCGGCACCGTCACAACTATCCGTGGCGACCGGAGCGGGCCAGGCGACGACGGCCGACGTCTGGCCCGCGTCGGCGAAGCCGGTGATATCGGATGGACAGGTGCTGTCGAACCCCGGTGGTGCCGCATCGATCGAGATGTCGCCCATGTCCACCAGGTTCAATCCGGCATTCACCGGTGTGGTCGGCAGAATGCTGCTGCCGATCGCATCGACCACGGCATTCGGCGGCGCATGCGTCCGGAAACGCACGAACGGAGCCGATGCCCCGCACGCCTCCGCCACGCCGGCTGTGAACGTGAGGGTGGCCATCGTGCTGTCGGCGGTCGTGCCCCCGGCGCCGAAAACGGCTCCCACGGAGTAGTCGATATTCCCGGCGACCATGTCCACGACTTCGCTGAGTTCCTGTGTGAACGGCGCGACGGGATCCGCGGACACGAAGGACAACGAACTCGGGTCGTATTCGAGGTAGAATTGCCCCGCGATGATCTCGTTGGCAAGGCCCGTCATGCCGCTCATCTGGATACTGACGGTGATCGTGTTCCCACTTACGTAACAGGTGGCGTTGGGTTGAAGTGCCAGCGAATAGCAGTTCGTCGTGTCGGCTGAGAACTGGCAGCCGTTGTTGACGCACGCTACCGCCACGCAGTCCGTCAGGTCCGGATCGACGCAGGGCGTGCCGCCGTCGCAATACACGCACCCGCCGATCAGTGCACCGGCGCAAGCTCCCGCGCCGTCGCAACTGTCGTCTTCGGTGCAGAGATCGCTATCGTCGCACGTCGTCCCGCTGCCGGCGTAGTTGGGCAGACAGACACTGTTCCCGTCGCAGGTATCCAGTGCATCGCACGTCGTCGCGACGACCTGTACGCCGCAGGATGTGCCGGCGGATTGGTGGTTCGGCAGGCATACGCCTGCCCCGTCGCACGTGTCCTGATCGCTACATACGTCGGGCGCGCTCCCGCAGGAAGTACCGGCGGAGACGTAGTTGGCCTGGCAGGCACCGCTTCCGTCGCACGTATCGGGGAGATCACATTGCGTGTTCGTGGCATCGCCGCAGGCCGTGCCGCCGGGGGCGAGGTTCGGCTGACAGGCGCCGGCCCCGTCGCACGTATCGGCGAGATCGCAGTCCGAGTTCGACGGATCGCCGCATGCCGTGCCACTCGGATAGATCGGGGTTCCCGTGCAGTTGGCCGACCCCGCCGTGCCGTCGCACGTGGCTGTACTGCACGCCGTATCCGACCCGCTGCAGTCGATCGGCGTTCCGGTGCACGCGCCCGCGACACACGCGTAGTTTTGGCAGACGTCGCCACCGTTGCAGCTATTCGTGTCGTCGTTCGTATACACGCACTCGCTCGTAGTGGCGCTGCAAGTATCGTCCGTACACGCGTTCAAGTCGTCGCAGTCACTGTCGTTGTTGCAGAACTCGGGAATCGTCACGGTGACGATGCCTTCGATCAAGTTCGTTGTCGTGACACCTCCGTTCGGAATCCACCTGCTGGCCTGCGCGGGAAACGTAATGGAGAGCTTGATGTCCCAGACGCCGGTCGCGTCCGCACTGGCTATGATCGGAAACTGCGTCAAAGTCCCACTGAACGTCGTCGACGCCGGCACCGCGCCGCTGGATCGCTGCGAACTGTTCCTCATGACGTCGAGCGTATCGTTCGTATCCTCTCCCGAGAACGTCCCACCGGCGAACGGGTTGGTGAGTTCAACGATGTCTTCCTGCGTCGGATTCGCGGCCGGGGTGAAGGTGACGGACCCCGTCGTGCCGGCTTGCGGCACAAGCTCGACGATAATCATCACCCCGTCGGCGTCGCCGTCAGGGCCTCCAGTGGCGCTCCCGTCAATGCTGCCTGACGCAATGATGTTTGTGGTGCCGCCCTGCGGCACCGTCGTGCTGGCAACGGAGATTTCAGCAGCTCGAGAAGCGCCGGCACAAGCCAACAGTACGAGCGTAATCGCCAGTTGTGTTTTGCGGATGTCCATCGGCTACGCCTCCATTCCTCGTCGGCCGTCGAATCTGCCGATCCGAGGTCGTGTTTTCATAAGCGGCTCGATATCCGAATCTTGCCTTCCCACGTCATGCCTCGCGCCGGCTCGACTACGGAGCCGGCGTGATCAGCGGAATCCCGATCGTGGGACTCGACACCAGCCGTGTCGTACTGACATCGTCAAGCGTCACGACGCCGTCCTTGTCCACGTCAAACACGTTATCGATCAACACGGCAATTGTCGGATTGGATTCGAGGCGAACGAGGCTCACATCGTCCAGCGTCGCCACCAAGTCCCCATCCGCGTCTCCGGGCATATTGGCCAAATAGAACACGGCGTTGCCACCGGGCAACGCATCGCCACTGGGCATGACAGTCGGGTTGCCGGTGAGTTCTCCATCCAGCAACCCGCCGACGGTCGAAACCTGAGTAGCGTCGATCGTCGTCTTCAGCCACCGTTTCGACACGGTATCGTCGTCAATCACGATCGTGACGACCGTCACGCCGTTCACCGTGGCCGCCGACACGGCAAAGGTGGTGGCCACATTCGTAACCGGTGTGAACGTGGAACCATTGAGGGCCGTCCACTCGAACGAAAACGCATCGTTCGGACTGGCCTGGAAATCGACGACCTTGTCGAAATAGACTCGTATGCCGGTGACTCCTCGAACGTAGTAGGAGACGTTGTCGACCGTGGCGACGGAGCCGGCACCGAGGTAGAGGATGTTCACATCCGCCTGCTCCGGTCCACTGCACGTTCCGGCCGGCGTCCCCGGACACTGGGCATCAGCCTGGCACGGCGCGGCGGGCGTGTCCCCGCCGACGCATTCTCTCAGGTTGCTTCCAGCGTAGAAGACTTCCAGGCTCGCGACACGGGGCTCACTCTGGATCGTTATCGAGGCTGCGTCCGTCGTGTTCGGAAAGACGGCGCTGTTGTCCACCAAGGTAAGCTTGTGGTAGACCGGCGGGGCAACCGTTCGAAAGACGATGTTTGTCGTGCCGACGGCATCGGCGGTGAAGCTCAAGGTCGCCACGGTATGGGCCGCCTGAGTCGATCCGCCGTTCATAGCCGCCACAAAATCCACATCGCCCGCGTTGTCGGTATCGAGGCCCGTGGACCAACCGACGCCGCCGATCGTCGTGTTCACGACCACTCCGGTCAACGTGAGGAGCGTGTTGTCGTAGTGCAAGAACGCTTGCACCCCGTTGATCGGATCGGCCAGTCCTGCGACATCCAACGTCACGGTTACCGTGGCGCCCGGCGCCACAAGTGTAGATCCGGCATCCACGTGCAGACTGAGATCGTTCAACGCAAGAGCTTGTGTCGGCCGGAATAGCGCCACCACGACGATAGTCAGGTAGGCAATTCGCAGATACTCCATGCGGTGCATTGTTACGGCCTCAAGTCTGGGTCCATGCGGGACATCGTCGGGCGATGCTCCGTCACGACCGTCATTGCGTCGGTCCCGCCATCAAGCTCTCGAATACAGACACATCCAGCCCGTCGACGTCACCGTCATCGTCATAGTCGAGATTCGCACAGCACATCTCCGGCCACTCCGGATAAGCGACCGGCGCACCCAGGTCGGCGCCGATCACGGAGTCGGTATAGCAGCTCTGCAGTCGCTGGAACTCGGCCAGGTCGAAATCGCCGTCTCCATCACAATCATCGCGCGGCGCAATCGTGACGAGGGCTTCGCCCAGCGCACCAGTGACGATGTGCCCCGGATAGTCGACACCGAATACCCGCGTATCCGCCCCTTGCCCCAGCGATGCTTCGATCACGATGCTGTTCAAGTCGCCTTCCGCCAGCGCCGCGAAACGGAAGTTCGTGACAAGGAGTCCCTCCGGCGTGGCCACTGCGGCCGACGACGCGCCGAACTGGGCCAGCGCGGTGTATTTTGCGTCGCCGTCAGAGAGCGAGTCGTTGAGTGCGTCGTTCAGAAAACCCGATTGAAACCACTCATACGGTCCCACGTCGTTTATGCCCACGAGCTCGACGAACGCCGGGTCCCAGGTCAATACAACGTCCATGGCGCCCACGCGTTGCTCCAATCCGTCTGCGCGCACGGACTGCGCGAATAGCGATATCTCGAACGCAATACCGGGCACCACCGATTGAGGCCGCTGGGCCCAAACGAGATCGACATTCGGCTCCGCCTGCACCGTCGGCATGCACAGGCCGGTGCTCATCGCGAGCCCACCGACGATGCCAGCCCATCTGATGCCCATCGCAGCCTTCCTTTCTGAGAAGTGCCATTCCACGGCACTTTGGCGCCCGTGCCACGCCGCTCATCTCGGTTTCGCCCGTGCCCGCGACACGAAAGCGCCTCACTGTAACGACAGGCGGAGCCTCAACGCCTCTTGGCTCGCGCGATCTCCCGCTGGCTTTGAATCAACTCCTCCGCATGCACTCGCTGTTTGAACTCGAGTGGTAGCGCCATGCCGAGTTGGAACGCGAATTCCTCGATGTCGTCGACATCCACCACGCCGTTTCCATCCAGGTCGGCGAGGATCTCCTCAGCCTCGGAGTATGCGTTGAGTTGAATCCTGGTCCGGGGGCGCTGCGGACCGGACGCTCCGCTGGATCGAATCGGCTGACGATCACCCACGTCGGCAAGCTCATCCCACGGACCCGGGGAACCAGCAGCCATGGCGCCGCAGCCATGCACCGGATCGCTTCTCTTGAGGAAGTTGGCGACCAGTGTGCTGAAGTCCGCGGCGTCCTGGGCGCCATCACCGTTGGCGTCCGCGCCGGTGTTCGAAGTCGCGGCGATACCGATTCCCCACACAGTGGCCAGAATCGAGAAATCAGTGATGTCGCAAAGGCCGTCTTGGACGGCGACTCCGTATCCGGGGGTACTCGACCAGTCGCCTGATTCGAGCGTAGTACCAACGGCGAGATCCACCGTCAGTTCGTTACAGGCGGCGTTCAACACGTCGACCGTCACCTGTCGGCTCAAGGAGTGTCCCGTGCGCACGCTGATGTAGCCGGCATTGACGTCAACGCTGTTCAGCACGACCGTGCCGATCCCGTCAACGTCGCTGAAGGTTACCGGCAACGCGCTACGGAGGTCGGACGTTCCCGGGCAAGTTGTAATGTTGACCTCCACCTCGCGTACGAGCGGAGCGAGCATGCCGGTCAGGGCATCGACCTTGACATCGACCGTGATGCGCGGAAGAGGATCTATGTTCGTACAGGTACCCGCCTGACAGGTGTCTTCCGTGCAGGGATTGGCGTCCGGTGTGCACGCCGTGCCGTTCGCCGTAAGGGAGTCCGCCGGGCAAGCCGTTGTGCTTCCATCGCATGTTTCTGCGGGATCACATTCGTCAGTCGACGCACGGCATTCCGTCGTAGCGGGCTCAACGGCATCCGCCGGGCAGGCAGTACCCGTACCGTCACAGGATTCGGCGATGTCACACACATCCGCGGTGGCACGGCACTCCGTGGTCGCGGGCTCCACGGCATCGGCCGGGCAGGCAGTACCCGTACCGTCACACGATTCGGCGATGTCGCACACATCCGCGGCCGCACGACACTCCGTCGTCGCGGGCTCAACGGCATCGGCCGGGCAGGCAGTACCCGTACCGTCGCAAGATTCGGCGATGTCGCACGCGCCGGCGGTGGCACGGCACTCCGTGGTCACGGGCTCCACGGCATCGGCCGGGCAGGCAGTACCCGTACCGTCACACGATTCGGCGATGTCACACGCACCCACGGTGGCACGGCACTCCGTGGTCGCGGGCTCCACGGCATCCGCCGGGCAGGCAGTACCCGTACCGTCACACGATTCGGCGATGTCACACACATCCGCAGCCGCACGGCATTCCGTCGTAGCGGGCTCCACGGCATCGGCCG
>JAJDDX010000024.1 GCA_029260055.1 Phycisphaerae bacterium
TGCCGTTCTCGTCGGTGGCTATGACCTGCCAGAAGTAGGTCTGATCGACCGCGAGCGGGCCCGGGTCGCACGTCATGAACTCGGTATCGTTGCAGAGAAGCGTGGTCGGCGGGTTGGTCGTACCGAAGTAGACGTCGTAGACGGCGCCGCACTGCGCGGTCAGCCAACCCGAGAGACGATCGTCCGTCCAGCAGTGGATACGACCCGACTGGTGGGGCGAGAAGTTGTTGCGGCACGAGCTGTAGGACATGTAGTTTTGGTAGTGCGTCGTGCCCCACGGTACGCCGTTGCACGGGTCGGTGCCGCCGGGTGGTCCACAGCTCCAACTGACCGGCGTGGGGTCGGTGTCGGAGCAGCGATCACCGCCGTTGTCGTCCGAGCTGCCGGCTTCTTCATAGCAGGCACTGCAGTCGGCGACTTCCGATACGCCGTGGTGGGTGTGCCAGAGGCCCAGGTTATGCCCGATCTCGTGGGAAAGCGTAGTGACGCCCGTGCCGAACTGGCCCGGCGAGTTGAGGACGATGCCGCCCATGGCGGTGAGCGCATCCGAATCCCACGGGAACGTGCCGAACGAGTAACCGGCCGGGACGTTGACCACGAAGACATTCAGCGTGGTGTCCGGCGAGACGGCGTAGGTCGTCTTCATGCCGACCTCTTCGCTGCTGTCCCACGTCCGATACTGCGTGTCATTGTGGAAGAAGATCTCGTATTCGAACTGGATTCGCCAGGGGAGGTAGCTTTGGTTCACGGTGTTCATTTGCCCGATCACCGAGGCGGTCGATTCCAGGCACCCGCCACCGCTGTCGAGGCAAAAGACGTGCATTGCCATCCGGTAGTTGGTCATGGGTTGCGTCGGGCTCGGGATGAAGGCGTCGCGCTGGCCCGGGTCGTCGCATATGCCGTCGAAGCCGCAGCCGCCGGCCGCCGCGGCTCCGCCGCCGGCGCCGTTGCCCTTGGAGACCCAGTGTTCAAAGGTGCCACAATCATGGCCTTCCGCGAGCGTGTCTACCCAATCGGGGTCCACGGGTCCGCCGAGCGGCGGAACATCGTTCGACGCTGCCGGGCCGCTCGTCGGCACGATGCCGTATTCGTGCCAAGACAGATCCGCGTCGGTCAGTACGCCGACCGCGGCGTTCGCGGGGCTGGGGCCGCCGGCGGGATCGCAGTACATCCGAACGTAGAAGCCGGCATGAAACTCGGTACCGGCGAACGAGCCGGCGCAGGGTGTTGCCGTTGAGTGATAGAGATCAGCCGTGTAGCCCAACTCGGCAGGTGTCCCGACCAACACGCCCACGTTGGCGGCGTCAAACGACATTGCCACCCATAACGTTCGGGGAATCTCGACGCCCGTGCCGCGTGTGTCGACCGAGATCAGGTGCTGCCCGTCGTCCGGCACCATCGCGGAGCCCTCGGTTCCGGGGATGATCACGCCACCCGCGTCTGGGCACGCATCGTACAGGGCGAAGTCGACCGTGTAGCCGGGGCCGGTTCCGCCGCCGAGTCCGATGACCATGAACTCGTAGCCGCCGAGGTTACACCCGCAGCCGGCCTCCGTTCGAAGGTCATCCGCGAGGACCCAATTCGCAAACGGGTTGGTCAGCGGAATGGTCCCGCCGGTGTTGCTGTAGACCAGGTCGCCCAGCGATCCCATGGCCGCCTCGTTGGCACCGGGCAGGACGACGCGCTGTGTACGTACAGTCGCGTGGAGCGAAATCGGGTCGCCAAGTTGAGCCGATGCCATGGCGGGCTCAACCGCCGGAGCATCGTTCGTGTTGGACGAAGCCGCTTCGGTCCGGCTGATCGCCAGCCCGGCGACGCCGAGCGTCAGGAGCAACAAACATCCACCGAGGGCCCAAGCGAGAAGGCGCTTTTGCCTCACGGCATCCCTGTTCTGTTTATTCATGGCATGATTCATCGACGTCGTCCTCCGGCTCCACACGTACTGGACTCCACAACCGTTCATAGGGCGCTACACAGGGGATTTGCCCCTGACAGCGGCCCGTCACCCCGCGGTCGGGAAGGGCAGAATCGCTCTGCTCAGGCCCGACAGGGCCGCGCCGATGCAATTCGCTCACCGAGCGAGGCAAGTTTCACTTAACATAATTATGGCTTGCGACCCCATGGCCTTAGCGCATCGAGTGCAGGCAGGGCGTTTCCGAAGCTCAGCGGGGATAACAGTAGGACAGCCGGGCTTCGTTTGCTGGCTTGCGCGGTGTAAGCCGCGAAGAACAGGACGGACCACTCAACCCTAGCATCGCAATATACACGAATCCCGGCTGTTTTTCAAGCGGGTTTCCGGGGTCCTGTCCGGGAGGCTCGCGCATGGTGGAAACCCGGGATTCTACGCGAGGCGATCTAGAAGTGCCTGCAGGAACCCCCGTGCGAGCGGCGGCGGCACGTTCTCGACCGCGGGCGGCATCTCGTCGACCATGATGCCCTGCACGTGGTCACGTGCCCTGGCGCCGCCTCTTTTCAGCTTCTCGACGATCCGGTCCGCCTCGTCGAGTTTCGAGTCGCGCATGGCGACGATGAAGGAGAGGGCTTCCTTCTTGAAGTCGATGACTTCGGCCGGTCCCGCGTCGTGAGCACTGGGAGGTCGCGCGGGCTTCCCGGGGGTGTCGGATTCCGTCGCGTTGGTAATCGCGGCGGCGTACTGAGCCGACTCACGGCGCAGCTTGGCCTCGCGTGCTTCCTCATCCGGATCGATAGGCGCGAGGGGAATGACATCGAGTTCGTCTTCGGGCAGGGGAATGTAGACCGATCGCTTGCAGTAGGGGCATTTCCCTTTCTTGCCGCCCGCGTCCTCCGGAGCGCGAATCACCTTCCCGCATTGCGGACAATGAAGCTCGATGCTCATGCCTGTTCCCCGCGTTTGACGTACTTGTCGGCGGCCCGTCCACTCGGGCGCTCCCGCTTATTCTTTCGGTCCGCTCTCCCGTCTCGATCGAAACATCAATCGCAGAGGGATTTCATCAAACGGCAGATGTTCGCGCATCTGGTTAAGCAGGAACCGCTTGTAGTTCTCCGTCACCAGTCCCGCGCTGTTGACAAAGACGACGATCGTCGGCGGCTGCAACGACACTTGGGTGGCGTACAGCAGCTTGGGAGCCCTTCGCCCCCGTTTTGGTTTGGGCGCTTGCAGGGCGACTGCGTCTTGCAGCACCTGATTCAAGCGGCCGGTGCCCACACGCGTTCGCGACTGCTTGAACAACTCGGCCGCCAGGTCGATCGTGGGGTGAATGTTCCTTCCAGTGATCGCGGACGTAAAGGCGACGGGCGCGTAGCGGACTTCACGTAGCGTCCGTTCGAGGTATTCGCCGAAATCGTCGGATGATGCCTGCCCTTTGGCCTGGTCCCACTTGTTGACAACGAGGATGCACGGCTTCATTTCGTCGCTGATCAATCTGGCGAGTTTCTTGTCGACCTGTCCGACCGACACCGTCGCATCGATCAAGAGCAATACGACATCCGCCCGCTGAATCGACTGCGTGGCGCGCGTCATGGCATAGAACTCGATGTCGTCGAGTTTGCTCTTCTTCCGCACGCCGGCGGTATCGATGGCCAGCAGTGTCCGCCCGTCCTTCTCGAAGCGAACGTCCACGCTGTCTCGGGTCGTTCCGGGCACCTCACTGACGATGACGCGATCTTCGCCGGCCAGTGCGTTGATGAACGTGCTCTTACCCGCGTTGCGTTTTCCGACAATCGCGATCTTGATCGTGGGGTCGTCGGGTGCCTTGTCGGCCAAGCCGGTTACCGCACTGCCGATCATCTCGCGCAGCTCATCCCTGCCGAATCCCGTGACGGCACTGACGCAGAGCGGTTCGCCGAACCCGAGGTAAGCGAACTCGCTGGCACTCACGCCCAAGTGCGGTGCGTCAGCTTTATTCGCGACGAGGCGCACACGATCGGTGTGTCGCCGCAGCAATTCGCCCGTCGTTCGATCGAGCGGGTTATTCGTCTCTCGAACATCGACGACGAACAGGATCAAATGGGCTTGATTTATGGCGAACTGGATCTGGCGTTCCACGTCCTCGGTCAGGTCGTCGCGATCGACGACGCCATGGCCGCCGGTGTCGACGAGTTCGAAGTACTCGTCGTCGATGTCACACACGGCGGTCACGCGGTCGCGCGTCACGCCCGGCGTAGCCTCGACGATGCTCACGCGGCGGCGCGTGATGGCGTTGAAGAGGCTGGATTTGCCGACGTTGGGCCGGCCTATGATCGCGACGATTGGAAGAGCCATAGCAATTACTGGTCGGAACAACGCGACATTCGCGGCCCGGTCGTTCCGTTTCGCCGAGTCGCGCGGCCCAAAATCGGTGCCATATGGCCCTTGGAATACAATCCGACTGCTTTGTCAACGGATGTGCATCGCCGCACCGCATCGGCGGTCGCCATCTCGCGATTATTGCAGAAATCCACCGGGGCGGCTGCCGCACCGGTTCTTCGCGGCCACATCGGGCATTGGAGCCGTGAATCTGGTGGAAATGCCCGGTTGATCCGATAAGCTACTCGTGCGCCGAGCGAGCGACCGCCTCATCACGAACCTCTGTGTTACCTGATCTAGGGCGGTCGGCGGCGCCGCTGTGATGACTATGCGGCCCGGCAAATCGATCCGCGTGGCAGTGAGGTGAATCGCGATGTTCGATTCTGGCCGATTGGATTCGCCGGCGGTTCGTCGTGACCTGTTGCGGTTCGCGCGGCTTGTTGCCGAGCGTGAACTCGGCGGAACGGTCGGCGAACCACAGGCTCGTCCGGAGGTGGTTGGCACGTTCGGGGGGGCGTTCGTGACGCTCTGGGCGGCCGAGCAGTTGCGAGGCTGCGTGGGACGATTCGGTACGACGACTGATATCTCGGGCCTGATCGAGTCGGTCACTCGCGCGTCGCTTGCGGATCAACGGTTCGCAGCCAACCCGATTACCCGGGCGGAGCTGGCGTCGCTTACCATCGAGATTTCAATCCTGTCGGACACCGAGGCGACGGATGATCCTCTGTCTCTCGTACTGGGAACGCATGGAATCGTGGTGCAGCGTGCGGGGCAGTCGGGCTGCTTTCTTCCCAAGGTTGCGACGCAACGAGGTTGGTCGGCGGAGGAATTCCTGACAAACTGCTGTAGCATGAAAGCCGGGCTGGCGCCGGATTCGTGGCGTGAGCCGGACACCCGGGTCCTGCTCTTTACCGCGGAGGTCTTCGCGGAGTCGGCCTAACCCCGCGAGATTCAGGCGTAGCTCGTGGTGCTTTCGCGCGCTTCGATACGCCGTGTGCCCGGCAGGGCTTCCTTCGGTTGTACGTCCATGAAGCGGAGTCGAATCCAAGCCATCGAGCACATCACGATCGAGGCACCGAAGGGCGCCGAAGAGGAAATGGTCTGGTTCTACACGGAGGTCGGCCGGCTCGATTGGTGCGAGGTCGACGACGTGACAGATGCCCAGTTGTGCTTCAAATCGGCGCGGCTGCAGTTGCGCGTCCGTCTCGTGGAGCGCCCGGAGGTGGACCCGTTGGTTCGGCGTCTGAACCTGCGCGTCCCCTCGCTGGAAGAGGCGGCGGAGTTGCTCGAGGACCACAAGGCGGCCTATCATTATTTGTCGGGCCTGTCCTATACCGACCGGCGTCTTGTGGTGCATGATCCGGCCGGCCATAGGCTCGAGATCAGGCAGGAGTGGCCGGAGTTGTAGGTCGGGGTTGACGGGGCAAAAAGAGCGGAACATAATCAGGGAAACCGGGTGACAACGGCTCCGTTCCCGGTTATAGTGATTCCGTCATCAGGGCGTAGCCTCCAGCTTTCGATTTGCCCTTCCGTACCGTCGGTTCTGTTTCTTTAGGTGTCTGGCACGTGCGGCTACGCCGCTTAAGTTGCCGGTGCCCACGGGACAAGACGATCCCACGGAGATTCGAGCGCTTTCCGAAACAGGCTCGAATGTGATGGGGCTTTGGCGGCTACCCCGAGCGGCGGGGACGAAGACCGAATTCAGGCAAGTTTGGACGTTCACCAAACGGCTCGGACATCAGTGCCGCCGATTCACCGGAAACGTGAGAAACCGATCATCGGCCTGACCGGCGGGATCGGTGCCGGAAAATCAACGGTCGCAGGTATTCTGCGGTCGCTGGGTGTGGCGATCATCGATTCCGACCGTGTGAGTCACGACCAGTTGCGGGATCCGGATGTCATCCGGAACCTGTCGGATTGGTGGGGGAAGGGTGTCTTAACCGCTGAGGGGCAAGTCGATCGCAGGGCGGTCGCCGGGATCGTGTTCGATGATTCTGAGGAACTCGCTCGGCTCGAGGGGCTTTTGTACCCGCGCATCGAGCGGCGGCAGCGGGAGTTGATCGCGGAGTACGGCGCTGACGCGGACGTAGTCGCGATTGCCATGGATACCCCCAAGCTCTACGAAGCCGGGCTTGACGCGCAATGCGACGTAGTGGTGCTCGTTGACGCCGACGAGGCAAAGCGCGCTGAGCGGTTGGTTTCTACAAGGGGTTGGTCTGAAGAGGAGTTGCGGCGCAGGGAAAAACTGTTTCAGCCGCTGGACATCAAGCGGGCAAATGCCGATCATATAGTGGAAAACAACTCCAGCGCCGAAGAGCTTCATTCCAAAGTTGAGCAGGTTCTTGCTGAGGTGCTGGCGACCTTCTCTCGTACGCAACCGTAAGCGGTTCCCGCGTTACAGATTGGCAACAAGACAAGATACGCTTCAAACCTGGTCAAACCAGTCGTCTTATGTGAAGACGCATGTCAGGTAATATTGCAGGAGGAAAGTTTGATGGCGAAAGCCGCCACGGGTAAGGCTCGAAGCCCGAAGAAGAAGTCGTCGTCCGGCAAGTCCGCCACCGCCACCACCGAGGTCGAAGAGCCCGCGGTCGAGGTAGCAGACGCCAAGGCGACCGCGCCGGCAGAGGCCGCGGGGACTGACGAAAACCCGCTGGACGCCGAGACGCACGCCAAATACGAGCAGATCAAGCGCGGTGACATCCACATCACCGAGCTTCAGCGCATGACCGTGAGCGAACTTCATGAAGTCGCCAAGGAAGAGGGGCTTCAGGAATACACCGGTCTCAAGAAGCAAGACCTGATCTTCAAGATCCTCAAAGACCGGATCAATCGTGACGGTCTCATGTACGGTGAAGGCGTTCTCGAAATCCTTCCCGACGGGTTCGGCTTCTTGCGCAGCCCGGAATATAACTACCTGCCATGCCCGGATGACATCTACATCAGCCCGTCGCAGATTCGCCGTTTCGGTCTTCGCAACGGCCACATCGTTGCCGGGCAGATCAGGCCGCCCAAGGAGTCGGAGCGATACTTCGCGCTACTCCGCGTCGAGGCGATCAACTACGAGGACCCGAACGCCGTTACCGAGAAGACCAACTTCGAAGACCTGACGGTGCTCCACCCGGAGAATCGGCTCATCCTCGAGACGACGCCCGAAGAAATCAACATGCGCATCGTTGATATCGTGACGCCGATCGGCATGGGCCAGCGTATGCTCATCGTCGCGCCGCCACGCACGGGTAAGACCGTTCTGCTCCAGAAGATGGCCAACGCCGTCGCGGCGAATCATCCGGACGCCTACGTCTTTATTCTACTGATTGACGAGCGGCCGGAGGAAGTGACGGAGATGCAGCGCCATACGACGGCGGAGGTCGTCAGCTCGACTTTCGACGAGCCGGCGTCGCGTCACGTGCAGGTCGCAGAGATGGTCGTCGAGAAGGCGAAGCGTCTGGTCGAGTACGGCCGCGACGTGGTCATTTTGCTCGACTCGATCACGCGGCTGGCGCGAGCGTACAACACCGAGGTTCCCCATTCCGGCAAGATCCTCTCCGGTGGTGTCGATGCCAACGCACTCCAGAAGCCCAAGCGCTTCTTTGGTGCCGCGCGACACATGGAGGAAGGCGGATCGCTGACGATCATCGGCACCGCGCTGGTGGACACCGGTTCGAAGATGGACGAGGTCATCTTCGAGGAGTTCAAGGGCACCGGTAACAGCGAGCTTCGTCTGGACCGTCGCCTGGTCGACCGCCGCGTCTGGCCGGCGATCGACGTGCCCGGCTCCGGCACGCGTAAGGAGGAGCTGCTCCTCGATCCGAAGGAACTCGAGTTGGTCTATCGCCTGCGGCGCGTCCTTTCGGACATGAACGTGGTCGAGGCCATCGAGCTGCTTCGCGGGCAACTTCAGAAGGTGCGGACCAACGCCGAGTTCCTCATGACGATGAACCTGGCGTAGCCGACCGACGTATCGGACAACACGGAGCCGCGGCCTTTAGGCCGTGCGGATCACCGCGCGGGCTCAAAGCTCGCGGCTCTTTTTTTCGGGCCGATATAGCGACGAACGGAAGAAGCGACGAGGAGGAACGTCAAAGTGCATATCACGATCAAGTACTGCGGTGAATGAAACTACCTACCGAAAGCCGCCGGTCTGGCGGACACGATCAAGACGGAACTGAACGCGGACTGTGAACTGATCGAAGGTGGTGGCGGCGTGTTCGACGTACACGTCGACGGCACGCAGGTCTGGAACAAACACAGCGTCGGCCGATTCCCGGAACACCCGGAGGTCCTCGACAAGATCAGGGCGCTTTCCGGCAAATCCTAGCGGTTGCACGCGCCGGCGAGCCCGCATGCGCGGCGGCCAGGCGCGGGGATCTGTACCGCGAGCGTGAGCGAGCGGCTCGATGGCAAGCCTTGATCTGAGCCGCATGCTTCAGCTTGCGCGGACGTCCGCGCGGGCTAAAGCCCGCGGCTCAGGCGGTTTTGGACC
>JAJDDX010000231.1 GCA_029260055.1 Phycisphaerae bacterium
TGCTCGCTGCTGCTGTTCCTGCATTGGCGGGTCGCGTTCTGGGTGATGATGGGGCTGCTGCTGGCTGTGATGGGCTCGTTGGTCTGCATGAAGATCTTCGGACAGACGCTGAATCTCATCACGATGTTCGGCCTGATCATCGTGCTCGGCCTGCTCGTGGACGACGCGATCATCGTCGCGGAGCACGTCTTTTCCAAAGTCGAAAACGGCGTCGAACCGGAGCACGCAGCCATCTCAGGCACCGAGGCGGTGACCTGGCCGGTGGTCTGCGCGATCGCGACGACGATCGTCGCGTTCGTACCGCTGATGTTCATCGAAGGGCAGATGGGCGACTGGATGGGAACGCTGCCGGTTATCGTGTGCATTGCACTGACGGTCTCGCTGACTGAAGCGTTAACCATCCTGCCGGCGCACCTTGCGCACGGGCTACGACCGCTGACGGGCAAGGCACGCAGCCAAGCGGATCAGGCCCGCGTGAAGCGCAACATCGTGCTTCGGTTTGCGTCGCGCGTTCGGGCGATCCAGGATCGCTACATGCAGCAGACGCTGCGACGCTGGTACGAAGTCCTGCTCCGCAAGGCAACGGCATACCGCTACGTCACCATTGCGGTGCTCACATCCGTGTTGATCATGATTGTGGGCGTGCTGGCCGGCGGACATGTGCCGTTCGTCTTCATTCAGAAGGTCGACGCGGAGACGTTGGTGGCTGACCTGCGGATGGAGATCGGCGCGCCGATCCAAAAGACGAGGGACGCCGTCCACGTCATCGAAGAGGCGGCCATGAACCTGCCGGAGCTCAGCACCGTCTACTCCCTGGTGGGCCGGAACGTCAGCGATGACGGCATGGTTACGTCCCCGCAGACGCATTTGGGACAGCTCTTTATAGAACTATGCCCGAGCGAGGGCCGTAACCGAAGCAGCGAGGAGATTCTCAACGACCTGCGGGCTGCGACGGGCGACATCGCCGGCGCCGAACGGCTCAACTTCGGAAGCCTGCAGGGTGGCCCGGGCGGCGCTCCGATCCACCTCGACATCAGCGGTGATCGCCTCGAAGACCTGACCGCGGCGGCGGCCGAGATCAAGGCGAGGCTGCGCGAATTCGAGGGCGTCTCGGATGTCATCGACGACTTCGACGCCGGCCAGCGTGAGGTGCAGATCGAGCTGTTCGAGTCGGCTCGGGCGCTCGGCCTGACGACGCAGTCGCTGGCGATCCAGGTTCGCTCCGCCTTTTACGGCTTCGAGGCGCGCAAGATTCAGCGCGGTCGCGAAGACGTGAAGATCATGGTCCGCTATCCGGTGGCGGATCGGCGGCGAATCTACGACATCGAGACGATGCGTATCGCCACACCGAGCGGCGCCTTGGTGCCCTTTACCGAGGTCGCCCGGCTGAAAGAGGGCACCGGCTTCGGGTCGATTAGGCGCACGGATCAGAAGCGGGCCGTGGCGGTGACAGCCGACGTGGACACGGAGACCACCGAACCTGACAGCATCATGGCCACGCTGGCGGCGTCCTTCCCGTCACTGATGGAGCGCTATCCGGGCATCACGCTGAGCTACGGTGGGCAGAAGCTCGAGACGAAGAAGTCCTTCGGTTCGTTGAAGTACAGTTTCGCGGTCGCGATCGTGCTGATCTACGTGATCCTCGCGGGCCTGTTCGGCAGCTACATTCAGCCGCTGATCGTGTTGTCGGTGGTGCCGTTCGGGTTGATCGGCGCGGTGATCGGGCACTACCTCATGGGCTTCCCTCTGACGATTCTGTCGCTCATCGGGCTCGTGGCGCTGACCGGTATCGTGGTGAACGATT
Organism: Phycisphaerae bacterium; assembly: GCA_029260055.1. Classification (GTDB taxonomy): domain Bacteria; phylum Planctomycetota; class Phycisphaerae; order UBA1845; family UBA1845; genus JADFOB01. The sequence continues at coordinate 1,805 of JAJDDX010000231.1, forward strand.
CGATGCTCCTGGTCACTTTCATCAATCGCTCGATCGAGCGGGGTACGGAGCCTGTCGAGGCGGTGATCGAAGCGGGTAAAGGGCGGTTGCGCCCCATCCTGCTCACATCAGCCACGACGGTTCTCGGCATTGCCCCGTTGTTGCTCGAGCAGTCTTTTCAGGCGAAATTCCTCATCCCGATGGGCGTCTCGGTCAGTGCGGGGCTGATCTTTGCCACCGTCTTGACGCTGCTGGCGATCCCGGCGCTCTACCTGATCGTTCTCGATCTCAAGGCTATCGCGCGCCGCATCGGTGGTTGGTTTATCGGGCCGCCGGAAGCGACCTCCGATGCCGCGTGATCTTCCGTCGACCCTGGAATGACATGTCGGGTGGCATGGGCAAACTGGTTTGCGGCTGTCCGGGAATCCTGCACGCACGTGCCATGTGCTATTGCAAGTCGCGGCTGGTACCCTCCAGAGCGCGTCTAAACTAGTGAAATACCGCGACGCTTTCGAAGCCCCGAAGGGGCGGAATAGCTAAAGCCCAGGGCAACGCCCTGGGACAAGAGCTCCGACGAATTCACCGAGCCCTGAAGGGGCGCGATAGGGCGTTTCTTATGACGCCCCTTCAGGGCTAAGCGTCGGATACGTGGTGACGTACCCAGGGCGTTGCCCTGGGCTTTAGCTATCATGCCCTTTCAGGGCCAAATGTCGCAACGGTGTTCGACGCGATAGCATTCCGCTCGCTCTCGGTATGCGAGAATCGCCGGACAGCCACAAACTAGTTTGCCCGTGATCTTTCGGTCTAGGCGTCGCAACTCGGCGAATTCAGCGACGTTGCCTTGACGCAAGGATCGGGACTCGGGACGATCAATCTTAAGGAGTATCAGCATTAGCCATGGGTAGCGGTTCCGGACAGATCGTGATCGACCCGAGCGACGCCGAGCTATTCGCGTCGATCGGTCTGACCTCCGTCAAGCGGGTCATGAAGTACCAACCGGCGGCGATGGCGGCGATCAACGCTTCCTCGGAAACCTTCCCGGTCGACCTGGACCTCGGCCCCGACAACCCCAAGCAGATCTACGTGAAGCGCTATCGCTATCGGCGGTGGGGCGTGCGGCTCGCCGGCATGCTGCGCGGGACCTTTTTCGGGACACCGCGGGCGCGGTTCGAGTATGAGTTCCTCTCGGAAATGCGGCGACGCGGCGTGCCCGCGATTCGGCCCATGGCCCACGGCTGCAGGCGCAAGCTCGGCTTCGTCACTGCCTGTTTCCTCATCAGCGAGAGTGTAATCGGTGCCGAGTCGCTGGATACGTTCATGGCGGACCACCGCGAGAACGTCAGTATCCGGCGGCGCATCACGATCCTTCTGGCACAGGTCATCCGGCGGATGCACGACGCGGGGGTGATGCACGGTGGTCTGTTCTGGCGGAACATCCTGGTGAGTCGATCGGAAGCCACTGGGGAGTGGCATCTTTCGCTTATCGATCCGGATCGCCATGCGAGGCTGCACGCCGGGGCCGTGCCGCGCAAGGGCGTGGTGTGGGACCTTTCCGATCTGGCGGCGTCGGCGGCTGAATTCGAACGCGGCACGGACATCGCCCGGTTTGCACGGGCCTACTTCGGTGTCGAGAAGCTGTCGTCCGAGCAGAAGGGGCTCTTGCAGGCGGTCAGGAAAGAGGCCCGAGGGAAAGTCCGCCATGAGGGCCACCGGCTGGCCGTCGGCGGGGCGATAGCATGGCTTCAGGCGCGGATCGAGGCGGCCCAGGCCGGGGGCGACGGGTCGGACTTCCACGTCGACACGATTGAGGCGTTCTTCGATCGCCTCGGCAGGCTGGTGGCTGTGCCGAGCTGGCCCGGCGGTCGGGGGGGGGGGTGTGACGGGGGGGTGTTTGCGCGGGGCGGGG
>JAJDDX010000232.1 GCA_029260055.1 Phycisphaerae bacterium
GTCTCGCCCGCAAAATGGCGTTCCTACGTTGGTTGGATGCCTCGGGGCGTCCGGCGGATCGGCGGGCCGGGTGATGCATTCATCCGTTTCAGCCGATGTACGATCGACGAGCAAACGGGCGGGAGGATCATGGCCGAGGCAACACGGACAGACGAGCATCCGCGTGAAAGCGTGAAGGACACGATCGAGTCGATCGTGGTCGCGCTCATTCTCGCGTTCGTCTTCCGCGCGTTCATCGTCGAGGCGTTCGTCATCCCCACCGGTTCGATGGCGCCTACGCTCTACGGGGCGCACGGGACGATCCTGTGCGAGGATTGCGGCACCCAGTTCGCTTACGGCCTGCGCGACCTGGGCGATCGTCGCGGCGGTCCGATCGTCAGCTCGAAGCATCGGGCGTACTGCCCGAACTGCAAGTTCCCGAACAGCTCACTCGAGATCACGGACGAACGCGGCAACCCGGAGTCGGGCGACCGCATCCTCGTCTTGAAGTGGCCGTACGACATCGACGGGTCGTTACTCGGCCCGGCTCGCTGGGACGTGACGGTCTTCAAGGACCCGTCCGACGGCACGACGAATTTCATCAAGCGGCTCGTCGGCCTGCCAAACGAAGTGCTCATGATCGTCGACGGCGATGTCTATACAGCGCCTATGTCAGAGCTGTCAGAGGAAACCGTGGCCGCCCTGGACGCCGTGCGGCGCGAGAAGTACGAGTTTCGAATCGGTAAGCGGGTCGGCGCGCTCAAGCCGATCCCTTCCTTCGTCAGGAAGGAACTCGACGCCAAGGCGAAAATCGTCCGCAAGACCGATGTAGCGAAGCAATCGCTATGGTTGCCTGTCTACGACCACGACATGTCACCGGCCAGCGAAACTGAAGCCCACCCGCGCTGGGAGCCCGTGGCCGACGCCGAGTCCGGATGGTCCACGTCGAAACGGCGGGTACATTTTGAGGATCGCGGCCTCGATGGGGACACTATCGTGCTGCGCGGCCCGGCCATCAGAGCGACGTGCGCCTACAACATCAATGGAAACGCTCCGAGGCCCTGGCCTTCCGTCGGTAGCGGGCCGCCGTTCGTGGCGGATCAGCGCGTGCGGTTCGTGTTGGTGCCCGAAGGAGCCGGAGGCAGCGTGGCTGTGGCTCTGGCAAACCGGAACCGCACGTTCACGGCCACCATCGGCGTTGACGGTCGAGTCTCGCTCGTCGAGAAGGGGCCGAAGCCGCGGGCGCGGCAACGGGTTGATGCGACGGTACAGATCGAGCCCCTGACGCCGGGACGCCCCGTTCAGATCGCCGTCGAACACGCGGACTATCGCGTGGCGGTCTCGGTGGGCGGCGAGGAGGTGCTGGTCACCTCGGACGACGTGAACGCGCCGGCGTACTACGCACCCGACCTGGCGGCGCTGCGTCGCACCCGGTCCGTCTCCGCTTCTCGTCCGAAGCTCCACGCGGAGGGCGGGGCGTTTACGCTGTCGCACCTGGCGGTGGACCGCGATGAGTACTACTACGTACCCACTTCGTCGGCCTTGCCGTCGTGGGCGCCGCGAGATGGCTGGGGCAGCGCCGAGTGCCCCATCATGCTTCGATCGCACGAGTACTTCATGCTGGGCGACAACACGGCCGCCAGCAAGGATTCGCGGCTTTGGGACAGCTTGGGGCCGCACTTGCGGCAGCGCGGCGAGGCGTGCCAACTCGGTGCCGTCCCGCGTGACCAGTTGATCGGGCGTGCGTTCTTCGTCTACTGGCCTAGCATGCAGCGCATTCCCTGGCTGCAATGGCTTCCGAAGTTCAACCGTTGGGGGATCGTGCCGGACGTGGGCCGAATGCGGTGGATTCGCTAGTTCTTCAGCTCATCTTGTAAGGTGGCGAAGCGCGAGCGAATGCGGCGGTTGCCTAGCACGCGGCGCGCCTTATCCACAGGCTATCCAGGATATCCCGAAGACCCGCCGCGAGGACCCGGAATTTAGTATTCAAACTCTAGCAGTACATCTCACGTCCGGCCGCGGACCATGGCTGTTGGCGCTTGGTTTTATAACCTACGAGATTTAATTAGCTTACGTGCGTGTGGGTAGAATACCTCAACGGCTCGCCCGGTTTTGGGTGTGCCGGCGTCCGGACGAGCCTCATGCACGTTTCGACATTTGTTCACAACCGGCGGCGGGCCAAAGCCGAGGGCCGCCTAGCCGCGTTCGGCCCATCGCTGTAACGTATCCAAAGCGCTCGGCGGCGAAGCGTCGAGGGTTCAGCCCATACAAGAGGTAACGCAAAGCCCATGGCACATGGAAACGGCCCGCTCCTGGCGGTTACGAACCTGGTCAAACGCTACGACGGCAAGGCGGTGGTCAACCGCCTCAGTTTCGACGTGCAGCCCGGTGAGATCGTCGGGCTCCTTGGTCGCAACGGAGCCGGCAAGACCACCACGTTTCGAATGACCGTCGGGATGATCGATGCCGAAGAGGGCACGGTCGAATTCGACGGGCAGGACGTGACCAAGCTCCCCATGTACAAACGCGCTCAACTGGGCATGGGCTACCTCTCGCAAGAGCCCAGCGTGTTTCAACGCCTGACCGTGGAGGAGAACCTGCTCGCGATCCTCGAAACCATGCGCGACATGTCGCGCCCGCAAAGGGTCGAGGAGGCCAAGAAGCTCGTCGGGCAGTTCGGGCTGGCCAAGCAGCGACGCCAGCTTGCTCGAACGCTTTCCGGCGGAGAGCGTCGAAAGCTCGAGATCGCCAGGGCGCTGGTGACCAAGCCGACGCTTATCATGCTGGATGAGCCGTTCAGCGGGGTGGACCCCAAGGCCGTCGAGGATCTTCAGCAGGAGATCCTGCACCTCAAGCGCGATCGGGGCATCGCCATCCTCCTGACCGACCCCAACGTGCGCGAGACCCTCCGGGTGACGGACCGAAGCTA
>JAJDDX010000233.1 GCA_029260055.1 Phycisphaerae bacterium
AGGGCCGCCATGGCCACATGGGCCCGTCGGTCGCGGCGTGGCATAAAGTCGCCTGACGCCCGCGCCGATAGTCCAGGTGGATACGCTGGTTCCGGGGTCAGTTCCGTTCTTGATGCGGTGAGTCGACGATGCCAATCACGCTACAGTGTCCCAGGCTCAACTGTCGAACCATTCTCCAGGTGCCGGAGTCCGTGCGCGGCAAGCGCGTTCGGTGTGGCGAGTGCGGAATGACCTTCATCGTACCGACGACGGCCAAAGCGGCTCCACCCCCGAAGAAAGCCCCCGCCGAGCAAGCCAAGGAATGACGCCGAGATCCAGCCCCGTTGAAATCTGGCCCCACCGAGACTTCACGCCGGTAGTACGCCGCCGCAACAGTGGATACAGGATCGCGTCCGCAGTTGCCGAGCGCGGCGACCGCGAATGCGCCCCGCTGTGGCTTGCGCATCGCGATAAGTCCACTCAGGCGAACTGAAAGAGCACGTTGGCGCACGACAGGAACAGGTAGCCACCGGAGATCGCTACGGCGCCGATGGCTAGGCCGCGTCGCCGTTTTCGCGTCAGAGCGAACAACCCACAAGCCAGTGCGGCGAGGGCCAAGCCCAAAGCAGCAAACTGGAACAGGCCGACGACAATCACCCAGCCCGGCACACCGCCGGCGTCTGCCGAGAAGTAGTCCATGGCGATTTGAACCTGGGATTGTCCTTGCTTGGCCCCTTGTTCGATTGCCTCTTGGAGAGCCAGCAGGTCGTTGGCGTGTGCGGCTGATACGCCGAGCACGATTAGGACGACGACGATCGCCCCGACGGCCAGCGCGAGTGCCACCACGGCGATTACGTTGGGATGCGAGTCGGGCGTCATTGCCGGGTAAGGGGAAGCCGGCATGTTCATCGGCGAGGCCGGTCCGGCCGGCAGCGGCGATGCGGTCGGTATGGCGCTCACGTCGTCGAGGGTCGACTCGACGGGGGCGGTTACCGTCTTGCGACAGTAGGGACACGCCACGGCCTTGAGAGCCCATTCGTCATCGATCTCGATCGGTTGAGAGCACGCGCCGCATTGGAATCGGATGGCCATAGAGCGGGATACTAGCGTCATGGACACCGTCCGGTCAACGGCACACCGAACCGGGCAGAAGCAGAGTTATCCGAAAACCGTGGTGCGCGTTTTTCGCCGGCGCGGATGGGGACGGTGTGGGCACGCAACGGCTGGGGCAGCCGCAGAGTCGGCCTGGCGCCGACGCGACGCCACTAAAGGCGCAGAGCCTGCGCGTGACGCGCCGTTTCTTGCCGCTTCCGGACCGCTATGAGCGGTGAAGGCGTCTCCGTGACGTGGCCGATAAGCGATGGCGACGCCGGCACTCGAGGCCGGTGCGCGTAGGAACCCGTACCGCGAATGGAGTCGCCGATCATGATGCCCAAGACCGACACGCTGACTGCGATTATGGACTTGAACCCGACCGCGACTCCCGAGTTCCTTTCGGAGTTTACGAACGAGCAACTGTCGGGGTATCTCGATCGCCTCAATCGCGTTTTCGCCGGTGATCCCGACGAAGCGTCGGTGGGTCCGCGAGTGGCTGGCGAAGTTCGACACGGCGGCTTCGAATCGCGCCGCGACCCTCGCTGACGTGCCGGTGCTCGTGGAAGCAAGCCCGCGGTTTCGCCGTCTGGCTGAATTCACTCAATGCGCCGTGACGGTTGCGGTTCCGAATGTCGCGCTGATCCCGATACGCCACACCAGTCGTCGTCAGGCGCGCTCCCGGTGCGTGTCGAGCAATTCGAGGATGCGCAATAGGCGCGGTGGGAGCGGTGCTTCCAGCTCCAGCGGTTTCTCACGAATCGGATGCACGAGGCACAGGCGTCGCGCGTGCAGTGCCTGAAAATCGAGCAGCAGGTCGTTGTTGCCGTTGCCGGCGAGATCCGTTTCGTGGAGCGGGTGCCCACCGTACATCATGTCGCCGACCATGGGGTGTCCGATCGACGCCATATGCACGCGGAGTTGGTGCGTTCGTCCGGTCTTGGGAAAGAGATCGACGGCGGTGTACCCGCGGTAACGCTTGTTGACGCGGTATTCGGTGATGGCTTCCTTGAACATCGCCTGCCGCGGCGGGCTTGCGCTGGGCAGAATCATGCGGCTCGTGGTTTCCGGGTGAGGCGCGAGCGGCTTGTTGATGATGTCGCCGTCCAGCGAGATTTCGCCTTCGCAGATGGCGAAGTATTGCTTTTTCATCGTCCGGCGTTCGAACTGGAGCGACACGCGCCAATGAGCCTCGTCGGTCTTGGCGATCAGCATGACGCCGGTGGTGTTCTTGTCGAGGCGATGAACGATGCCCGGCCGGAAGGGGTCGTCGCCGCGGCTGAGCTGCGCAGCGTAGAACGCCACACCGTTGGCAATGGTGCCGGTTTGCGTGGCCCGGGCGGGGTGGCACACGATGCCGGCTTGTTTGTTGAGGCCGAGGATCCACTCATCTTCGTAGATGATATCGAGCGGGATGTCCTCAGCCACGATCCCGGTAGGGGGCGGCGGCGGAAGGTTGATCTCGACGAGGTCGCCGGCCGCCGGCTCGTAGCTGGCCTTGCTCGGCAGGCCGTTGATGGTGACGAGCCCTTGTTTGATGTATCGCTGGATGGTCGTTCTTGAAATGCGCGGGTATCGCCCTCGGAGGTACTTGTCGAGTCGGCGCCCCACGACGCGGCGACGGACGTGGTGCCTGTGTACTTGCGGTTCCTCGTCGCCGTTCGCGGGTTCGCTCGCGGTCGGGTCGGGCATATAGTCGGCTGGATCGGTCATGCTCTCGGCGTCCGGCTCATACTCTACGCGCGGCGATGGCGTACTTACCATCATGCAGTTTGGCACGTTACCGCGTTGCGGCGGCTTGTCGCAAACCGTTACAGGCGTCGCCGGCGTGACGTTCGGAACCGGCTGCCGATCGTCTTGCGAGGTAGTTTCGGTGCGTCGGGGCCGTCCTGCGCAGACACTGGCGCCTTCAGTCGTGAGACCGGCGGCGGGGCTTTCTTCTCGATGACCTCTTCGCGCGGCGGGCGCGGCACGAAGTCAGGCACCTTTCGCTCTTCGACTTCCCGGTTGATCAGCATCTCGACGTTGGTCAGCTCCTTGCCTTCTTCCTTGGTCACGAACGTGATCGCGGTGCCTTCGGCGCCCATCCGCGCGGTTCTTCCGACGCGATGGACGTAGACTTCCGGGTCCGGAGGGATGTCGTAGTTGATGATGTGGCTGATCAAGCTCACGTCGATGCCCCGTGCCGCCAAGTCGGTGGCGACGAGCACCTTGATATGGTGTTTTCGGAACTGATCCATGACGCGGTCGCGCTTCGCCTGGACCAGATCGCCATGGATTTCTTTTGCCTCGATCCCCGCGTCGTACAGTTTCTTGGCGAGTTTCCTGGCCATGGCCTTGGTGTTGCAGAACACGATCGTGACGGGCGGGTTCTCTTGCTCGATGATCAACCGCAACACTCTGAACTTGTCGAAGGATTCGCATGACACGTAGGACTGCTTGACTTCGTCGACGGTGAGCCGGTCGCGCGAGACGTTGATCTCTACGGGATCGTTCATGTACCGTTTGGCGAGCCGGGTGATCTCCTCGTTGAATGTGGCCGACACGAAGATGGTCTGGTGCTCGCTTTTGACATGGCTGAGGATGTGCCTGATGTCGTCCCTAAAGCCGATGTCGAGCATGCGGTCCACTTCGTCGAGCACCACAAACCGGACGTGGGAGATGTCGAGCGCGCGGCGCTGCATCATGTCCATGACGCGGCCGGGCGTGCCGACCACGAAGTGCGGCTTGCGGCCAAGCGCGTGGAGCTGCGTGGCTATCTTCTGACCACCGTAGACGGGAACGACGTGCAGGCCGGCGAACTCGGACAGTCGCTTGATCTCCGACGCCACCTGCACGGCCAGCTCACGCGTGGGCGCCAGGCAAATGGCCTGCATTCGCCCTGCGGGGTCCATGCGCTGAAGGATCGGGAGGCCGAAGGCGGCGGTCTTGCCGGTTCCGGTTCGGGCCTGTCCGAGGATGTCCCTGCCCTCGAGGGCGGGCGGGATCATACTCGTCTGGATATCGGAGGGCTCGACGAACTCGACCTTCCTGAGAGCCTTGAGAAAGCGGACCTCGATGCCGAGGTCGGCGAACGCTTTGGGTAGATCCGGATGTTTCTGCATGGGTGTGTTAAAACCGTCCTTTAGCGGCGAGGAGCCACTATAGCGGTGCTTGGCCGGGCTGTAAACCGCTTGATTTCGGCCGGGATTGGCGGGCTAGATGTCGTCTCGACTCAGTTTTCGGAAATATCGGACGGGGACATCGCTTCGGTAGCCGAGTTTCTCGAACAAGGCGACTGAGTCTTCGTTTGCAGGCTCTATCAGGGCAGCGACGATCTCGATCCCCTGGGCCCGAATCGCGGTATCACAGGCCGTCGCCAGCGCCAGCCCGATGCCCAAGCGGCGGCAGCTCGGATCGACGGCGAGGCGGTTGATCCAGCCCTTTCGGCCGTCCTGCGTCCCAAAAACCACGCCGACCACGCGGCCTTGGCTCTCCGCGACGAGGTAGAGGTCGGGGCACCGTTCGAGCTGCGCTCGGTATGCGGTTTCGCTCTCGCGGCCCGTTGGGCGGTAGGGGAGGCCGGCGGATCGCCACAATCCGACGATGTCCGGGTAATCGTCCAAGGTCGCGGGTCGGATCGCCACCTGTTCCGGGTTGCCGTTGGTCACGTCCATTTGTCGCCGTAAGCGATGTAGAGCCCCACGAACTGAGCGAAGTCGAAAGCGGCATGGCCCACGATGGCGGGCACGATCGAGCGCCGCCACACCGTGACTACGCTGAACACGAGCGAGAGGATGGTGATGGGCCCGAGAGCGGCAAAGGTCTGATCGCCCGCGTGCAGCGCCGTGAAGACGGCGGTGCTGATGATGATCGCGAGAGGCCAACTGTTGGTCACCCGCCGCAAGCGTGGCAGGAGGAATCCACGAAAGAGCACTTCTTCGTAAATGCCCACGATGCACGCGACGCCACACAGCGACAGCGGGTGCAGCTTGGGGATCAAAGCGATCAGCCGGTCGGCGTTCTCCATCATCTGTTTGATCATTTCAGGCCACACGAGCCACACCAGGAACTGCCACATGTAGATCAGCACAAAAGCCGCCAACGTGGCGCCCGCGCCGATCAGCGCGTCCAGGGCCCATCGTGGCGTCGACGCTCCGATGGCGCGCCGGGTCTGACCTCGCAGACGGACGAGCGCGAGCACGACGACGAGCACGCCGAGGGCGCGGAAGGGGAGCAGCACCATCGACGTGATCCGCTCGAATGCGGGATCATCGAACATGCTGGGATCGAAGTCGGCCCCCACCGCAAGTCGGACGGCGCCCAATGCGGCCAACTGAGCGACCAACTCGGCGGCGAGAACCAGCAGGACGATGAGCCCGAGGTCGGCCAGTGCCTTTGGCCGGGACATATCGAGAAGCAGAATGTCGTGCCTGGGCTTGGAGAGGGCGAGCACTGTCGCGCCCGGACCGAGGATCGGGCGGGCCATCGGGATCATCGACGGGAAGGGCTGGGGTACGGTGGAGTCGTCTTGGGGCAATGAGTCCCGTTCATCTTCCACGCGTGTTGATCCCCTTGCCTCTGCTCAAGCCGCGCCGGCCCGCGGATGCTCGCCGTTCTAGAGCCCGCCCATCTTGCAGAGCTTCTTCCACCACGCCGCGGTCACCGGCATCACCGAGAGCCGCGAGTTGCGAACCAGAAGGAACTCGGCCAGCGCGCTATCCGCCTTGATCTCGGCGAGCGTCACGGGCCGTGGAAGGCGCTTCTTGGCGGTGATATCGACCACCACCAGCTTATCATCCTGCCCGCCCGGGTCCGGATAGGGACCCGATTCGATCGTGGCGGTGCCCACGATGCTCTTCTGTTTTCCGCTGTGGTAGATGAAGGCCGCGTCTTCTTCCGCCATCTGCCGCAGAAAGATGAGCGCTTGGTTATTGCGCACGCCGTCCCACGGCACTTTCCCATCGGCTTCGAGGTCGTCGTAGCCGTAGTCCCCGGGCTCGGTTTTAAGCAGCCAGTAGTTCATAGATAAGCGTGGCGCCGTTCGGATCGAGACGGCGCAGGCGCCGCGGCGGCCCGTCCGCGGCGGCTATCGTTCGGATGACGGCGATCAGCGGCTTTTGAGTGCGGCTGCGACCGTCTCGCCGAGCGCTGCGGGTGAATCCGCCACGCTGACGCCGGCCTCCTTCAGGGCAGCCACCTTGGACGCCGCCGTACCCTCTCCGCCACTGATGATCGCACCAGCATGCCCCATTCTCTTGCCAGGCGGGGCGGTCTGTCCCGCGATGAACGCCACCACCGGTTTGGTCACGTGGCGTTCGATGTAGGCGGCGGCCTGCTCCTCGTCGGTGCCGCCGATTTCGCCGATCATGATGATCGCGTCCGTGTCTTCGTCCTTCTGGAACCTCTCCAGCAACTCGATGAAGTTGAGCCCTTTGACCGGGTCGCCCCCGATGCCGACGCACGTGGTCTGGGCGATGTCTCGCGTCGTACACTGCCAGACGGCCTCGTACGTCAGCGTGCCGCTGCGCGAGATGATGCCGACGGCGTGCCCGCTGCCGTTCTTGGGCTTGTGAATGTAACCGGGCATGATGCCGACCTTGCAGCCGCCGGGCGTGATGATGCCGGGGCAGTTCGGGCCGATCAGCAGGGTACCTTTCTCTTCGACGAAGTCCCGAGCGCGGACCATATCGAGCGTGGGGATGCCTTCGGTGATCAGGACGACGACGGAGCAGCCGGCGTCGGCGGCCTCCATCGCGGCGTCGGCGGCGAACGGAGCGGGCACGAAGATCATCGACACGTCCGCGCCGGTCGCCTTGACCGCGTCGTGGCACGTGTTGAAGACTGGCAGGTCGTGCTCGGATCGTGTGCCGCCCTTGCCGGGCGAGACGCCGCCGACCATCTTGGTGCCGTACTCCAGGCAGCCGGCTGTATGGAATGCTCCGGCCTTGCCCGTGATGCCTTGACAGATGACCTTCGTGTCCTTGTCGACGAGAATGCTCATAGCGCCTGTGCCGTCCTTTCCCGAGAAGCAGCCGAATTCCGTCCGATCGAGAGGCGAACTCGGGGCTTTCGTGTGAATCAGTCAGGGCGGCAGTATGTCATGACAGGGTGAAGTTGTCCACGGCGCAGGCGCGTGCGTCGCGACGGAATGGCATGCCGGGCACGCGGTCATCGGGCAGTACGGCCTGAGCGGCGGTGGGCCGCGGCTCCTACGCGGGCATAGCGGTGGCGGCCCGGGCATCGCGGGCGGCCTGGTCGGCGGCCAGCTCCGCGGCCTTGGCGCTGGTTTCGGCACGCTCCTTGGCGCGGCCCGCGTCTTCTCGAATCAACTTCGCCTCCTGGCGGGCCACGTCGGCCTCCGCGCGGGCGACCTCGGCCTCGGCCTTCACCCGGCTGATGTCGCTGAGCACGCCCCGGGCCTGCTCGAGCACCTCGTGGACTTCCGTCTGAGCCTTGACGATGTCCTCCATCGCGTCGCGTGCCAGTGTCCACTGCTGGTTGACCTCGCTGCCGAGGAGATCCGACAGCATGCGAATGCCGTTTTCGATTTCGCTTACGGCTGCCACCGCTCGTTCCGGGGAATACCCGGTGTCGGCACGGGGCGCCGGGCTTGGCGGCGGCGTTGCCGGAGCGACAGCCGGCGTGCTGCCGGTTGGTCCGGGCGCCTCGAGAGGCGTCCCGTCGTTTGCCGGGGGAGCGGAAGGCGCCGTGGCCTGCGACGCTTCGGGCTTGGCGTCTGAAGGTCCGACGGCCTCGGGTGCGGCGGTGGGCGCATCCGCGGTGGCCTGTGCCGGCGCGCCAGACAGTTCGCCGTCGACGGTTTCGATGGCGGCCGCCATGGCTGCGATCGCGTCGGCCTCGTCGTCCGGTGCTGCGTGCGACTCGCCGGGCGTCTCGTTCACGGGTGATGTGTCGAGGGCTCCCGGTTCAAAATACTCACCGCCGTTGGCCTCGGCTGTCGTGTTCGGCTCGACGGCGGTCGACTCCGGCTGCTCGACACCGGCGATGGCTTCGGCTATGGGATCGGGCTCGGCGGGCATGTCCACGCCGTCGGGCTGCGGGTCGATCGGAGCGGTGTCCGGCGATGTATCGGTCGCAGCCACCTGGGCCAGTTCGGACTCGGCGCTGGCCAACGCGTTCTCGACCGCGTCGGGCAGTACGGTCTCGGTGTCGGCCGGCTCGCCTGGCGACGTGCCGTCGACCGCGCCACTATCCAGAGCTTCGCGGACTATCTTGTCCGCCTCGTCGTTGACGACCGTCATTGCGATTCCCTTTCGAGCGTCCGTGAACTTCTGATCGATGGCTGCGATCGCCCGGCGTACCTCATCGCGCCCGGCGTCTTCAAGGATGCGGGCTAATTCGCGGCGGTCCTCGGTGCCGTATCGGTTGCCGCTTTTCTCCCGCCTCGCGGCGAGTAGGAACCGCACTTGTCGATCGATTCGGTCGAGCAGTTCGAGTTCCGTGCGCAGCACGCGGAGTTCGTCGGGGATGCCGATCGTCACGCGGACGAGTTCGCCGTCGCGCGGCACCGCAAACGTTGCGGGAAGAGCAACGGCGTCAGCCATCTACCTGAAATCCATGTGCCCGCGAGTCGGCGTTTCGACGGCACTGACCCCCGAGATGCGCACGGTCGCCGTCGGCCACACGAGCCGCCCGGGTTACGAGGGGCGGCCCCTGTGAATAGGTCGGTCAACCGGTTGCGCGTCTTCATCACGCTGCGGTTCGTGAGGCCCGGGCCGAGCCGTCGGGGGGGCGGGTTATCGGGGCAAGGGCGTGCGTAGATCAGGTGGGGTACATGCGATACCATGCCCGCCCGGCTGGCGAGTCCGATAGGAGCTGTAGGTCAGGCGGAATGCGAGGTGCGATGGAGACGTGGGGACGATTTGTCACGAGGACCGCCTGGGTGTGGCTGATCGCTTGGCCTATCGTTGCATTTGCCGTTTGGTGGCCGGCGCCGCGGGTGCAGACGCTTCTGGCGGATGATGACACCGGCTTTCTGCCGCCGGATATGCCGTCACAGCAGGCTGCGGCCGTCCTTAGGTCCGAGTTTCCGGACCAAGCGCCTTCCAGTCGAGTCGTCGCACTCTTCGTTCGTGAGACGGGGCTGACCGGCGAAGATCAGGCCTACATCGGGCATGTCGCGCGCGGCTTGGCGTCGCGAGCGGACGAATTGAACTGGCGAGTTCACGCCGTCGCCGTGGCACCCTACCTTGCACCGATCCTGCAGAACGCCGATGGGACAGCCGCACTCGTGGCCGTCGATCTTCCCGCCGAGTTGCTCACGCACAGTAGTGTCAGGCGCGTGCGCGTGGTACAGGAGGCGCTGTCGCGGCACGAGCGACCATCGGGGTTACGGACGGAGGTTACGGGCAGTGCCGCGCTGGGCGAGTTGCTCGACGCCAACGCGAAACGCGATGTCGACATGACGACGGTGTGGGCGTTCGCGGCTGTCATGCTCATCCTGCTCGCCATCTACCGCTCGCCGGTCGCGATGCTCCTGCCGATCGTCAGTATCGCCGTGGCGTTGATGCTATCGCTCGGGCTCGTGGGCTGGGCGGCGTCGTCCTGGTTGGAGATCAGCGGCCTGGTCGAGATGCTGATCATCGTCATCCTGGTCGGCTCGGGCGTGGACTATTGCCTGTTCCTGTTCGCTCGATTTCGGGAAGAGCTCGGTAGTGGCGCCGAGACGACCCGCGCAGTCGAGGTGGCGGTCTCGCGAAGCGGCGGCGCGATCCTGGCGAGTGCGGGGACTAACGCCGCGGGGCTGGCGACGCTGGCGCTGGCCGGCAACCGCGACCTCCACACCTGCGGGCCGACGATCGCGCTGGCGATCTGCGTCGGCACGCTGGCGGTGCTGACGTTGACGCCGTCGCTGCTCACATTGGTCGGGCCTCGCCTGTTCTGGCCGAGCGCGGATTCAGCGGTGAACCGGGAGGAGAGCCGGCTCTGGCGGGCGGTGGCTGCGTCCGTGACCCGCCGGCCGGCACTCGTCGCGGTGATGACGGTTTCGATGCTGCTCCCTCTGGCGTGGGTGGGGCTGCGCGTCGAGCCGCTCTATGATGCCTACGAGGAGTTTCCAGCCGACTCGTCTTTCGTACGGGGCGCGCGGCTTTACGCGGACAAGTTCTTCGGGTGCGAAGGTGTCAGCGAGCAGACACTCGTGCTGTCGACGGATGGGCGGCTCGATACGGATAGCGCCGCTCCCGCCTTGATGCGAACGCTAGATCAGATTGCCGAGTCCCTCGCCGGGAGGGTTCCGCTACTTTATCAGCGTGATTTGGGTGACCCGTTGGGGCTTTCTCGAAGGAGTGATGCCCCGGGGGCCGGCGAGGCTGTCAGCGGCCTGCTGCCGAGCCTGACGGCCCGGCTTTCGCGTGAGGCGTATATCGGTCGATCGGGCAAGTCGACGCGGATCGACTTGGGTGTGGCGATAGAGCCGCGTAGCGGCGAGGCTCTCGATCAGATCGACACGATTCGCGAGGTCGTCGCTGACGCCGTGGCCGAAGCGGGCCTGCTTGAGGCGACCGGCGCGAGTTCCTTCCGGATCGACTTGACGGGCGACACGCCGCTCTATCGCGACGTGAGCGACTTGCGTAGGCGCGACTTCCGAACGGTGGCCATCGCCGCCGTCGTCGTGATCTTCGCGATTCTGCTGTGGCTCATTCGCTCGCCGGTCCAGTCGGCCGTGCTCGTGATGGCGACCATGCTCACTTTCCTGGCGGCCTACGGGGCGACCTGGCTCGTGTTCTGGTGGTGGTTTGGCCTTGACGGGCTCGGGTACATCGTGTCGTTCCTGCTGTTCATCATCATTCTGAGTCTGGGGCAGGACTACAACATCTTCGTGGTGACGCGGATTCGGGAGGAGCTCAGCGGCAACGAGCCCGAGGCGGCCGTCGAGATCGCCATCCGGAAGACCGGGCGTGTGGTCAGTAGCTGCGGTCTGATTATGGCCGCGACGTTCGCCTCGATGCTTTCGGGGAGCTTGGTGCTGATGAAGGAGTTCGCGGTGGCATTCGCGCTCGGCATCCTGCTGGACACCTTCATCGTGCGTCCGCTGCTGGTGCCGGCCGTTATCCTGTTGCTTGTCCGCCGCAAGCGGGCTAAGGCCTTGCCGGCTCGAGTTTGAATCGCAGTTCGGCGTGGCCGTCGATTTCGAAGTGCTCCACGCGGAACCTGTGCGATCCAGCCGCAAGCTCGATCGTTGCTTTGTCTTCCGTCGGTCCGTGCCAGGTCCAGTTGCTCAACACCTCTTTGCCGTTGATGAACACACGCACGCCATCGTCGGAGATGGTTCGCAGGTCCCACTTGCCGGCAGGGAGTTCGATTTGCGTGGTGGCTACGGTGGCGAAGTGGTCGCGCGGGACGCTCTCGTTCGGTGAACCGCCGTGCCACACGAAGTCGAGTTCGGAGGTCTCTGCTCGACTCAGGGGCTCCTCGGTCGTGATGCCGTGCCACGCGGCGTCGCCGCTACGTGGGTCGGTTGACGCATCCCAGCCGTAATAGGTGACCGTCCATTGGGTGCTAAGCAGCGTGCCGGTGAGTGCGAGTGGGCCCGCATCGGTCGCGATGGTGATGCCGAACGGCTGAAGTCCAGCCTCGGTCGTGTCGATCTCAACTTTGGCCGGCAGTTGTCCTTCGGTGGGAGTGACGCGGACTTCGCCTTGGACCTTCGTCACGCGGAAGTCCGATTCGGGACCAAGCAACTGGACAACGGCGTTGTTGCCGCCGGTGATCTTCGACGGAAACGCCCGTACGTCGGTGAAGTCGTACGGTCCCCACTGATCGATGAAGATCTGGTTCCGCCCGCGGCGCACGCCGTCCGGCAAGAAGGCGCTCGGCCTGTGCTTGCTGCCCAGACGCTGCTCAATGGCTGCCATGTCGTAGCGGTCTTGACCGCGAGAGGTTTTTGATCCCTCGGACTGGAAGCTGACACCGTTGGTCGACTCGTCTACTACGGCATTTTGTAGTCCGTCGTCCAGGGCCAACTGCGTGCCGCTCGTATCGCCGGCCAGATGAACCGGCACCTCGACATCTTCGAACTCGTTTCCCCGAACGGCCGAGCCTGTATCGTCCGCGAGGCGGATCCCCTTGCGGACGCGCTGGAACCTGTTGTTCGTGACGGTATTGCTCTTCGACGGGCACCGGTCGTGGACCTTGCCGAACGGTGTGGTAAGCAAATCCTTGTCGTCGTCCCACCAAAGCTGCACGCCCAACTCCGTGTCGGCGATGACGTTGCCGGTGATGACGTTGCCATGTCCGTGCTCGATCGACACGCCGTACTTGCAGCGGCTGATCCTGTTGCCCTGGATCACGGTGTCGAAGGAGTAACCCGCCCAGACGCCGTGCGTGCATTCGTCGAGGATGTTCGCGACGAAGACGTTGCCGTGCGAGAAGGTCGCCTCGATGCCGTTGGCTGCGGCGTGGGAGAAGTCGTTGCAGTAGACGATGTTGTCGTTGCAGCCACCTCGGCCGGTCTTCTTGACGGTCTCGTTGCCGGCGTAGAGGAAGAATCCGTCGCCGCCGTGTGTAGCGCTGTTGTAAGCGAACAGGTTCCTGTGGCACTGCTCGTAGACGAGGATTCCGGTGGAGTCCTGCCCGCGGGAGTAGACGCCGTGGCTGTAGCCGCGCATGCACCAGTCGAACTTGTTGTTGATGATCTCGCCGTCGCTCGAGCGCCACATGGCCAGACCCCAGCCGCTCATGAAGGACATGTCGTTGTCAGTGATTCGGGCGCGGTCGCATCGGACCATGCACAAGCCGTTCTGGCCGTTGCGGGCGCGGCACTTCGTGATCCTCGCGTCCGGGCAGCGGTAGAGGTAGATGCCCGCGCCGTATCGAAGCCACTCGTTCCGGTCGTTCTCGTGGCCGTAGAGCCAGTCGGAGAGGTCCTCGCGCTGAACCGTGCTCTTGAGGCGCTGGCGGAAGTTGCGCGAGACATCGCAGTCCGCGATGCTCAGGCCGGGCGCTTTCTCCGCGTAAACTCCCACTTTGTAGCCCCGGACGGTCACGCCTTTGACGGTCACGTTTCGGCCGGTGATCGTGATGCCGCGTCCCGTGTAGGCGTTAGCGGGCGTGCCGGGGCCGGCTCCGACGAGCGTAACTCCGGTCAGATCCACGGTGATGTCGTCGCCGGTGATCTCGACCGCTGCTTGGGTATCGCCTGCGGCCAACTCATATGTGCCGGGTGCCACGCGGACGTTCGTGGTGATGGTCATGCCGGGGCGATCGAGGCGGACCATGTCACGAACGTGCCCCGGAGCGGGCCCGGTGCCCCACGAAAGGCATGCGATGCACGCCGAGATGGTTCCATGAATCACGAGTTTCGCTCCGGATCTGATGCGTGTGGCGCGGCTCGAGAACCTGTATTGACGGAGTGTACTTCCGCCTCCGGTTTGGCGACAGCCTCGCTGTCACTGAGTCGACAGGGGCACGGGTCGGGGATATACACGTTCTTGGGCGAGTCAATGGTGTGCGTGGCATTCTCGGGGCGCGGCATGGGAAGCGGTCATGTCGGACGATCAGCGATTTCGGTATAGCGAGCGGTTGAGGCTGCAGGAGGACTTCGCGCGCGTTTTCGCGACGAAGTGCAGCCGCGCCGATGAGGGGCTGATCGTGTACGTCGCGCTCAATGACCTGGCGTGGTCACGTTTGGGGCGGAGCGTCAGCAAGCGGATCGGCAACGCGGTGCGGCGGAACTACGTGCGCCGTCGCATCCGAGAGGCGTTCCGGACGCAGAAGGGCGTTCTGCCGCAAGGCGTCGATATCGTCTGTATTGCCAAGCCCCGCGCGGCGGACCGGGACTGGGATCTATCGGCGTCGCTTCGTCGGCTGGTCGAGAAGGCCGTGCGACAGCTCTCCTCGCGAAACCGCTGTGACCGTGCCGATGCTTCGGACTCGGCGGCCGAACATCAGGACGGCTGACTCCGCACCGCGGGAAGTGTGCTCGCCTACGCCTGGATCATCCTCGATACGCCCTTGCCGACGCGGTACCTGCTGCCATCGAGCGAGATGTCGACTCCGGCACCTTCGAGATGGTTAAGGTAACGAAACAACGTACGTCGCGAGCACTTGAGCTTGCGTCCGAGTTCGGCTACCGAGGCGCCTTTCTGCATGAGTTTGAGCATTTTGAGTTGGCGGCCGTAGATCGACTTTTCGCCTTCGAGTTCCTTGCAGAGGCCCAGCGCAGCCTTCTTGACCGCGGGGCTCTTGTCGTAGTGCTTGGCCTTGATCGCGAGCTTCAGCGCCGCGTGGACAGCAAGCGTATCGGTGAAATCGGAACTCGCACTCAGTTGACTTGCCATGATATGCTCCCTTCTGGGCATCAAACTCGACGCGACGCGCCGAACGATACGAGTCGCGGTTCGGGCGGGTGGGAACCTGTGAAAAGTTCCTACAGCACGTTACGATACCACTCGGGTCTCAGGATGACAAGACCTGTCACTGCGTTTTTTGGCTGCGGTGGTGCGGTGCCTCGAGAAGAGGGAATCGCGCTGCGCTATACGGTTCGGGAGTAGGGGTTTCTATGGATTATCTCCGCTGGGCCAAGCTGCATCAGAAGGTGCGCTACGAGATGACGGTCAGTGGTGTGCCGTCGGTGAGGCATGACGAGTGGGCCGCCGATCAGGCTACGGTAAGCCTCGATGTGGAGGGACCCTATGGCAATCCGACCCTGATTAAGCTGCTTGCCGACCGGTACGGCGTGGGGCCCGAGCGGATTCTGCCGGTGCCAGGGGCGAGTTCGGGGAACTTCATCGCGCTAGGCGCCGCTGCGCAACGTGGTGGCACTGTCATGCTCGAAAACCCAATCTACGAGCCCATAGAGCGTGTGGCTTCGTTCCTCGCTTTAACCGTCCTGCCGCTCGAGCGCACCCCGGTGGACGGTTTCGATGTGTCCGTGTCCGCGGTCGAGTCGGGTCTGGGAAACGGAGCGAACGTGGTTGTCTTGACCAATCTGCATAACCCCAGTGGGCGACTCCTCCCGCAGGATGCCGTTACCCAGCTTGCTGAGCTTTGCGCCCGGTACGACGCCACGCTTATCATTGACGAGGTCTATCTGGATTCTACCTACCTTAACTGCGGGGCGCCGCTCTGGACGGCAGCGCAGCTCGCGGACAACGTGATCACGGTCAACTCGCTGACGAAGGTCTACGGTTTCAGCGGGCTTCGGGCCGGCTGGCTGTTCCTGCCGGAAGGGCTCATGGAGCGTGCGCAGGCCGTGATGGATCTGCTGAGCGTGGACAACGCCGCGCCGGCTGCGTCACTTGCGGTCCATGCCTTACAGCAGATCGAGCGGTGGGAGGAGCGGTTCCGCGGCTACTACCGTGAGGGCAGGCCCATCTTCGAGGCCTGGCTTGCCGAGGAGCCCATGGTGACCGCGCATGACAACTATGGCGCGATCTTCGAGTGTCTGCGCTTGCCCGTGGGGGTGCATGCGGGGCGGTTCAACGATCGCCTGGTGGCTGAGTATGACACACAGGTCGTGCCGGGGACCTTCTTCGACATGGACGATCACATTCGGTTGTCGACGACGTTGCCCGCGCCCGACCTGAAAGAGGCTCTCGTTCGCGTAAGCGCCTGTTTGCGCGACGTCGCATAGACGGCGGGGCGCAAGCTGCCAAGCGCCGTCAACGCTGATCTGACGGGTGGCATGGGCAAGCGGTAGCTTGCCCGTGTGCCTCAATGGTCCACACCCACGGGCAAACGAGTTTGCCCATGCCACCCATCACTGGTCGTCTGGAAGAGCACTAGACGATGCGCATGTCCTGGGCGGGCCAGTGGAGGGCGTACGCTCGGTCGTCGGTTCTCGCCATCGTCGTGCGCACGTGCAGAGGGATGGGCGACATGGGCCAGACGTGGCCGAACTGCTTCGTGGTCAGGACGGGCACATTCCGATCCTGCGGCAGGTGCCGATCGAGGCAGGCGAGTACGGCTTTGCTGCAGTCCAGTTCCTCGCGGTGGAAATCGCCGAGAAGAACGCCGTCGCAGCGTTGCCAATAGCCCGCGAGGGTCAACTGGGCGAGCATCCGATCCAGCCGGCTGGGTTTCTCGTTGTAGTCTTCGAGTGCGAGCCAGTGTCCCGCCGGTGACACAAGTGCCCCGAATCGGGATGCCGGAAGCGTCAGGAACACCGTGAGATTGCCGCCGACGAACGTGGCTTCCAGCACGTCCGGCAACTCCCCGCGCACCAGCGTGGCGGTCAGCGGGCGCGACGTGCCGGCGCCCTCGATGATCGCGACGGCGTCCTGGAAGAAGGCGCTGAACTCGGGCATGAGCATCTTCCTTGCCCACACCCGTCCGGGTTGGCCGCCGAGCGTCTCATCCGTCCCTCGCGTCAAGGCGAAGTGGCGGAGTGCGTATTGCAGAAACGCCGGGGAATTGTCGTATACGCCGCGTGCGTTGGCGTGCGCTCCGACGATGTTGACCAGCGTCGTGATTTCGCTGAAGCCGAACAGGGCGACGGGGCGCGTTCTGGCGTCGAGCACGGCGAAATCGATCCGAGGGATGATGCGCGTGAGCCAGGCTCCTCCGCGAATGGCGATCAGAGCGGCCACACGGTCGTCCGCGAGCGCCTCCTCGATGTCGGCGGCCCGCTCGGCGTCGTCCTGCCGACCGTCGAGGTCCTCATCCTCTTCGGCGTCGATCAGCCGTGGGTTGCCGGTGACCTCGTAGCCATCGCCCACGGCATCTTGGACGATCCCGATCAGGGCCTCAGCCGACGGAATCAGGGCGTATTGCAGGAACGGTCTGCAGGAAGCGGCTGGGGCGATCAAATGGATGCGTGGACGTGCCAATGTCAGCTCTACCTCCGCCCGGCTTTGTGGACGAAGCTCGCGGCGAGTGCCTCATCGATCGGGTTAGCGGGCTTGCCGTCGATCTTGATGCCCGTGCCGACGATGACGCCGTCGGCCACGTCGAGCAGGGACCGGACCGTGTCCGGCGTGGCTCCGCTGCCGACGAAGAGCCGTCGGTCCGGCACTGCGGCGCGGACAGCGCGCAATTCATCGAGGTCGACCGCGTCACCCGTGGCAGCGCCGGTCACGATGAGTCCGTCCGCGAGCCCGCGATAGGCTGTGTCCCGAGCAGCCTGGGCAATGTCCGGTTGGCTGATCGGGGTGGCGTGCTTGACGTGGACGTCGGCAAGGATCGCGATTCGTCGACCGAGCAACTTGCGATAGGCGAGTGTCTCGTCCGCGTTACCCGTGATGAACCCCTGGTCGGTGGCGCTGACCCCGGTGTGGACATTCACGCGAACGAAGGACGCTCCGGCGGCGGCTGCGATGCCGAGGGCCGCAGTCGCGTCATTGCGGAGTGCGTTGATACCGATCATGAGCTCGACGCCGCGCCTGACGTGTTCCGCTGCGACGGCCATGGCGGCGATGCAGGCCGGTGGCAGGTCGGTGGCGGGGAAGGGGGCGTCCCCGAAGTTCTCGATGATCGCGGCATCGAAGCCTGCTTCGCGGAGCGTGCGGCCATCCTGCAGCGCCCGTTCGATGACCTCGTCCATTGACAGTTGGCTACTCGCCCGGCCCGGGAGCGCGGGAAGGTGAATCACGCCGATCAGCGCCGGGGAGGGCAAGTGAATCATCGCAGTTTCGCTCGGTACGCGCCGTACGCTCGTTCGGTTCGGCGTGGTTCACACGGGTGGACGGCCTCACTCGCTCTTGCGGAAGACGGCGACGACATCCTCGATGGGCACGACGTACAGGCAGTTGTCGGCATCGAACTCGACCGGAATCGCGTGCTTGGGATTGAACAGGACGCGATCGTACTGGCGCACCGGGAAGTCCTCATCGTTTTCGATCTGGGTCGACACGGAGACGATGCGCCCGGTGATCGTCGGGATCTCAATCGAATCCGGTAGCTCGATACCGCCCTTGGTCACCTTCTTGTCCTCATCCTTGCGGATCAGGACGCGCTTTCCGAGCGGCTCTACCGTGTCGAGCTTACTTGTCTGTTTCTGTGTTCGGTCGGCCATCGGCCAGTCCTTACTCCAGCGGTTCGGGTGGGCCGATCGCGATCGGCATCGCGCCGGCCTCATTTGATTATTGTATCCGCCCTCAGCGAATAGTGCGAATCCACCGCTATCGGTTTCAATCGGCTTTCAGAGCCGCGAGACTTGCGAAAAACGGGGTTGGGGGAGGGCTGAGCGGGCCCGCCGGCACCGTTCACACGGCACGGCACGCATGTTATGCTTCGGCTCGGCCGCAAGCCCGCTTATGCCGGGGCGACGCGGCGGATTCCACGGAGCGGGAGGTTGACGCTCGTGACCTCGCCCGATGCTCAGTCCGGCTCTTACCAAGGGATGAACCATGATCGATCCGCGAATGACCAAGTTGGCTGAAGTCCTCATCAAGTACTCCACCGCGCTGAAGAAGGGCGAGAAGATCCTGATCGAGGCTATCGATATTCCAATCGAGATGACGTGCGAGTTGATCCGCGTGGCCCGCGAGGCCGGCGGTGATCCGCTCGTGACGCTCAAGAGCAACCGGGTCAACCGGGCGCTGATGATGAACGGCTCCAAGGAGCAGATGGCGTTGTGGGCCGAAACCGAGGCGCTGCGTATGGGCAACGTCGATGCCTACCTCGGCCTGCGCGGTAGCTTCAACATCGCCGAAAACTCCGATCTTCCGGAGGACAAGCACAAGCTCTATCAGGAGAGCGTGTGGAAGAAGGTACACCTGGACATTCGCGTGCCCAAGACGCGGTGGGTCGTGCTTCGCTGGCCGTCGTCGTCGATGGCTCAACAGGCGAACCGCAGCACCGAGGCGTTCGAGCAGTTCTACTTCGATGTCTGCACTATGGACTACGCACGCATGGGCAAGGCCATGCAGCCTCTGGCCAAGCGGATGACCGAGGCTGACCAGGTCAAGATCGTCGGGCCGGGCACCGAGCTGTCGTTTTCGGCGAAGGGCATCGCCGCCATCCCGTGTGACGGCAAACTGAACATTCCCGACGGAGAGGTGTTCACCGCTCCGGTGAAGGATAGCGTGAACGGGGTAGTGCAATACAACGCGAGGACGATCTACCAGGGCGTCATGCACGACGATGTGCGGTTCGAATTCAAGGATGGCAAGATCGTCAAAGCCACAAGCTCGAACACCGAGCACCTCAACAAGGTGCTCGATACCGACGCCGGATCCCGGTACATCGGTGAGTTCGCCATTGGCTTCAACCCGTACGTGACGGAGCCGATGCTGGACATCCTCTTCGACGAGAAGATCGCGGGCTCGTTCCACTTCACGCCGGGCCAAGCCTACGAAGAGGCCGACAACGGCAACAAGAGTACCGTCCACTGGGATATCGTCTGTCTTCAGGATGAGAAGAACGGCGGCGGCGAGATCTGGTTCGACGGCGAACTCATCCGCAAGGACGGCATGTTCGTCGTGGATGATCTGAAGCCGCTGAATCCGGAGAACCTCAAGTAGGGTCGGCGACTCGATCGCGAGAGGGAAGTAGCACGGGAGAACAGGCATGAAATGCACTGTACCGATCGTCGGATTCGCCCTGCTTGCGTTGGCGACGGGGCTCGTCTCGGGCTGCGCAGCGGCGAAGAGCGACGGCGCTGCGCCCGGGAAGACTGCAAGCTACCATGCCGCGCAGGCGGACGTGGAGTTGGCGCGGCTGCTGGTCAAACTCGAGTTGCGCACTCGGGGTGTCATCGGCTCGCATTACGGGGGCGCCGACTTCGCGCATCGGGCGTGGCTCGCCGAGAACCTCCTGTTGCCGGCTGCCGTGGCGGACAAGGTCTTTCACCAGGTCGTACCCGAGGTCACGGGGGGGCGTGCGTGGGTCAAGATGGTGGTCGACGAGCCGCGCAATCCGCACAACGCGGGTGACGCTACCGCGATTGCGATGCTCGCCGACATCAAGACCGGGCAGCCCGAGGCGATCCGGCGAACGCGTGAGGCTTACTATTACGCGGAGCCGATCAAGGCCAAGAAGGCCTGTCTGCTCTGTCACGGTCAGCCGACCGGCGAGTCGGACCCGTACTTCCCTCAGTACAAGAAGAACGGGTGGGAAGAAGGGCAGGTCGTAGGCGCGGTCGTGGCCCGGGTGGCTCCGGCGGCGTAGGCCGTCATCGCCCACCCGCTGCTACAGGTTTTCGACGAAGAGTGATTTGCGGCGCATGGTCCTCATGCGGCCTCGGATGGCTTCCGCGATCCGATCGGACTCCGCGATCCCCTCGATAACGATCTCTCGGTCGGTGGCGTCGGTGGAGACGATCGCGACGGTCCCGAGCCCGAAGATCCGGTCCAGCAGCGTTCTGTGCACCCGCACGTCGTCCACACGAATAAGTTCCGTCTGATCGATCGTCTGGCTGAGGATGCCTCGCGAGATGAAGAGCCGCTGGGACGTAAGGCGGTAGCGGTGCCCGATGATTCGATAGGCGACCCGTCCCAAAACGACGCCACCCGATACCACGAGCAGGGCGGTGATGATCCAGAAGGCCGTCGAGCCCGTCAGGGCATCCCACTTCGACGAGAGCCAGACCAGCCCGATCGCTACGGTGGCGTTCGCAGCGACCCAGAGCAAGATGCGGCCTGCGTAGTGTTTCCAGTGGGTCCTTCCGACCCACAGTTCCTTCTCGGCGGCGGGATCGACGCCTTCGCCGTCGCCGGCCGCCTGTGCCAGGGTAGCCCCCTCTCCGGAGGCCTCCTGGCTATCGGTGTCGGCCGATCTGCCGGAAGGGGGATCCGGTTCCACCGGTTCACTCGTCTCGGTTGGATTCTCCATGGTGGCGTCAGTGTACCCCCAACAGCCGGGTAGATGCCAGTGGGGCATTTGGCGCTCGCGGAGTTGTCTCTATCGCCCCCGATCGAGCGGCCGACGGGGTGCCTTCCCGCTCGTTGGCACGGTTTTTGCAGCGTCAAAACGTCCTGTGATTTGTGCTTGACGACACCTCTTGTGGACCTACACTTTGCCCGGTTTTTCCGGAGCGGTCGCCTCCGGTGGCGACGCCTCACGGACTCGCGGAAGGAGCGGTCCGGAGGATGCGCGGATTCACGACTGCCGAGGCGGGGGCGCCGCGGAAAACCGTCGGTGGAGCAGAAGATGAAGGCTTTACTCTACTCATGTGATCGCGAAGAGGTCGGGGAGTGTTGCACGGGATTCGAGGAACCTCTCATTCCCGCACCGGTCGAAGAGCACGAAGGGGCGGGCGAGACCGGTATCCCGGAGTTGGCGCCGGGGACTTTCCCCGAGCGTGACAGCGAGTTCATCGCGTCTGTCGATGCCGACGACGGCGGCTGGGATGACGACGACGATGATGACTTCGATGACGACGATCTGTTCGACGACCCCGACGTGGATGAGCTAGACGACGACGAGGACGACGATCTTCTCGCCGATGACGATGACGACGATGTCGACGTGGACACGGATCGTGACCATTAGTCCTCCGCCAATCCGCCCGTCCGAAAACCGGTTGGCCCACTGACGGCCGCCGCATACCGCGATTATGGAACCTTCCCGACTGCGCCGGATCGAGACGGCCTAGGTCATTAAGGTCGCCGTGCTTTGAACCGATGCACGGTGTATGTCAGAGATTCAAGACGAACAAGACCGACGGTCCGGTCGAACCGGGCGGCGCGCAGCGGTTGACCGCCGTTCGGGCATGGATCGTCGACGCGGGCCGGGCCGGCGACGCGGCGAGGTGCGCCGTGCCGCTGAAGAGGGTGAAATCACCGGTGAACTCCTCGAGTTCATCATGGCGATCGACGAGTACAAACGCATCAATGATCGCCCCTTCCCGACTTGGTCCGAGGTGTTCGAGATAGTCCAGTACTTGGGCTATCGCAAGGTCGCCGGCCAGGCGGATCACATCAACACGGCCAGCGGTTCCGAGGTGCTCGAATCGGGCGCGGAAGCCGCCGAGGTCGGCGCATAGTCAATCCCATATCCACATCCGGTGCCCGTGGTTTTCCGGTATGGACTCGGCTGCGGCCGATCCACGTCTAGCCGGCGCGGCAACGCAGCAATCCCGTGGCTAAGGAATGGCGATTCGAACTTCGGCATAGATCATCCGGGGTACTTCCGCGTCGTTTATGAAGAGCGACGCACCTTCGGCATGATCGGGGTCGAGCAGGTTTCGCGCTCCTATCGCGATCGAAACCTGATCCTCCCGGAACTCGTATTCGGCTCGAACGTCGAGGCGGAAATAGGGATCGATCTGCTTGCCCACGAAGGGCCACAGTGGGTTGGGTGCTTCGACCGCGTCGACGTAGTACAGATAGCCCGACAGGTGCAGATCCTCGGTTGGGCTGTAGACCGCACCGAGCATGGCCTTGTGCCTCGGTGGCGACATGGAATACGAATCGTGCAGCGGCACCGAGGCATGCCAGTCGAGTTGGGTGTAGCTGTAGTTTCCCAGCAACGTCAGTTTGTCCGTCACGGCGTATTTCAGTTCCAGCTCCGCGCCGTATGAAGAGGCCCGCGCACGGTTGTCCAGGTCCAGCGCAATCAGGCCCGGCGGGCCGATCCGAGGGCTTAAGGTCGTGATCTCGTCGTATTCATGCCAGAAGAAGTTCAGGCTGGTGTCGACGCGATCGAACAGCCGACCTCGGTAGCCGAGCTCAAAAGCGACCAGCGACTGCGGGTCTATGTCGCGACTGCTATCGACTACCGCGAGGCCGTTCAGCAGGGGAACCTCCAGTTGCCTGACCGCAGCCGGCGGCATCTGAAAGGCTCGCGACACGGCCCCGTACAGGATTGCGTCGTCGCTCAACTCGTGAGTCAGAGCCGCCCTGGCGCTCGGCTGAATCCCGCCGTAGGTGTCGTAGTCGATTCGCGCACCGAGGTCGAGCTTCCATCGTTCCGCGAGCTGCCATTGATCCTGAACATAGATACCCACGACGGCGGATGTGATGCGGTCCTCGTCGAGCAAATGGGGGTCGCCGTTGCCGGTGTCGATCGTGTCGAGGCGCGTGTCGATTCCCCACGTCAGTCGGTGTGCTTCCGCGGGGACTACTGTCTGACGGAGTTGCAGAGCGACTTGCTGATAACGATAGTCGACGGCGGGCATGCCTTGCGAGGCCCAGAGGTCGTTGGCGTACAGGGTCAGTTCGAGTTGATTGTCCGGGGCGACTTCGCGCTTCCAGGTGCCCATGATGAACGACGCCTGGCTGCCGGAGTTCCGCGTGAGGGCCAGGCCGGCCAGCGGTGGGGGCGGATAGGCGCCATCCACTAGAGCGTGCCCGGCGGAAAGCGTGAAGCGATCCGTCGGTGACGTTTCGTAAATCGCGTGAACCCCGATGCGCCCCGCCTTGTATTCATCCTCGAGGCCACGGATGAACGATCCACCCTCGCGAAAACCATCGTTGGCTTCGTACTCGCCGGAAACTCGGAACCGAAGCTTGCCGTCTCTTACGGCGTAGCCGGTATGCTGATGGAAACTGCCTCTGGTGCCGCCACCGGCTGACAGCGTCAGGCCGAGTTGATCTGTGGGGTCCTTGGTGATGACGTTGATCACGCCGTTGACGGCGTTGGCTCCCCAGATCACGCCACCGGGGCCGCGGATGACCTCAATGCGGTCGATGTCCTCGAGTTGGAACGGCCAGGAGTGCCACAGCGCTCCACCGAAGAGGGAATTGAATATCTGTCGCCCATCGACGAGCACCAGAATCTGCCTTGCCACGAAGCCGTGAAACCCACGCGCCGAGACGGCCGAGGAACCCGAAGCCAGGTGAGCGACGTCGACGCCGGCCGCGAGGCGCAGCGCGTCGGGAATGGTCCTCGCCCCGGCGCGTCGGATGTCCCGGGCTGTAATTACGCTCATGGCGTAGGGAACGGATGTGAGCTTCTGCGCATGCCGTCCGGCTGTGACGACGATCGGGATTTCGAGTTCGAGCAAGTCAATGTCCTCGAAATCCTCTTCGTCATCGTCGTCCGGGTTCAAGTCGATGTCGGGAGCGTGCGGCGGTTCCCCACCGGTCTGAGCGAAAGTGGCCGTCGGCGCCGCGAGCCAAGCCGGCAGGGCGAGCAAGAGTATGCTCAGCGCACAGACTCTCGTGGCCGTGAACTGGAGGCGGATGCAATCGCCGACCGAGCGCACCGGCGGCACTCCGCGTCGAAGCGTGTCACGTGAGAGATGTGGTTGAAGCGCATCTATCATCTGTTTCCGCGACACTCTTCGCGTGCTGCACCCTATGGGATGGCAAACCGGACTTCGGCGTAGACCATCCGAGGCACTTCGGCTTCGTTCAGAAAGACCGTCCCGCCTTCCGCGTGCTCGGGGTCGAGCAGGTTCTTTGCCCCGACGGCGATCGACACCCGGTCGTCCCACAGATCGAGCTCAGCTCGTACGTCGAGCCGGAAGTAGGGGTCGATGTGTCTGGCGAGAAACGGGAAGGCGGAATTCGGCGCCTCGACGGCATCGACGTACCACAGATAGCTCGAAAGGTGCAAGTCCGGGGTCGGGCTGTAGGTGGCTCCGATCATGGCCTTGTGCTTCGGCGCCGAGATCGCGTCTTTGTCGAACATCGGCGCTGTGGAATACCAATCGAGCTGCTGGTAGGTGTAGTTCCCCAGCAATGTGAGGTCCCTCGTCACGGCGTACTTCAGCTCCAGCTCCGCCCCGTACATCGACGCGCGCGCGCGGTTGTCGAAGTCCATCGTGAGCAGGCCCGGCGGTCCGAGCCTCGGGGTGATGGTCGTCAGGTCGTCAAACTCGTGCCAGAAGAAGTTCAAGCTGGCATCCAGGCATTCGAACAATCGCCCGCGGTATCCGAGCTCGAACGCCAGCAAGGTCTCGGGGTTGACGGTGCGATCGCCTTCCACGTAGGTAAGGCCGTTGAGGATCGGAGTCGTGACGAAGCGCAGGCCGGCCGGCGGCATCTGGAAGGCACGCGACACCGCTCCGTAGATCACTTCGTGGTCGCTCAGCTCATAGGACAATGCCGCCCGAGCGCTCGGCTGGAATCCACCGTATGCCTCGTAGTCGATCCGGGCGCCCAGATCGAGGCTCCACCGCTTCGCGAGCTGCCATTGATCCTGCACGTACACACCGACGACGCCGGTGGTGATATAGTCCCTCGAGAGCATGTGAGGATCGGAGTTCGTGGCGTCGAGTAGGTCGAGGCGACTGTCGATTCCCCAGGTCAATCGGTGTCCTTCAGCCGGCACGAAGGTCTGACCGAACTGGAAGGCGATCTGCTGATAGCGGTAGTCCATGGCGGGCACGCCGGGCGACGTTCCGAAGTCGTTGACGTACGCTGTCAACTCGATGCGGTTGTCCGGCGCTACGTCACGCGTCCACGTTCCCATCAGGAACGACGCCTGTCCGCCCGAGTTGTGGCTCAGGCCGAGCCCCACCAGCGGCATGGTCGGAAAGCCACCGTCCATCGAGCTGTGACCGGCTGACAACGTGAAACGGTCCTTCTCTGACGCTTCGTAAACGGCGTGCACGCCGATACGCCCGGCCTTGTACTCGTCATCGAGGCTGCGCAGGAACGACCCGCCGGTGCGGAATCCGTCGTTGGCTTCGTACTCGCCGGAGATACGCAGCCGCAGCTTGTCGTCCTTGAAACCGTACCCCACGTACTGATGAAAGCTGCCCCTCGTGCCGCCGCCGGCGGTCATCGTCAGGCCAAGCTGATCACCCGGGTCCTTGGTAATGATGTTGATCACGCCGTTGACAGCGTTGGCTCCCCAGATCACGCCGCCGGGTCCGCGGATGACCTCGATGCGGGCGATATCCTCGATCTGGAAGGGCCAGACGCTCCAGACCGTTCCGCCGAAGTGGGAGTCAAAAAGCTGCCGGCCGTCGACAAGCACGAGAACCTGCCTCACCAGGAAGCCGTGGAACCCGCGTGGCGACACGGCTGATCCGCCCGAAGTGAGTTCGGCGACGTCAACGCCGACCACGAGCCGCAGGGCATCGGGAATGGTTCTCGCCCCGGCGCGTCGAATGTCCTTGGCGGTAATGACGCTCATGGCGTAAGGCACGGACGTGAGTTTCTGCTCGCGCCGTCCGGCCGTCACCACCATCGGGACTTCAAGTTCGAGAAGATCGATGTCCTCGAAATCGCCCTCTTCGTCGAGGGCTTCGGTGTCCGGTTCGTCCTGGGCGGTCGCCGTCGCGGGCAGCGCGGTCCATGCCATCAGGATGAGCCATGGCATGGTCGCGCTCAGAATCGGCACGGCGCCTATTCCGCAGGCGCGTCGCCACCGCGTTCGCTCCCGCGATCGTTTATGTTGGCTCGTACGCATATTCATCTCCCCACGCGTTCTTGCTCCACGTGGCTCTACGGAATCGCTACTCGCACCTCGGCATAGACCATTCGCGGCACTTCGGCGTCATTGAGAAACAGCGTGCCGCCCTCCGGATGGTCGGGATCGAGGAGATTGCGCGCTCCTATGGCAATCGAAGCGCGGTCCTTCCAGAATTCACATTCCGCCCTCACGTCGAGCCGCAGGTAGGGATCGATGTGCTTGGCTATGAACGGGAACGACGTATTCGGAGCATCCACCGCATCGACGTAATGCAGATAGCCGGAAAGATGCAGGTCTTCGGTCGGGCTGTAGATCGCGCCGATCATTGCCTTGTGCTTCGGCGGCGAGATGGTATCCCCGTCGTGCAAGGGCACCGACGACTGCCAATCGAACTGTTGGTAGGTGTAGTGCCCCAGCAGCGTCAGATCCTTGGTCACGGGGTACTTGAGCTCGAGTTCGAGTCCGTACATGGACGGCCGCGCCCGGTTGGCGAAGTCCATTGTGAGCAGGCCCGGCGGTCCGAGCCTCGGGCTGATCGTGGTGAACCCACCGTATTCGTGCCAAAAGAGGTTCAGGGCTGCGTCGACGCGATCGAACAATCTTCCGCGGTAGCCCAGTTCGTACGCCATCAATGGTGCGGCGTCGACGTCGATATCGCCTTCGACGACCGCCAACCCGTTGGCCAGCGGTGTCAGGAGGTATCGCAGTCCCGCCGGTGGCATCTGGAAGGCGCGTGAGACCGCGCCGTACAGGAACGTGTCGTCGTTGACCTCGTAAGACAAGGCCATTCGGGCACTCGGCTGGAATCCGCCGTAGGCCTCGTAATCGATGCGGGCGCCCAGATCGAGTGCCCAGCGATCCGCGAACTGCCATTGATCCTGCACGTACAACCCGACGACCCCCGTGGTCACGTAGTCCTTGCTGAGCATGTAAGGGTCGGCATTGGTGCCGTCGAGCAGATCGAGTCGCGTGTCGATGCCCCATGTCAGGCGGTGTCCGTCAGCCGGCACGCAGGTCTGTCTGAACTGCAGAGCGATCTGCTGGTAGCGGTAGTCGATGGAGGGCAGCCCCGGGGATGCGGCGAAGTCGTTGGCATAGGCAGTGACCTCGATACGGTTGTCCGGGCTCACGTCCCGCGTCCAGGTGCCCATGAGGAACGATGCCTGGCTGCCGGCGTTTCGGCTGATACCGATGCCCGCGAGCGGCGTGGTCGGAAAACCACCGTCGACCGATGCGTGTCCTGCGGAGAGCGTGAACGTGTCTTTCGGCGACGCTTCGTAGATGGCGTGGAGGCCGATGCGCCCGGCCTTGTACTCATCATCCAGGCTTCTGAGGATCGATCCGCCTTTGTGGAAGCCGTCGTTGGCCTCATATTCGCCGGAGATCCGGAGACGGAGCTTGCCGTCGGTAAAAGCATAGCCCGTGTGCTGGTAGAAGCTGCCTCGCGACCCGCCGCCGGCGGTCATCGTCAGTCCGAGTTGATCGGCCGGGTCTTTGGTGATGATGTTGATGACGCCGTTGACCGCGTTGGCTCCCCAGGTCACGCCGCCGGGTCCGCGGATAACCTCGATCCGCGCGATGTCCTCGATCTGGAACGGCCATGAACTCCAGAGCGTTCCACCGAAGTGGGAATCGAATATCTGCCGGCCGTCCACGAGCACGAGGAGTTGCCTGGTGACGAAGCCGTGCGAGCCGCGCGGGGAGACGGCAGAGCCCCCCGATACGATGTCCGCCACGTCGACACCCGGTACCAGCCGCAGCGCGTCGGTTACCGTTCGCGCGCCGGCGCGCCGAATGTCCTTTGCGGTGATCACGCTCATGGCGTAGGGCACCGTCGTGAGCTTCTGGGCGTGCCTTCCCGCCGTCACGACGATCGGCACCTCGAGGTCGAGCAGGTCGATGTCCTCGAAGTCTTCCCCGTCGTCGACTTCCTCTATCGCGTTTTCGCTGGGCGCGGGTGCATCACTGATGGCGTCCTGCGCCGCGGCGACCGCGGTCAGGCCGGTAAGTGCCGGCAGCAGCCACCACAAGGCGATCGCGTGGCTGTGGAGGCAGTCCGGGCGCACCGGTCGCGACGGTGTCGCGTGGTTCCCAGACAATGTGGAACGAACATGGCGATCAGCCATCATTCGCCTCCATACCTG
Source organism: Phycisphaerae bacterium (assembly GCA_029260055.1). Lineage (GTDB taxonomy): Bacteria > Planctomycetota > Phycisphaerae > UBA1845 > UBA1845 > JADFOB01. The sequence continues at coordinate 28,407 of JAJDDX010000233.1, forward strand.
ACCGTGGCCGTACCGAGTTGCCGGTCCGACGGTGTTGCGCCGATCATGCCGGCCGTGTGTTTGTTGAAAGCTCGTCCGACCTGCTCGGGGTACACGAGCCCGATGCTTGCCGGATCAGCGCCCTCGATGATCTTTAGAACGATGTCCGCGGTCTGGCGCCCGATCGCTTCGTAGTCCGCGTGTTGACCCGCCAGAGCGCCGGCCTTGACGAGGTTCTCCGAGAAGGACCAGACGGCCTTCTTCTGCCTGACGCCCCAGAGAAGGACGCGCTGCACGGTGGCCGAGTTGTAGACGTGGGAGTCGGGAATCATCACGAGGCCCTCGCAGCCGCTGGCGTTGAGCGCTTCGATTGCCTCGGGAATGGTGTCACGGCTCGCCAGGATGGTCGTGCATCGGAGGTTCTTCGCATCGGCGGCGGCCTTCAGGTCGCCCACCGTCGCCTCGTGGCCTTTGCCGTGGAGGATGGCGATGGACGACAGGCCAGGCCGCGTGGCGATGGCCCACTCGATGCGCTCGGTCGGTGAGATATCCGACGTGACGCCCGCCACCCGTGATCGATGTTCAAAGTCGTCCGCCGCGAACGAGGCGTCTCTGGCGTTGGGCACCAGGAAATAGACCACGGGCACGTCCGGGATGACGGCGAGTGCAAACGTCGTAGCCGAGGTGCCGCCTGTCGCGATGGCGGCGGGCTTCATGTCGATCAGCCGCTGTCGGACGGCCTCTCGTCCATCCTTGTCCTTGCTCGCGGGCAACTCGATCAGGGTGCATTCAGTACCGTGCTCGCGCAGATGGGTTTCCAGGGCCTTGGCGGCCGTCTGGTAACTCTGTTTCGCGCGATAGAGGACGGCGATGGGACGGTCGGTGTTCTCGACAGCGCGCGCGGAGGGTGCCACGCAAGGTTGGACAAGTATCGCGATGACGGCCAACTGCGTCAGGAGGCGGCCGCACACCAATCCTGGCAAACGGTCTGTCAAGCTTCGGTCACCGATGCGAAAGCGGGTTCGGATTCGCCACGATTCCGGGGCGCTCGAGCCCAGTTAGTCATGCCAACAGGTGATTATCGGCACCCACAGGGCCAAACTGACGCGAATGCCCTGCTGTGGGGATAACCCTAAGTAGTGCTTGCAGGGTGCCGCCATCGGCATTACCGGACGTTGCGTCGTATGCGAGACACGCAACTCGCGCGCCACATGGACCGATGAGATACGCGGCGGACCGTCTGCCGCCACAGGGAAGTCGTGCGCACGCGCCACGCGGTTTGCGGGCGTGTGGGGCGCTGGCTCCGTCTCCATGAGGGTGCAGTATGCTCAAGCCGAGAACCTTTGGCCTGCGAGGACGAGCGATCACGCTCTGTATTCTCGTGGTCCTGGGGACCGCCGCCTGCATCTGCGCGGCGCTGACATGGCGGACCCACGAGTTCGCCATCGAGAACCTCCGCACCCACGCGCTGGTGCACGCCCGTTCGCTCAGCTTCAGCGCGGAGCCGGCCTTGCTTCTGAACGACAAGCGTGAGTTGGATCATATCGTGGGGACGGCGGTCGCCGACGACACCATACGCCTGGCCTGCATCACGGATGTGTCCGGCGGCATCCTCGCCGAGTTCGTGCGCGAGGAGGGCACGCCGAGACTTCATTTCCTCAATAAGAAGACGCTCAGGGAGGCGGCGCGCGGCGCCGCGTCCGTGTGCCTCGAAGATGACAACCTACGAGTGACCGTGCCCATCTGGCCATATCAGGCGCCGGTGGAACTCGACCTCGATCTGGATGAAGGTGATGCCAAACCGGCGACGGCCGACTCGCCGGCCGGGTTCGTGACGGTCGAGCACAGCCTGGATCAACTCCAAACCGAAACCGCGGCATTGGTCGCGTTCGCCATCATGGCCGCGGTTGCCGTCGTGGCGCTCGGGATTGTCATCACCATCTTCTCAGTTCGCACGCTGCTCAAGCCCGTCGAGAACCTCGTGGACACCACGGCGCAGATTGCGGAGGGAGACCTCTCCAAGCGTGCGAAAGAGGACGCGGTGGGCGAGATCGGCGTGCTCGCCACGTCTTTCAATCATATGGCGGATCGTCTTGAACGCAGCTACGCATCGATCGAGCGCAAGGTCGAGGAGCGCACCGCGGAACTAGATGCCAAGCGCAAGGCACTGCAAGAGGAAGTCGGCGTCAGGCAGAAGGCGGAGCAACAGCTTGAAGTGGCCCTGGGCGAGGCGGAGAAGCTGGCGGTCGACGCCCAGGAAGCGAGCCGCGCCAAGAGCGAATTCCTGGCCAATATGAGCCACGAATTGAGAACTCCGATGAACGGCATCATCGGGATGACCGAGCTCTCCCTCGACACGGAACTCAGTCACGAACAGCGTGAGTACCTGACGACCGTCATGGACTGCTCCAACGCGCTACTCACCCTCCTCAACGATATCCTCGATTTCTCCAAGATCGAAGCGGGAAAGATGGAGGCTGAACGGGCCGAGTTCGATCTCGTGGCCACCGTCGAGAGCGTCGTCGACTTGCTCGCCAACCGGGCCGTGGCCAAGGGGCTGGAACTCCTGTGCGACATTCAGCCGACAGTGCCGGTGAGACTCATGGGCGACCCGGTCCGGGTTCGGCAGGTGCTCTTGAACCTGGCCGGCAACGCCTTGAAGTTCACCGAGAAGGGCGAGGTCGTCGTTCGCGTCGAAGTCGAGCGATGTGAACGAGAACGCGTCACCGTGGTGTGTCTCGTTCACGATACCGGGATGGGCATCCCGGACGATCGCAAGCAGGCCATCTTCGATAGCTTCACGCAAGTAGATGGCGCTACGACGCGCAGATTCGGCGGAACAGGCCTCGGGTTGACAATATCCAAGCAACTCATCGAGTTGATGGGCGGCGATATCTGGGTCGAAAGCGAACTCGGACGCGGCAGCACTTTTGGCTTCAGACTCACGTTGGACATCGCCTCCGGCGGCGGCGCCGAGCTCAATAGCGGCGCAGTGCCATTGCCCGACACACGAGAAATGATCGAGGGCAAGCGGATTCTCATCGTCGACGACAACGCTACCAACCGGCGCATTCTCGAGGATACGCTCGACACATGGCAGTGCATCACGAGATCGGCGTGCGACGGCCCGTCCGCCCTGGAGGTGCTCGACTCGATCCAGAGGGGACCGTCCCGATTCGATCTGGTCATCCTCGACGTGCAGATGCCGGACATGGACGGATTCGAGGTCGAGAAGACCATCCGTGAGCGGTTCGGGTCCGCTTGCCCCGATGTGCTCTTCCTCAGTTCCCTTGGATCGAGGAACGAGGCGTCCTACGGAGGCGTGTCGGCTGACAGCGTCTACCTGACAAAGCCGATCAAGCAATCGGTTCTGCTCGATACGCTCGTGACGCTCTTCGCGCCGAGTGTCGAAGCGGTACCCGAGCCGGTCGTACCCGAACCGGTCGCCACAGGCCAGCCCGAGAATCGCCAGGATGCGATCCGCATTCTGGTCGTGGAGGACAACCCGGTCAACGCACGCGTCGCGACCGCCATTCTCGGTAAGGCCGGATACGTCGTCACGACGGCGGCCAACGGACGACTCGGGCTCGACGCACTTCAGCACGCTGCATTCGATCTCATACTCATGGACCTGCAAATGCCCGAGATGGATGGATTCGAGGCTACCCGCCACATCCGCGCTTCCGGCTCATGGCGGCAATTGCCCGTCGTGGCGATGACCGCCCACGCGATGAAGGGCGACCGCGAGCTTTGCCTCAAGGCAGGCATGGATGACTACCTCACCAAGCCCATCAACTCGGAAGAGCTGCTCCAAATGGTCGAGACCTGGACCGAGTCCAAGGACGCGTCCAAGGCAACGGTCGCCGACGAGACTGAAACCGCGCAGCCGCCACGACCGCAGGCGACGACCCCTGCCGCGCCGCAAATGGACATCGAGCAGGCCCTCAGCCAACTCGGTGGTGATGCCGAGTTGTTACAGGAAACACTCGATGCGTTCGTGGAACACCTCCCGCAGATACTCGGTGATCTGCAGGCGGCCATCACCGACGGTGATCCGGCGAAGGTTCGTCTCTATGCGCACAGCCTGAAGGGGGCGGCTTCGAACATCTGCGCCGAGCCGGCGCGGCAAATCGCGCTTCAGCTCGAAGAACTCGGAAAACAGGGCACGCTGAAGACCGCGGACGCGAAATTCGAGGAACTCAAGAAGCAGCTCGGCCAACTCACGAGCTTCGTTGCGACATTGGAAATTGGGTAGAGGCGCGGAATGCACGAACAAGTTCGTTTTCTCGTAGTCGACGACAACCCTGCCAGCCGCAAGGTGCTGACCACACTACTCGAGCAGGCAGGTCATGTCGTGCTGCGCGCCGGAAGCGCCACCGAGTTGATCAAGGCGATCCGTCAGCAGGCTCCGGCTGCTATCCTGCTGGCAAGCCACTCGATGCGCGAGAATGCCGCGGAGGTGTGCGCCGAGCTTCGGCGGCGACAGGAGACCGCATCGGTCCCCGTGCTTCTTCTGACCGAAACGTGCGAGCCCGGGTTCGAGCGGCAGGTGTTTTCCGTCGGGGCGACCGACTACGTGCCCATCCCGCTCCGCGCCGACGAGGTGATGGCGCGGGTGGCGCCGTACGCCGAGTGCTTTCGATTGCGGCAGAGGTCCGGTGACCTCGACGGGCGGGTCGAGGAGCTATCGTCGGAGCTTGCGGTGACGCGCACCAAACTCTCCGAGATCGCATGGACGGATCCGCTCACCGACCTCCTCAACCGAAAGGCGTGGGAAGAAGAGATCGATCGCGAGCACGCCCGCTTCCTGCGTCACGGCCGCCCTTATAGCGTCGTGACCGTGGACGTGGACTGCTTCAAGACATTCAACGCGGCGCGCGGCCACCAAGTGGGTGATGGCTGTTTGCGGAGCATCGCCGGCGCCATCACCGATTCGTGCCGGCGCGTGGACATCGCCGGGCGCTACGGCGGCGACGAGTTCGTCATCCTGGCGCCCGATACGCGAGCCGACGCGGCCGCCACGCTCGCGGAGCGAATCCGAAGAGCGGTCTGGGCCCTGAACGTGCCGCACCCGGCGGGCGCGAACACGGGGCGCGTGACGGTCAGCCTGGGAATAGCCACCAGCAAGGAAGGACCATGGGAGCGAATCCTTGCGGATGCCGACGATGCGCTATTCGTGGCCAAACGCGCGGGCCGTAACATGGTGTACCATCAGGAGGGCGCCGCTCGCCAGGTCGTGGCGGAAAGCGAGGTATCCACAACCGATTCAGAGAGTGACGGGCAACGGGAGGCACCCTTCGATCAGATCAGCGTGCTGGTCGTTGACGATGAACTCACGAACAGGATCGTTTGCAAAGGGTGTCTCGAACGTGCCGGCTACATCGTTCGCCAGGCCGTCGATGGGCAGCTCGCGATCGACAGCATCAAGGAAAACGCGCCGGACGTCATCCTGATGGATGTGATGATGCCGAACATGGACGGCCTGACGTGTACGCGCATTCTCAAATCCAATCCCGACACGAGGGACATCCCGATCATCATCGTCAGCGCTCTGGGCGAGGGCGAGGACATCATGGCGGGGCTCGAGGCGGGGGCGGATGAGTACGTGGTCAAGCCGATCAGGACCTCCGAACTCACCCTGCGCGTCCGCTCGATGGCTCGCCAATACCATGATCGCAAGCATCTGCTCGCCAGCTTCCAATCGCGCGGCGAGCACATGCGGATTCTGGGAAGGCTCGTCGAGTTCTGTCGCGTCGTCGGTACGAGCCGCCGGCTCGATGACGTCTTTGAACAGTCGGTCAGCGCGGTCGCTGATGTCGTGCATGCCAGCCGCATTTCGATCATGGTCCCTGAGGGGGACGATCAGCGCCTGCGCATCGTCGGATCGCGCGGCGTCGACGAGGCGATCGTAAAAACGGTCGAGGTAGTTCCCGGAGCGCCGATCGCGGGCAAGGTCTTCTCGTCCGGTACACCGATCGTCATCAACTCCGAGGCGGAGCGGGAGCACTTCGACGTTCCGTTGGACGACGGCTTCTTTGCGAGCGTGCCGCTGCTCTGTACGCCTCTGGGTGCCGCCGGCCGCACTGTCGGCGTGCTCAATGCCACCGAGCGAATCGATGCGCGTCCCTTCGAGCCCTACGAGCTGGAGTATATCGAGCTGATCGCCAAGGTGGCCGCCACGGCGATCCATGACATCCATGCGCGCGTGGCGCGCGACCAGGCATCCGACTCGATCATGGTGGCTCTCGCCAAGCTCGCCGAACACCGAGACAACGACACCGGCTTGCACCTGGACCGTGTGACGCGCTACTGCGAGATGCTTGCCGAGGAACTCGCCCGCATGGAGCGGTTCCGCGACGAGATTGATGATGTATTCATGAACCATCTCGCTCGGAGCGTTCCGCTTCATGACATTGGGAAGGTCGCGATCCCCGACCACATTCTGCTTCACCCGGGCAAGCTGACCGATGAACAATTCGACATCATGCGCACGCACGCCGCCATCGGCGCCAGCACCATCGAATCGCTGATCGAGCGGACCCCGGGCGTCGATTTCCTGTTCATGGCCGCCGACATCACTCACTATCATCACGAGTGGTTCGACGGGACAGGCTACCCCGACCGGCTCGCGGGTGAGTCGATTCCGCTGTCGGCGCGAATCACCGCCGTGGCCGATGTCTACGACGCACTCACCACGAAACGGGTCTACAAAGACGCCTTCTCACACGACAAGGCCGTGGCCATCATCGTTGAAGGATCGGGCACGCAATTCGATCCGGTCATCGTCGATGCCTTCGTCAGACGCGAACGAGAGTTCGGTGAACTCGCCAGAGCCATGGCCGACGACCCGAACCGTAAGAGCGCTACGACCGCCGCCGTCGGCGCGCAGGGCTAACGACCGCCCCGCTTCGCTACACAAGCCCGCGACGTGAGCACGCCACCTGGCGCTGCACGTCCTGCCTCGCACGGCTTTTACCCTCCACACTGCTGAAAAAGCAGGCCTTACCGGACGCACTACGCTGGGCCGGGGTGATGACCAAGCACCGGTGTCCCTCTGGAACGATGTGGATTGAAGCGCGGATGTTGTCGAAAACAACAGGGAAACCCCTGTCGTTGCGAAGTCCACTCTTGCGGCATGCATCAACGCGGAGAACACCGGAGAGCTCATGAGCGTCGCCCAAGCCATCGATACGATCCGCTCGTCCGAGGAGGATGTCGCCAAGCTCCTTGACGAACTCGACAGCGCGAGCTGCTGCGAAGCTCGTGACAACCGTCGTGGCGACGTGCGCGTGCCTTATCGAGTGTCGTCGGGTGTGATGCTCTCAGTGCCCAATGCCCGCGGCTCCGTTGACGACTACCGTGTGGTGCCTCGCAACCTCGGCGGATCGGGAATTGCCGTGCTTCACGGGACCTTCGTCTACACCAACACGACCTGCGCCGTCAGGCTGAAGAAGATCGACGGATCAGACGCCGTCGTAAAGGCGAGCGTGATGCATTGCAGGAGCGTTCGCGGGCGAATTCACGAACTAGGGCTGCGCTTCGACGAGCGGATCGACGTGAGTGACTTCGTGAAGGGGCAAGCCGCCGCCGCGCCGGCGACGAAGGCGGAGCCGGTTCCGACGCCGGAGACGGAGCCGATCACGACTTCGGAGCCGACCGCGACCCCGGACGCGACACCCGCGGAGGAGCCCGCGCCGGACTACAATCCGCACCACGTACGCCGCTGCGCCGCCAAGCTGATCAAACTCGCCAATGCCGGCGGGCCGCTTCCGGCACTGCAGGCCATTCTCGAGGAACTCACCCAAGGGCTGCAGGGCGGCGGCCCAAAGGGCGTCTAGGCCCGCCGATCTCGACCGGCGACTACCGGTCGTGGCGGAACTGATCGCGCGGCGTCCACCGCGTGTTGTACTTCAGCCGCCAGTCGGAGTAGTTGTCGTCATCCATGTCAGCCGGCTCGCCGCTCGGTTCGCCGAACGGCATGGGCTCGATCGTGTCACCGTCCACGACGTTGTGGTCGGCGTCCTTCTCCAGGCCATACGAATAGAAGAAGAACGTACGCACCATGTCCGGCGGTACGGGCGGGAACTCCTCAGCCGCGAAGCCTAGTGTCAGTCCGTCACCCGCGTTGACGATCGCTAGTTGCTCGTCGCGCCGGGTCACGAGTTCGAGCACGTCACCGTAACGCGTACACCAGCCCTGAAGCGTCGTGCGCCACGGTGGAAGTGGGGACACGGCGTCGAATTCCGGTGTCGTCGGGTGACCCGGCCGACGGAACTTGATCTCCGAGAAGCCGCGATACTGCAGGTCGGCCGTCGACGGCAGAGCTTCGTGGACGTGGACCTTGGGCAGCCGCCGGCGCTCGAATAGCGCGATCCGATCCCACCGAAGCTCGAAGGTCGTGGTGAGTCGAAGCCGCCGCGCCCCCGGCGGCAGCTTCCCGCTCAGATCGCAGACGATGGTCTTGGTCTTGCCGGCGGGCATGCCGACGACGAGGTCGATCGGCTGCCACACATCCGTCTCAGCCTCGACTTCGAGCAGGGGCGGAATGACGACGGCGGATGAGTTCTGCGACAGAGCGATGTTGCGGCTGGCGTCGCCGTACTGAAGCCAGCCGGTCATCGCCAAAACATAGGGTCTTGTCGCATCGAGCGGTCCGAAATCCATCGTCAGCGTCAACGGGTAACACTTGCCTCGCAGCGGTGCCGGAAGATTGACGCCGGGTGGCGCGAAGACACCGTCGGTGCGCCTGACCGCCTCCGTGCGATCAATGCCGTCGTCGCCCCTGACGCTTGTGGGGCCTATCGGTGCGGCCATCGCCCATATCTCGGATGGCGGGAATGGCGCCGGCATGAGTTTGTCGGTGGGGTGGACCTCGACGGCTGGGTGATGGTCGACGGCGACGAGCCTCGCCTCATCCAGATACAACGCTTCGCGGAACTCCTCCGTGACTGTGAGCAGGTACGTGCCGTCACGCGGAGCAAACGAGTCGCTTTGGCCGATGTGGATCAGCTCGTCCGGGTCGGCATCGAGCACAACGCCGCGAGCCAGCAGCAGCCCGACCGGCGCGTTGCCCAGGATGTCGGTGACGAAACGGTGCTTGGTCCCGTCCCACGCGTAGAGGAACGGGCACGAGCCGGTGGCGACGTTCTTCTCGTCGATGGTTAGCGGCTTGCCGTCGAGGGCCACGTTGATCTGATGATCAACCACGCCGTTGGTCCACAGCGTACGCACGGAGTCGGCGCGTTTCTGCCCGCCGAGTCCGAGTTCGAGCGCTAACCCGGAGACTTCGCGCACCGTGCGGAACGCGCCGGAGCGAACCTCGACCTCGGTGCCGATGCCCGTCGGGTTGCTCTTGAGTGGCACAAGGCGCACCTTGAGCTGGCCATTGACGTGCGCTCCGTCGTTGCGGAGGTATCGCATCGTGCCGCCAGACGTGGTCAGCAGCAGGTCGCTATCGCCGTCGCGGTCGAAGTCCGCCGGCACGATGTCCTTGACGACCGGGACCTGCACTCGATCCAACGCCAGCTTCGCCGTGACATCCGTCCATGCGCCACCGCCCGCGTTTCGAAATACCCTGATTGCGCCGCTGTCGGGAATGGTCGGTGTTTCGCCAAAGGCGAGCACGTCGAGCCAGCCGTCGTTGTCGTAGTCCGTCAGCGCGACCGCCGGAGCTGCGATTTCGGAAAGATCGATCCGTTCGCGGTGGGCTGACCGGGAGTAGATGATCGACGCACCCTTGTCATCTACGAGTACGGCGTCCGTGAAGCCGTCGTTGTTGATGTCGTCGGTGAGTACGCGACGCGCCGCCGGCCAGGGCCCCGGCGGTTCGGCCATGGGCTTGAACAGGCCGGCACGCTGGTTCTCGATCACCAACGTCGGCTCGCCGCCGCGCGCCGTGATGATATCGATCGCTACGTTGGCATCGAGGTCCGCAATCGCTACATCCGTGGCGGTCGCGGCGTCCGGGATGGCCACTTCGGCGGAGACGTTCGTGAATGTGGCGTTTCCGTTGTTCTGCCACAGTTCCAGACCGGTCTTGCGGGCAAGAAGCAAGTCGAGATCACCGTCGTGTTCGTAGTCGATCCATCCCGCACGGCGAGCCGATAGGCCCGCGAGGCCGGCTGGCTCAGTCACATCAGCGAACGTGCTCGCACCGGTGCGCTTCAAGAGGCACAGCCCGTTGGAACCGACCAGAAGCACATCATTGAGCAGATGCACTTTCGGGTCGTACTTCTTCCCTTCGGGTACGTCGTCATGGAAGTCGCCCACGACGCACGAGGTCGGCTTAAAGCCCTCGGGCAGCCTGATCGAGAGTGCTTTGCGCTCGAACTTCCCGCCTTTCGACAGCGACATGATCGATAGCACGCCGGTATCGTCTGCCGCGAGTAAGCTGTAACCGCCGTCTTCGGTCACTTCGACGATACCGGTGACGGTCGCCCGGCGATCCGCCTCGGACGCAAACACATCATCGGTCGCGTCGACGAAGCGTACGTCGATCGCCTGCGGGCGGGCGGGCTTGATGCCGGCGGCATCCGACGGCACTTCCGCCACCGTATAGATGCACACTTCGAGCGCTTCGGTCGAACGGCTTTCATCGCCGAAGAGCTTTCGCAGACGCATGAACTCTCGATGTCGCTTCTGGAATTCCTTCTTGTCACCGGCCTTGCGGGCATAGGTCCCGAGCTTGTAGTGAGCACTCGCGTGGAACGGATCGAGCCGCACCGTTTCCGTAAGCTGTTCGATGGCCTTGTCGTCTTTCCCGCTCGCCTGATAGGCACCGGCAAGCTGGAATCGCAACGTCGCGGTTTCCGGATCGCCGCGCACAGCCTTCTCGAGAGGGGCGATCGCCTCTTCGAACTTCGAGAGGCGCACATGGGCAAGCCCCGTCAGGTAAGCGGTCGCGACGGCATCCGGTTCGACGGCGCGCGCCCTGGCAAGTGTGTCGATGACCCCATCGTGCGCGCGGGCCAAAAGCTGCGCGCGTGCCAGGTTCCGCAGGGCGGAAGGCGACTTCGGACGGAGCCTCACCGCGGCGTCGAAGGCCTCGACGGCCTTGGCTGACTCGCGGTTCTCCAGGTGTGCCTTGCCGACGTTCATCCGGCGGGCGAACTCCTCCGCATCGTCCGCGCGCACCGGTGCGGCAATCAGCAGGGCTAATGTCAAACTCGACCCGAGAACGTGAATCCATGCGGTGCCGCGCATTGAGTACCTCCGTGACGAACGGACACACTTGCGAACCAGTGCGCACATGGTACAGGGCATCGCGGCCGGGGCCAAAGCGCGGCAAAGCGGGTGTCGCGAGCGAAGAGAGGGGGAAGCCGTTCGCCGGATTCGAATCAAGAACGAGCTTACGAGCCGCCGGCGGCAGCTCGCTTGAAGCGAATCGTCTCGGTCGCCTTCTTTCCATCCTTCTCTTGCTGGAACACCACTTCGAGTGAGTCGGAGTTCGTGGAGCGGTAGATGTAATCCCACGGCTTGTCGCCGACGAACCGAAACACGGCTTCCCGGTCGCCGCGGCTGACAAGCCGGAAGGTCAGGGACTCGTCCTTCTCTTCCCAGCCGACCAGCTTGCGGTCGAAGTGTTTGAAGCGGAAGGTTATCCCGTCGGCGTCTTCGACAATCGTCAGCAGCTCGTACATCCAGACCTTACCGCCCTTGATCCAGCGGAACATACCCATCATGCAGTCGCCGGACGGCGCGCTCCAAACCTCCTCGAGGCGATCGCCATCCGACTCGCCCACCCATCGGCCTTGCATCCATGCCAGGTCGGCGACCTTCACGCGCGGCGCATCTTGCGTACCGGTTGCCTTGTCATCGCCGCCGGGAACACTAGCGCAGAAGGCCAGTACGAGAAGTGCCACCACGAGCATCGGAGCCATTGATCGTACGTTCGTGCTGATCGACATGGGCTATTCTCCGTCGAGCAAAGTAGGCAATCGTGTGTGCCGGCGCCGAGGCGCGCTCGCACCTCGCGGGTGAGCACAGCCTGACCGTGTGTCGCGGAGCATAAACCGGCCTATCGATCAGGGCCAGCCTGGCGCATCGGGCTACATGGGGAAGTGCGTCGTGAAGATGCGGCGAGACGGTGTTTCGTCAGAGGCGACGGCGGCTGTGCCTATTCTCCGCCGGACTCGATCATGTCGAGTAACCCTTCTACGTGCTGCTCTAGGCGGTCGGTCGCGGGCGCCGCTTCGTCAT
>JAJDDX010000234.1 GCA_029260055.1 Phycisphaerae bacterium
GCGGTGGACTTGCCGCCGGCTACTATCGAGCAGGCCTTCAGCCTGCAGAGAGAGCACCTCCGCTCATCTTGCGATGACGGAGCAGACGCGCGGAGTTGTGTAGAACAACGAGGGCGTTGCCCTGGGCTGGGGTTATTTCGCCCCGTCGGGGCTGAATCAGACTCGGCATGCCATGAGCCCATTCCGCGTTGACCGTAGCCTCGTCGGCTCTTGACGACAGAACGGCAGGCTTGTCCCGAATTCCCGGGCAGCCTCAAACTCGTTTGCCCGTGCTTGTGGCTTTCGACGGACACGGGCAAGCTACGGCTTGCCCATGCCACCCATCATTGGTCGTTTGCCAGAGCTCTAGAGCCCACGAGTCCATTCCGGCCGAAGCGGCACGTCGCCGGCAAGGGCAACATCGATCTGCTGGAGGATCGGTTCACGATCGCGCGGCAAGCGGCCACCGATCGGAAGATAGTTGGAGGCGTGGTTGGACCGGAATATCGCGTCGCTCGGGTTGGCCTCCGCCACGATCGTCCGCAACTCATGCAGAAGGCACTCGATGCTCGGCAACTCGAAACGCCCGCTCTGCGCGAGCTTGTGAATCGGTGTGCCCGGGACGAGGGTCAGAGTAAGAGCGGAGAGGAATTCGGGATCCATGGCGGTCGCCAGCTTCGCCGAGCCCTCGGCGTGCTCCACGGTGCGATCCGCCCCGCCCGCGCCGAGTAGGAAGATGAGCGACTGCTTAAAGCCCGCCTCCTTCGCCTTCACGCCGGCCTCGACATGCTGGGCCGCGTCAGCCCCCTTCGCGATGCGCTTCAGCGTGACGTCATCACCCGACTCGGGACCAATGTAGAGCTGCTTGAGCCCGAGTTCCCGCAGGCGGCTGAGCTCTTGCTCCGACTTGGCCAGGAGATTCAGCGCCGTGGCATAGCAGCCCACCCGTCGCAGGTTGGGAAACGTCGCATCGAGCGCGGTCAGGATCGGTTCCCACTGATCCAGGTCCATCGCCAGTGCGTCGCCGTCCATGACGAAGACCTTGCGAACCTGATCGCCGTAGGTGCCGCCGGCGACGGCGATGTCCTCCAACGTCTCGTCCAACGGGCGCACGCGGTACGGCTTGCCCTGGTACATCGAGCAGTAGGTGCAGTGATCCCACGAACACCCGATGGTGGCCTGGAGGAGGTACGAGTTGGCCTCGCTCGGCGGACGATAGACGGTTCCTACATAGCGCATGGCACCATTATACGCGGATCGGGCGTTCCGAGAAGCCGAGGGGCGAAGGCTCGCCCCCACTGCTCAAGCCGGCCGGCGTACCGTCCGATATCCAACATGCCGCTGCGCGAGCTCGCGGCCAACGTACCTTGTCAGGACGAGCACCTTGACCCGAAGAAAGAAGATATGCTTCTCAGCCGTCTGCTCGACGGCCCTGCTGCTGCCGTCCCTGGCCTTGGTACATGTGCTCTATGCCGAGGACAAGCCGGTGACGCCTTTCGAACCGATCATCGGCCGGTTCGATCCCCAACTCGGTTGGGCACTCCGCCCGATGGCACGCTCCGTCTCGCGCGCCACGGGGTCGAGAGTGGTCTATCAGATCAACTCGAAGGGACTTCGTGATCGCGAGACGCCGTACGAAAAACCCGACGGCGTGTTTCGAATCGTGTTGCTCGGCGACTCCCGAGCGTTCGGCATGGGCGTCCCGATGGAAAAGCACTTCGCCAGAGTGATCGAAGGGTATTTCGAGAACGTCGAAGTCATCAACATGGGCGTCAACGGATACGGCGTTGACCAGGAACTGCTCTTCCTGAAATCGGAGGGGTTCCGATACCAACCCGACCTGGTCCTTGCCTACGTGGCCCACTTCGGCGCCCACCGGCACATGCACACAGAGCGTTTCGGTAAGAAGAAGCCCATGTACGACCTGCGCGACGGCGTGCTCGAGCTTACCGGGCTTCCCCTTCCGACGCCGGATGGTTCACCAAGCCAACTCGTCGATCAGGCCGCTCAGGACGCAGCCGACCACGCCGATTGGGACGATACGGCATTTCGAGACAAGCTCTTCGCGCTGGGCGACGCCATCGTCGCCGCCATGGCCGACGAGACGGACGCCCACGGTGCCCGTTTCGTCTTGGTCACGCAGATGGAACGTCTGCATGAGGCTGCCCGAGGGCGTGGCATCATGTCGCTCGACGCGTCGGGGCCGATGGGGAATTCCGCCTTTCCGCTTCCCCGCGGTTTGCAGCATTTCAATGAATGCGGCAGCGGTGTCCTAGGCTACCTGATCGCGGACTTCCTCAAAGAGCACGCACTCGTTCCCCACGCCCCCGTTTGATCCATCCGCGCCGGTATCAGCGCACGACATGCAGTAGGTGAACTCGACCGGCACGCCATCGAACCGATTCCGGCGCGTCGAGGTGCGACTTGTTCATCTGATCGTACCCGGCGTATCCGGCCCGTGTCAGTGGTGCTGGAACGCCCGGCAGTCGATCCTACGCGAGTTCCGCCCCGATATTTCTTCTGCGAATATCAGTGAAAACCCCGTAGCGGCGCTCCTGCCACCTCACTAGTATTTCAGCTAGCTGGTTAAGCTAGTGAATCTAATACCGGCCCATCGTTCCAAGGCCGTTCACTCAGACAACCGGCGGGGTATCTCGAATCGACTCGCCAGAAGGGTCACCCGGTGCAGGTCACCTCAATGCACCGACGCTGGTGTTAGTCGAGTTCTTGGACAAAACGCCGATCGGAAACGAGGCGGTGCGGTGAGTGGGATGAGTCGACAAGGCTCTCTTCGGCACACGACAAGGGCCGGCAAGGCGGCTGTGGTTGCCGTCTCCCTACCCGTTGGCGCCTGCCTGATGGCTGTTGCCATCGCTTCCACCGAACATGCCTGGCTCGGTTGGTTTGCGCTGGTTCCGCTCTTTACCGCGATTCGGTTATGGCGGCCCTTCCGGGCCCTGCTCGCAGGCGCATTATGGGGTGCGTCGCTCTACGTGTCCTGCGTCATTCAGCCGCACGGTGTCGTGCCCGCTGGTATCGGTATCCCGGTGCTGCTGACGCTCGCGCCGGCGCTGTACGCCTGCTTTGGCTCATGGCTTACGCGCAGAATCGGTTTCAACCCATTCGTCCTTGCGGTTGCTTGGATGGCGGTCGAGCTGGCGTTTGGCGCCGCGGGGCCGCACATCGGCCTGCTCGGCGGCGCCGCTGGTACTCAGGTGTCGCTCAGTTGGGCAGGGCAGGCATTTGGCTATGTGGTTGCGGCATTCATCGTGGCCTTCCTGGGCGCATCGCTTGTCCACGTGTTCGGCGCGCCGCGGCCTGTCCTTCGCGGACCGAGTTACTCGATTCTCACTAACGGTCAGCGGCGGCGATTGTCGCCCCAGACCTTCTTCTACCCTTCGCTGTGTGAGGTCCACCCACGCCGAACCCGCGCACCACCCGCCGCTTTGTCCGAGTACCTTTACGCAACGCGTAGGTTGGGGACGGCGGCGGCTCGTTAGGCATTGGCTTCCCCTTGTAGTACGACGATGTCGCTTCCGTGAGATATACGCAAGTCGAGTGGTTCGTAACGAGAATAACGCAAGGACGCCAGCGCCCGTGCATCGCCGAAGGCCGACAGGGTATCCCGGCGTGTGCGGAATGCGTCCTATTCGGTGTGAACTAGGCTGCCTGTTAGGCAGCCGGGAGAACCGGAACAATGAGACGACACTTCAGGAATATCCTCAATCCAAGGCTACCCTTCTCTCTTCTTCCTTGCCTGCTCTGTGCGCTCGTGGCCACATCGCAGGTCTATGGCGACGACCGGGGCGACATGCAGCGGCAGATCGGCCCCGGCCAGTCGAATTGGCAACCTTCGGAGTCCGACGGCGGTAATCGCGCATCCATAGTCCCGACTGACCTTTGTACGGCTCTGCAGCCGACGACTATGGTGCAGACCCTGTTGAGCCCCCTGCCGGCCGGCGTCACCACCTCGAACGAGATGTTCAACGGTTTGCTCACGGTCGGGCCGGGCGACCCGGCGTGCATCGCGGGCGGTACTTTTGTGGGCGGCGGGATTACCGTCCTTCCCAACGCCCTTTCGGGCCCCGTCGGCTTCCCGGACGGTGTGGTCCTAAGCAGCGGCAACATCGCGTCCATCACCGGTGGCCCTTATCCGGCGGTCAACACCGGCGGCTGCATCACGACGAACAACAACGAAGTGGGCGACGTCGACCTCGATACGATGGGGGGTACCTACTGTACGGGGTTGACGACCAGGGACCGAGCGGCGCTCGAGTTCGACATTGTCTCGACCACCAACCGGCAACTCGTGATCAAGTACGTCTTCGCGTCGGAGGAATACAACGAATGGGTCAATACGGGGTTCAATGATGCAGCCGCGATCTTCGTGAACGGTGCGGGGATTCAGCCGACGAGTCGGAACCGCGCCAGGTTCCCGGGCTGCCACAATTACCGTGTGTGCGTCAACTCGATAAACACGGGCACGAATTCCTGGTACTACCAGAGCAACACGGCTTCTCCTCCTCCTCGCGACACCGAGATGGACGGCCTGACCAACAAGCACAGGGTCATGTACTCGTGGGCCGTTACGTTGCAGGCTGGCCTTCCGTACCACGTCAAACTGGTCGTGGCGGATACCAGGGACTACATCTGTGATTCAGTGATCTTCGCCAAGGGTTCCGTCGGCGAGTCGTCCGGCTTTGGGTCGTGCCGTGTCGAAGGCCATACCTGCATGTGCATCGATGATGCTCTGGAGGCGGATTGCGAAAACCTCGGAGGACTTTGGGACGCTGGAGCGGTCTGTGGCGACCTGGAATGCGGCCTGTTGACAGGCGCGTGCTGCGGCGTCGGCGAAGGATGCACGGCTGAGTTGACACTCACGCAGTGCCATACGCTTGGAGGCACCTATGCGGGCGATGGGACGGTTTGCGGGGACCTCGGAGCATGCTGCTCCTCGGATTCCGTGTGCACCATGACTACGGAGGAGTGCTGCACACTGACCGCTGACGGCGGTTACTGGAGCGAGACTACGTGCTCGCAAACGGACTGTATACCCACCGGCAACTGTTGCCTTGGGGACGGCGTCTGCGGGCAAGTCGGGACGGCGGCTGAATGCGCAGTGGCCGGCGGAGAGTACCAAGGCAACGGTACGGTTTGTGTACCGGGAGCATGCGATACTGCGGACCTCCACGGTACTATTCCGGCTGTCAGTGAATGGGGCGTGGCCGTGATGGTGGTGCTGCTACTAGCGGCCGGTACGATCGTATTTCGGAGGTATCAGGCGGTGGCGGCCTAACAGCGGTAGGCTCGATCCATGAAGGGTCCCGTCACTCTGTCTGGTGTAACGCCGCTGTGAACTCATCATTCGGCGTCGTGTCGATGGGCGAGGCATTCGTGCCTCGCCCATCCGGCCGACCAAACTCCGAGCGAAAGGCTGAACCGCTGACCCCGCACGACCTATTTGGCGGCGACGGCGGGCTTCGCCATGACGGGCGGCACGAACCGCCCCCAGTTGTCCACCAGCAACATAGTCCAGCCAAACACCAGGTGAGTCAGCACCGCGACGTACATCGGAATCATCTCGACGATCCAGGCGCGACCGCCGACGACGAGGGGTTGTAGCCACCAGAGGATGCCGTAGTAGTTGACCAGCCAAACCGCCACGCCCAGCGCGCTGGCCACCGCGAAACGCTTGGCCACCGACGACCGCTCGAAGAAACGGCTCAAGACAAGGTGGAACGGTATGCCGAGTAGCATGCCGGTGCCGAGGTAGAGACAGCAGCCCGCGGCCAGCACGAAGCCACTGTTGACTTCCAGAGCCTTCTCGCCGAGCGGAAAGGTCAGGTAGACGCGGATCAGGTCGAGGGGGTGCCGCTCCACCATGGCCGACCCGATGATGTTGAACAGCAGGCTTGCGGCCGCTCCGACCATCCCGAGCACCATGCCCGCGAGCAGGTGGTATGTGGTGTAGTAACTCTCGGGCGCCCACTGCCTCGCGCCCCCGGCCTCGACGGTGAGTTCCGCCTCGATCGAAGTCACGCGTTGTTTGAGCGCGGCCAGTTCCTCCAGTCTTTCTTCTCGATTCATGGTTGTTGATCCCTCTCTTTAGTGGCCCGACGTTCCCACGGATTCACCGCGATCGGAACGTATTGGACACCGAAGGTGTCCGAACGGAGCGCCTTGGGCGCACCATCAAACTTGCGTAGCGGGCGGCGGCCCTTCCAACGGCAGAAGGAAGAGACACACGTACACGAGGACTCCGGTGACCGAGACGTACACCCAGATCGGAAACGTCACCCTTGCCATGCGGCGGTGCTGCTCGATCCGTCCGCGAACCGCGAGGTAGAGCGTGCGCGCGGCTAGAAAAGGCACGGTTGGCGCGGCGACCACATGTGTGATCAAGATGAAGAAGTAGACCGGGCGAATCCACCCGCGACCGGTAAAGCGCTTCTCGTCCCCCAGCCAGCGATAAGTCAGATACGAGATCAAGAACATGCTCGACACGACAAACGCCGCAATCATGGCTTGCCGATGGCGCCCGATGCCGCCGATCCGCATTTGGTGGTACCCATACAGAAGGAGCCCGAGGGCCGTGGCGTTCAGGCCCGCGTTGAGGGACGGCAGTAAGGGCACGAGGTTCATCGCTCAAATGGCTCATCCAGCAGTGTGTCGATGTCGCCCAGAAGACGAGGTTTCGTAGCCGGATCGAGTCCCTCGTAGAAGCCGCGAATCTGCCCCGCACGGTCCACGAGAACGAGGTACGTGCTGTGAATGATCGGCCCCTCGTGGCTGGCCGGAATCACGGTCTGGAGGAACCCCTTTTGTATCATGGACTGGATGGCGCCTTCGTCCGTGCCGGTCAGGAACAACCACCTGGCGGGATCCGCGTGGTATCGCTTGGCGTACTTCTGAAGGACCTCCGGGGTGTCGTAGGTCGGGTCCACCGTGAACGTCACAAGACTGACACCATCGCGACCCTCGAGCGATTCCTGCAAGCTGCGCATACGCAAGGTAAGCTCCGGGCACGGGCCCGCGCACGTCGTGAAGATGAAGTCGGCCACCCAGACATGGCCTAGAAGATCCTCGTGGCTGACCGCGGCCCCGCTGCGCTCTGTGAGCGTGAAGGCGGGCGCCGGCGCGATGCGTGGAAGCGGCGCGGCAGCCGGCGCCTTCGACGCCGAGATCAGCATCATCGCGGACACCGCCAAAGGCATGGCGATCAGTCCGACCAGGAGCCAGGCACGGGCTCCCGGCGAGACAGTCACGGCACGCGCATCCGTCGTCGGCGTCATCGCCGCCTGCCCGCTTGCATCAGTCGTAAGGTTCATCGCGAAACTACTCCCTGCGCTTGACTGCGTTCGTGGCCAGAGCCGTCATGGCGACGGCAAACAGAATGGTGATGACGATGGAAAGGCCGAAAGACGGTACGCCCGGACCCCAGTCCCGTCCGTCCGGGTACATGGCGTGCCTCAGCGCCGCCACGCCGTAGGTCATCGGGTTGACCGACATGATCCAACCGATCCAGGAGGCCGCGCCGGAGGGCGGGAAGAAGGCCCCGGACAGCAACCACAGCGGGAACAGCACGAGGTTCATGATCGCATGAAAGCCCTGCGTGGAATCCATATACCAGGCGCCCAAGAGCCCGAGGGCGCTCAGGCCGACCGACACAAGCAGCAGTACGCCAGCCGATAGCAGAGTCGCCGTAGCGCTTAGCGGGATGCCCAGCAACGGTGCAAGGAGCAAGAAGATCAGCGCCTGCGCCGTCGCGAGCGTCGAGCACCCGAAGATCTTCCCCATAGCGATAGCGGAGCGGCGCACGGGTGACGCGATGACGGCCTGCAGGAACCCGGCTTTGCGATCCTCGATCACCGAGATCGTGGCGAAGACGGCGGTGAACAGAACGATCAGGACCATCGTACCGGGCAACGCGTACTCGAGGTAGTTCACCGACGCGGTCGCGCCCGGTATACGGAACGAATCGCGAAGCCCCGAGCCGATGAGAATCCAAAAGACGAACGGAGTGGCCAGTGCCCCGATGACGCGGCTGCGAGCCCTCACGAAACGCAGAATCTCTCTGCGCCACAAGGAGGCCGCGGGCAGAAGGAAGCTCGACGGTGTCGCTTCGGCGTTCACGACTCAGTTGACCTCCGCTTCTGGTTGCGTGGTCCCCGCCAGGCTGTGGCCCGTCGCGTGAAGGAAGACGTCTTCGAGCGTCGGTTTCCCGATCTTCACGCTCTGGATTCGGCCCGGGAACATCTCGATCAGCGTCGGCAGGAACTCGTGTCCGCGTGAGCATTCAATTCTGACGGCACCGTCCACGGCCTCGGCCACCGCGGCGAGGCGGAAGGTGATGTCGGCCGCAAGCGCGCGGGGGTCGAGTGTGTCCACGGTAAGCACATCGCCGCCGATCGTAGCCTTCAATGCGGATGGCGTGTCGAGTGCGACAAGGCGCCCGCGATCCATGAGTCCCACGCAATCGCAGCGGTCGGCTTCGTCCATGAGGTGCGTGGTCATCAGGCACGTGACGCCGTCGCTATCCCGCAGTTCGCGCAACTGGGCAATGAGCTCGAGCCGCGCGCCGGGATCGAGCCCGGTACTCGGTTCATCGAGAATCAAGACACCGGGACGGTGCAGGAGTGACTTCGCCAGCTCAACGCGGCGTTTCAAACCGCCGGAGAGCTTCTCGACGAAGTCGTTCGTCCGCGACGCTACACCGAACCGCGAGAGCAGTTCATCGATTCGCGTTGCCAATGGCTTGCCGAACAGGCCGTAGAGGTTCCCCTGATGCACAAGGTTCTCTCGCACGGTGAGCTTGTCGTCGAGGCTGGGATGCTGAAAGACGATTCCGATCCGCCGGCGAACGGCTGCGCGCTGCGTAACCACGTCCACTCCGGCGACTGTGGCACCACCCGCGGTCGGACGCAGCATCGTGGTCAGGATCTTGAACAGCGTGGTCTTACCGCAGCCATTAGGTCCGAGCAGCGCGAACAGCGAGGCTTCTTCCACGGCGAGGTCCACATCGCTGAGCGCGAGGTTTTCTGCGTATCGATGCGTCAGTCCGCGGACGGTGACGATGTCCGCGCGGCAAGCCCGAGGCTTCGGCTCGCGGTGATCCGCCACAACCTGTTCGCACACCACCATCACAACACCTTGTCGAACATCATCAACCCGAACAGAAGCGGCAGGTACACGACCGAGGCAAGTAGGTGGACTCTCGCCGCCCGCAGCGTGCGGTGCCTGGCGAAACCGAGCCCGAACGCGACGAACGCCAGGCCGAGCAGTAGGGCGCCGACCGCGTACGTCCACCCGGACAGGCCGTAGCCCACCGGAACCAGGCTCGCCACCAGAAGCACCCAGGACCACCTGATCATGTGGCGGCAAAGCCGTTGCCCGTAGCGGTCCACGACCGAGAGCATCGGGTAGCCGGCTCGCCGATAGTCGTCCCTGTGCAGCCATGCGATCGCCGCAAAATGCGGC
>JAJDDX010000235.1 GCA_029260055.1 Phycisphaerae bacterium
ACTCAACGCTTTGCGTCCCACTCTCGCGAGTGGTTTGCCCTCTGGGTTGTCAGGATGAAACGTACGATTCAGTCGGACGCCGGGCCAAGCTTTTTCTTGGTTTTCCCCAGGTCCGGGAACCCAGGGGGCGGAGTGGGTGTAACGTGGATATGCAGCGTAACCTCGCCAAGAGCGTGACCGTCGAATAGCGCGTGGCGTCGCCTATTGGACCAGTTCGACGCCTCGCCGACCGCCGCGCATGTTCGTCGAGCGGTTGTTGTGACGAGCCCGGTTCCTTTCAAGTCGAATCAGCCGGCCCACGACGGAGCATCCCAAGACGACAACAACATCAGGTGGTTGCTGTGGCCGTGCCGCGGAATCCGCTCATTTGCAGGCTCGCTACTGTATCAACCCGTACTTCACCTCGCTGGTTGCGATCGTCTGGAACGCCGCTTTGAGCTCCGGTCCATAGACGGCTTCGTTCGTGTTGTTCGGAATAGAGATGAACACCCCGCCTCCGATCGTGGCGATGCCGCCGAGGAGGGCTTGGTCGACGTTCGTACCGAGCCCCACCGTGTGAATCGTAATACCGTCGTCGGCCGCAAGCTGTGCCGCCGCAAGTGCCGCCGCGGTGTCAGACTGTCCGTCGGCAAAGACGACCATGACTTTGTCCGCGCCTTCACGAGCGCGCACCGATAACAACTCGACCCTGGCCGCGAGGATCCCCACATCGATATCGCTGCCACCGTATTTGACCAGACCTCGGATTTTGGCACGGACCCTGTCGTAGTCGCTGGTGAGTTGCTGGGTCCATGGGGCGCCTGCCTCAAACGACGCCGCGCCGATGAGATCGTCATATCCGGCATTCCTTACGGCGTCGACGCCGAACGCAGCCGCGTCCTTGGACGACTTCATCGGAAGGATTCGGACGCTCGGCGGCATGAATGGATCGCCGACCGTAAAGACACCCCAAAACTCCGGGCCGCCCATGCTCCCATCGTACGTCAGTTCCTTTGCGGCTGTGACACATGGTCCTTTACCGGGTTTCGAGCTGTTTTTCTTGGAGGGAGGAGGATATGCCACGCCCAAGGCGTCAAGGTCGGCACACACATCGGCCTCGATACTTTGTTTGGTCATCGATCCGGAAGCATCAATGACGATCATGAAGTCGCGCGCTCCGATCCCGGCGATAGCCGTGGCGCTCACGCGCTTCGACTTATGGCCGAAGAACGCCGCGAACGTGCAATCAATGTCATAATGAGCCGTCACCTGAGCGGAGTTGGCCGGAATAATGTTCGGTGTAAAGACGATTCCGGTGCCATCGTCCGTTAGACGCGACTGACCGAACGTGATTTCGTAGCCCGCCACCGGCTGGGCGTTCCATACTGGATTCAGCGCGATAAACTCCTTCGCGCTAGCCTCCGCTAAGCGGATCGAGGCATAGGGATCAATGCCGCCCAGGTCCTGCGCGGCGGCGAGAGCTGCTGCGTCGGCTGTGTTCTGAAGTTCCGTACGCGTGTTGACGAGGCGCCCGATGTCAACTGTCAAGGCCGCCATGCCCAACAGGACCGGTAGCATGACCAAGACAAGAACAACGGTGGCGCCGCGCCGCCGATAAATGGCTTGCCTGCGAGTGAACAGGTACCGCATGGGACGCCTCCTTTTGACGTTTGTCGCTTCTTCCCTCGTTCGAAGCGCCCGTGAGCCGATTCGCCTCGAGCCGCGCTACAATCCGCCTCCGCCGGCGGAGTCAACGCCTTGCGCCCCACTCTCGCAAGTGGTTTGCCCTCCGGGTTCTCAGAATTGGAAAGTACGATTCACTCCGGCGCGGAGTCAACTTCTGTTCCTTCGGTCTTCCCGAGTCCGGGAAACTTTGCGGCCGGGACGGCTGAGTGCGCCGCTCTTCTATCGGACGTGCGGCGTCTGGTTCATCCTATGAGTGCCACCACAACGGCATGATTTCGCGGACGTCCCCGGTCCGGCCTGTAAGTTATACTTCTCGGGACCGCGCTTCGTCGGGCGATGCGCGATACCTGTCAGGACTTCACAAAAGGACCAGTCGCGATGGCATCATCGACAACCAGTCCCAAGCCGGCCGGGCGTTCCACGAATAGGCGGCGCAACTTCGTAGTCAACGCGGCCTTCCAATGGAAGTACACGCTGATCATCGCGACCGCTGTCTTCATCGTTGCCTCACTCATGGGGCTGTCGCTGTTCGGGATTCTCCACGAGCAGGCCCGTGCGCGCGTCATGTTCCCGGGAACGACGGATATCGTCTCGAACTCGGGCACCATCGGGTTCTACGCGGTGGGCTTCTCGGTCGTCGTGGTGTCCGCCATGCTGGCGTGGGGCATCCTCGTGACGCACCGGATCTCCGGCCCCGCGTTCCTTCTCGAGCAGAACCTGCGCAAGCTGGCTGAAGGGAAGTTCCCGCATCGCAGGCCGCTCCGAAAACGAGACGAACTCAAGGAACTGCATCGTGCGTTCTGGCGTGCGGCTGATTCGATCAAGACTCGCCAACAGACCGAGATGGCGGTGTTAACGGAGATCCTCGACACGGTCCGCGAAGCCTCGATTGGCGGCGGGAAGGGGGCGGAAGAGGCGCTGGCCGAGGTGGCGAGCAGCCTCGAGGCCCTTCGCCAATCGATCGCAGGTCCGCTGGGGGAAGAGGTTACCAGCGTTCCGCCCATACCGGCCGCCAGGCCGCGGCCCAAGAAGCCGGTCCTCGAGCCGGCCGGCACCGGCGCCTGACGCAGCCGGCCGACGCGCCACAACCGACTAGGAACGAGAAACGCCCGCGGGAGCGATTCCGCGGGCGTTCTTGTGTCCAGGGCGCTACGGGTCTCGCCTACGTATTCACGCAATGGAGGAACTCGCCGCAATCGCGGTACTGCTTGACGATCCGGACCGCCTCGTCCGCCACGGCGAGCTGCGCCTGCTCGGTAGAAGCGCCGACGTGGTGCGTGCCGTAGATGTGAGGGGCATTGACGACCGGGTCCTTGAATTCCTTATCGGTAGCAGCCGGCTCGATCTCGTAGACATCCAATGCCGCGCCCGCGATCTCGCCGTCAGTGACCGCCTTGGCCAGCGCCGCTTCGTCGATGACGCCGCCCCGGCTGCAGTTGAGCAAGAACGACGTATTCTTCATCATCGCGAACTGCGGTGTGGAGATCATGTGCTTCGTGCTTTCGCCGCCGGGAACGTGGAGCGTGATGAAGTCGGCTTCACGCAGCAACTCGTCGACGGTTCGTTTCGCTATGCCAAGTTCCGACTCGCGTTGCGAGTGATCCACCACATCGCTGTAGATCAGTTTCATATCGAACGCCTTGGCACGTTTCGCGATTTCGTACCCGATCTGGCCTAGCCCGACCACGCCGAGGGTGCGTCCTTTGAGGCCGCGCGCCTTGCTGTATTCCTTCTTGTTCCACACGCCGTTGCGCAGGTCGACGGTTTCGTCGACGATGCGCCTGTCCAGCGCGATCATCAGGCCGAAGGCGAGTTCCGCGACGGCGACGGCGTTCATTCCCGGGCAATTGCAGACGCGAATACCCCGCTCCGCAGCCGCCTTGAAGTCGATGGTGTCGTAGCCCGAGCCGGCTCGGATCACCAACTTGAGTTTGGGGGACGCCTCCAGAGCGACGGCCGGAACCTTCGTGCTGCGGACGATCAGAATCTCACAGCCCGTCGCCTTCATCGCTTCGATCAGCGCGTCATCCTTCAGGCTCGGCTCGGAGGTCACTTCGCAGCCCATTTCCTTCATGGCCGCGATGCCGTCGGCCTCGAACTTGTCCGCAATGAGTACGTTCATGGTTGATCCTCTGTTTCAGCAGAAAAGCCGCACATTGACAACCGGCCGCGAGGTTAGCTGGGTTCGCGTGCCGCCGTCGAAAAGCCCTGCAAGCGCTGTGCCGCCGAGTCGCCTGACTCGCCGGCTGCGGGGGGGTATCATCGCACCATCGTGGCCCACGGGCCAGAGGGCTTGGCAGCAGCTACGCGGGAGACTCATGGCGAGGATGCCGAAATCCAGTTCATTGTTCGCAGCCATTGCGCCGGGGGTGCTCGTAGCGGCGACGGGCGTGGGCGCCGGCGACCTGTTGACGGCCGGGCTCGGCGGCTCTGCGATCGGGCTGGCGATTCTGTGGGCGGCCGGCGTCGGTGCGTTGCTCAAGTGGTTTCTCAACGAGGGGGTCGCCAGATGGCAGATGGCGACAGGCACGACGCTCCTCGAAGGCTGGGTGACGCGGCTTGGCGGCTGGATTCGCTGGGTCTTTCTCATCTATCTGCTGATCTGGACGGTTTTCACCTCCGGCGCACTGATGAATGCTTGTGGCGTCGCCGGTACCGGGCTCTGGTGTCTCGGCGGGAACCCGGTCGTCTCGAAAGTAGTATGGGGCGTCATCCACTCCCTGGCGGCGCTGGTGCTGGTCTGGAAGGGCGGCTTCAAGGTCTTCGAGAAGCTCATGTCCGTCTGTATCGCCGTCATGTTCGTGGCGGTCATTGTCACGGCGATCCTGATCGGCCCGGACTGGGGCGTCGTGGGACGCTGCGTCGTGATTCCGACGATCCCGCCCGGAGGGTTGGGCTGGGTGCTGGGTATCCTCGGCGGTGTGGGCGGGACGGTGACGCTTCTCTCCTACGGGTACTGGATTCGAGAAGAAGGGCGCGAAGGGGCCTCCGGCGTGCGCGCGTGCCGCATCGACCTGGCGGTCGGCTACACGATGACCGCGCTGTTCGGCGTGGCGATGGTCATCATCGGCTCCCACCTCGACCTTTCGAAGCGCCCGGGCGGGCTTGCCATGGTCGCCCTCGACATGGCGGATCAGCTTGCCGGTGTCGTGGGACCGGCCGGGCGCTGGGTGTTCCTGCTCGGCTTTTGGGGTGCGGTCTTTTCGAGCATGCTGGGCGTGTGGCAGTCCGTGCCGTACTTGTTCGCTGATTTCGTCCAACTGCAGCGTGGGCGGCGGGGCAGCGCCCTCGGCACCGTGGACCTGACCAAGACGCGGTCCTACAGGGGATACCTGCTGGCGATCGCGCTGGTTCCACTGCCGCTGTTGGCGCTCTCCGTCAAGCAGGCTCAGCTTTCTTATGCGATACTCGGTTCGCTCTTCATGCCGCTACTGGCGCTTACGCTACTGATCATGAACAATCGCGTGGCCTGGGTGGGAAAACGCTACCGAAGCGGGCCGGTGGCGAACGCCGTGCTCGTCGCGACATTACTCTTCTTTGGTTATGTGGCGGTAGAGAAGGCGCGCAGCGTACTTGCCAAGAGGAACGCTGCGCAGGATGCAAAGGCCGATCTACCGGGCGGGGCTGTAGAGCTGTTCACGGATGATGCGGACGAGCATCTCGCGCGTCTTGTCGTCGATGGAGTCGACCGCGAGATCGAACCGTTCCACGCGCGAGTGTTCGTCGAGGTAGTTTCTGATGTCCGGGATGAGTCGGACGGCGTCCTTGATGACGCCGCGCACATCCCCGATCGAATGGCGGTCGACGGTGGCGCACCTTCTCGCCAGGTCGCCCATGAGGCGCTCGAGCTCGCGCACCCAATCCGTGTAGCTATTCTCGTTGGCTAGGTAATGCTCGGCATCGGAGACGAGGAACGTGCGGATGACGTCCTTGTCCGTTGCGGTTAGCGGTTCGTTTCGCTCCAGGCGCGCGAGCGCCTCTTCCGCTTCGTCCGCCCACATGGCTTGCTGCAGCTCGCGGACGTAGCCGTCGATTTCGCCGAGCTCACGCTCGAGATGGTCGAAGTCCACCGCGCTCTCGTTGCTCAGGGCGATCTGCGTGGATTCCTTGAACGACTCGATGACTTCGGTCAGTTGCGATGTGTCGACTGTCGGCATTGGTGAACTCCTGCGCTAAAGCCTCTGCACCGTGGGCTCGACCGGCTTGGAACGTGGCCCGACCGCGAACCGGCCCCTGCCCGGTGAATCGACCGAGCCGGGTCCTATGTTGAACAAACGCACGAGGAAATAAGGTCGTTGAACAGCGGCGCGAGGTCGGCTCGCCGGGGACGCCTTTTCCCACCTGGTCGGAGCCGATATCATCGGACCGAGCTTTGACCGATATCGGTCGCTCGTGCCGCGTCGCGCCAGTCGGTATGATGAAGTGCGCACTGTATGCCACCGTACCGATTCAGAAATGAGGACTTCAGGCCGATGATCTATCTCGATTATAACGCGTCAACGCCGATAGACCCAGCCGTTTACGAGGCGATGTTGCCGTACTTGTCAGAGCACTACGGCAACCCCTCCAGTTCACACGCGATGGGGCGAGCCGTCAAGGCCGTGGTCGAGACCGCACGTGGACAAGTAGCGAATCTGCTCGGCGCGAAGACGGGCGAAATCGTGTTCACGGCCAGCGGAACCGAGGCGAACAACCTGGTCATCAAAGGCGTCGCCGAGACGCTTCGGCACCGTGGCAACCACATCATCACGTCGGCGGTTGAGCATCCGGCGGTGATCAACCCCTGCAAGTACCTCGAGCGCCACGGTTTTGAAGTGTCGTACGTCGGGGTGGACTCGAATGGTCGGGTAAACCCTAAGGATGTCGCTGGAGAGGTGAGGCCGAACACGATCCTTGTTTCGATCATGCATGCCCAGAATGAGGTCGGGACCATCCAGCCCATACGCGAGATTGCAGCCATCGCCGCCCAGGGTGGAATTGGTATGCACACCGACGCGGCCCAGAGTTGCGGCAAGGTTCCGACGCGCGTCGACGCGTTGGGCGTGGACTTCCTGTCGATCGCCGGACACAAACTCCACGCGCCGATCGGAGTCGGGGCGTTGTACATCCGCGAGGCGATCGAGATCGAGCCGCTGCTGCACGGCGCGGGTCATGAAGACGGGCGGCGCGCCGGTACCGAGGCCGTCGCCATGATCGTGGGGCTCGGCGTCGCGGCGGAACTAGCGGCAAAGGCCGATCATGCGGCAGTCACCGCGCTTCGAGACCGCTTCTGTGACGGGCTTACAGCCGCCGTAGGCGATCAAGTCGTGCTGCTGGGCGATCCGGACGATCGGTTGCCGTCGACAGCGGCTGTGGCGTTTCCGGGTCGCATCGGCGCTGAGATTCTGGCCGCCTGCCCCGAGATCTGTGCGACCACGGGGGCGGCCTGTCATACGGAATCGCGCAAGCGGTCGGCTACCCTTGCGGCGATGGACGTGCCGGAGCGGGTGGCCTTCGGCGCTGTGCGCTTCAGTGTGGGGCGGTTTACCACCGAAGCGGAGGTTGATGCCGCGATCGGCATGGTGGTGGCGGCTGTCCGGTCGCTTCCAAGCACCGGGTGACGACCCCAGACCGCGCGCAAAGAAAGGCGCCGGGGATGCGATTCCGCCTCCACCGACGCCCTGTGTGGATTAAGCTCTATGGGCTTCGTCGGCGGCTAGTCGACGACCCTCGTACCCATGAAGTCGAAGCTCATGTCCATGTTGCCCTCGGGGATGTTCAGCAGCGTCACGCGAGACGAGAAGGTGAACGTGCCGCGCACCGTGTTGATGTCGTCGCCCTCGAACTCGCCGACTGCCGTTGCGGTGGCACTGGCAGCCTCCAACCCGGCGGCAAACGCGGTGATGCGACCCTCGAACGCGAAGCCCTTGGCGTCGGCGGTCTGCGCGCCGAACGTAGCAGCGGCATAGGACAGTCCGGTTTGCGCGGTCGGGTGCAAGGCGCCGTCGAAGTACACATTGGAGCCGAAGATGCTATTGGCGATCGTGCTGTTCTCGAAAGCTTCCAGCTCGCCGTCGGGACCGAATATGATGGTAGCGAACGGCAGGCCCTGGGCGGCCGGGCTCGTCTGGAAGAATTGCCACTCGCTGTCCGCGAACGACACGACGCCGCTACCCAGCGTGACGACTTCCGCGGTACCGTCCGGGAGCTCGACCGTGATGGTCGACGGCAGCCCGTTGTTGGCCGACCCGCACCCCGAAGCGACCACCGCGAAAACGAAACAGCACGCGACGACAAGGCGCGAGTGATTGACGAAATTGAGCATGGTTTCCGAAGCCCCCAAGAAAGGACGTGCAAGTGTTCCCTACTGACAAAAACTCACCCCATGCATCGGCCTTCCGCACGCGGGCCTTGCCGTGCTTTCATTGTTGTCGGACCTAGCTGTCCGGACGATTCCTCGCCGGAATTCCGACCGATATTCAGGGGCGTGAGGTGTCGGCAGTCGCGCCGTTATTGGCGGTGAGCTTGCTGGAACTGTTCAAGTCTGCGCGCGATCCGCGAATAGAAGTCGAGCACGCGGCGCTCGAAACGTCTTGGAATCAGATCAAACGCCGCGATGCGGGACGGCGTCCACCACCCCAGTTGCTGAAGGTGGTCCCACGGCACGGTGCCCGCGTGCCGGGCGTCATCCCACCGCGCCGAGGCGAGCGGTACGAGGCCGTCGTTGACCGGGCAACCTAGCTTGTATTTCAAGATGGCGTATCCCGCACGAATCGGGAGCGACACGAGAATGAGATTCGTGCGGCCCGCCCAGGCACGGTACGTGACGTGGTTCCGCGCCTCGTCGTGCGCGAGGTCGTCGTTGAATTGAGCCATCGCTTCCGGTGTCAGGTCGTACGCGCCGGTGTGGTCGACGCCGGCCGCCTTGAGCCCACGAATCAGCACGTCGCCGAAGCGGCCTTCCCCAGCCACCCACTCGGCCAGCGGCGAGCCGTGGTGGGGGGTGGCGATGGTTGTCAGGCTCGCGACCATCGAGTCGCCGCCGAGTCGCCCGATCATCCAGCGTGCGTCGAGTCCGCCCATGCTGTGCCCGATAATGTGCACCTTGGGTGCGTGCGTTCGCGCGACGATGGCCTCGATCTGTTCACCCAGTTCCTCGGCGCGGAGCGTGACCCGGCCGGCGAAGTTCACGGTCGTGTGGTGGGCTGAATAGCCCTCCGCTTCGAGTTGGGAGCGCACGCGTTTGAAGTAATGCAGCGAATCGTCAGTCGAATCGGAGGAGACGCGGCGCCGAGCAATCCGGTCAAAACGGGCCATTCCGCAAGCGAGAACGATCGGATACGTGTCACCGGGCGGCATAGTGACGCTCCAATGGCATCGCTTGTGACCAAGGTAAAAGGCGGCCCACTTTCACTTACTCAGCGTGCGAACGCGCGATGGAATTCGGTCCACTTGTCGATCATCCCGTCCGATGCGCAGGCACCGGCGAACTCGCGCGCTAGCCGGGCATATTCGCGGTGTCTAGCTGGATCGGTGCCGAGCGCCACGACGCGATCGCCGAGCGTATCGAGTTCGTCCGGCTCCAGCACGTCGACGCCGCTATCGGGGGGCAGATTCTCAGCCAGCCCCGGAGCCCGCAGGACGACGCCCGGTAGCCCACAGGCGAGTGCCTCGGCAAGGCAAAGACCAAACGTCTCCGAGGTCGAAATCTGTACGTACACATCGGACTGCTGATACGCGTCGAGGAGTTCGCGTCCCTGGAGAAAGCCAGTGACCTCGACGCCCCAACGGCGCTTGAAGGCCGGGCTGTCGGGTCCATCACCGACGAACACCAGGCTGATGCGCTCATCATGAGCGATCAACTCGCAAATTCGCTCGACGCTCTTTTCCTTCGTGACCCGTCCCACGACCGACACAAGAACGCGCCCGTCCTTACGATACCGTTCCCGGAACCATCCTTCGCGCGTGTCGCCGGGGTGAAATCGACGGATGTCCACGGGGTTGGCGATGGTCTGCGTCTCGCCGGTGACGAGCCCCTTTGCCATGCTGCTAGCAGCCGGGCTTGGGGCGTAGAGGCCGGCACAGTGGCGGTACGCCAGAACGTCGCAGTACCGCGCGAACTTCTCGCCAAGCCACTGGCCCGGTGGGCCCAGCGCGGCCCGACCGTAGACACGGCCGCGCATTCGCATATCGGTGTGGTAGCACCCGACGATCGGGATGCCCTCCTTGCGTGCGGCACGGGCACCGGCCATCCCGAGCGGCCCCGGCGATGCGATATGGGCGATTTTGGCGCCCGGAATCGCGCGCATGAGCCTTCGCAGGTTGGACTCGGGGTAGTACCCGACCGTCACGTCGCGGTAGAACGGGAACCGGCACCGCAGCCACGGTTTGACGGTGATCACCTCGTCTGTCGGGGCGAAATCGTCGGCGGCGGCTGGGTCCGGGCAGATAACCGTGATGCGCACGTCCTTCCGCTCTCGACACATGTCGATCAGCGTGCGGTAGTAGGTACCGACCCCGCTCGTTTCGAGGAACGTGTCGGTAAAGACTAGTACGTGGATAGCCCCGTTCTGCCCCATATTGCGGGATGTTAGCAAAGGCATGATCTTCCTGCCAGGACGTGCGTTTTGCCGATCTAACCGTTGAGCCGTGGCTGGCATGTCTTGGCCCCGTGGCGTTACATGGCGGTCGTGATCGCGTGGCGGCCGGTGAGTTACGAGAATCTCACAGACTACGACCCGTTGCGACTGGTATTGCAGTGGAAAAGTAATGCCTGGCTTCGTGAAAACGGGCACGATCGTCCGATATGTAATAGACGGGAGACCTGCGTTCCGGGCGGCGAAGGAGCCGTCCTTGGTGGAGTGTGCGCGGCGTGGTGTTCCGGGCGGTCCCGGATTGACAACGCGATCACCGGTCTGGAAAATGCTGGGCTGGTTAGGCCTTCCGGGTCGTCGGCGGCGGCGGTCATGCGCAGGCGGCCCATCGACGGAAGTCGGGCCGCATGCCCCCGCGCGGGCAAGGCTTCGAAATGAGTGGACGTGGTACCTGCGCTGGGTCTGCGCCGCCCGCGACACTGATAGGGTGCGTTGAAGTATGTTGACTGAACGGGTTCGTCGGATTTCGCAGACAGGCGTCGCCGCGGTCATCGTGACGGCGGGCGTTGTGGTCTGCGCCGCGCTGGTCGAAACGAAACCCGAGCCGCCGCGGCACGAGTCGTTCGCACGCACGCTCGAGGTCGACGTGGCTACGATCGAAGCGGCTTCAGAGCAGTTTCCGATCGTCGGTTATGGCACCGTTCGACCCCGCAATCAGGTCAAAGTCGTTCCACTGGTCAGCGGAAAGCTGATTCACTCTCATCCCGAACTGGCACAGGGCGCCGTCATTCCGGAAGGCGAGCTGCTGTTCGAAATTGACTCGACCATGTACGAGTCGAGTGTCGGGCAGGCAAAGGCGGAAATCCGGCAGTTGGAGACCGCCCTCGAGCGTCACGATCAGGAGATGCGCGATCTCGACGAACGGATCGATAACGGGAAGCAGATGCTCGCGATCTACAAGAACGACTTCGAGACTTCCAAGAAGCTCTTTGAAGTCGAGAACGCGATCACGCAGCGCGACCTCGATCTGACCCACGCGAAGTATTTGACGCAGAAGGACGCGCTGGCGTTACTGACGAGCCGACGCACCATGCTGCCGCTCGAAAAGACGGACATCCAGGCTCAGCTCGATGGAGCCAAGTCGCGACTGAAGCGCGCCAGCTACGAACTCGAGAACACGAGGATCGTATGCCCCTTCGATGCCCGCATCGAATCGGTGACGGCGCGCAAGTCTCAGGTCGTCACGGCCCACCTGTCGATCGCGACGCTCACGGACGTGAGTGCGTTCGAACTTTCCGTGGGGATCGATCCTCGGGAGCTGCGCTGGCTTGACGAGGCTGTGCGCCCCGCGGCGCTCAAGGAGCACGGCGGCGCGCTGAGCCCCGAGGTCAAAGTGCGGTGGACGCTGCACGGGCAGCAGTTCACCTGGTCCGGCCGGGTCACGCGCTTCGAGCGTGTGGACGAGCGTACACGAACGGCGCAGATG
>JAJDDX010000236.1 GCA_029260055.1 Phycisphaerae bacterium
CAATAATGAATTCCAAATGGCTGATAGAATTAAAGTTGGTTTGGTGGGCATTGGTAATTGTTTTTCAGGTTTAATTCAAGGAATTGAATATTATAGAAAAAACCCTTCTCAAGAAGTAACTGGTATTATTCACGATAAACTAGCAGGATATGGAATTCATGACATTGATTTTGTTTGTGGTTTTGATGTCGGTGAAAATAAAGTTGGTAAACTATTGCATGAGGCAATTTATGAATATCCCAACATGGTTAATTGGATTGCTAAAGATGATTTATCCAAAAATGAGGCAATGGTCTACGAAAGTCCTATTTTGGATGGCGTTGGAGTTTGGGTTGAAAATCGAATTAAGCCTATTGTTAGCACAAAAACAACTGAACAAATTGCTGAAGAGGTGAAAAAAGTTATCAAAGAAAAAGGTGTTGAAATTATTGTATCTTATTTGCCAGTTGGATCTGATAAAGTAACTGAATTTTGGGCTCAAATTTGTTTAGATACAAAGACTGCGTTTGTAAATTGCATTCCATCTTTTATTGCATCGGATGAGAAATGGGCAAAAAAGTTTGAGGATGCAAATGTTCCTTGCATTGGTGATGATATCAAAGGTCAAGTCGGTGCAACTATTGTACATAGAACTTTGGCTAAACTTTGTAGTGATAGAGGAACAAAAATTGAAAAAACATACCAAATTAATGTTGGAGGTAATACAGATTTCTTAAACATGAAGGAACAAGACAGATTGGCATCTAAGAGAATTTCTAAGACTGAGAGTGTTCAAAGTCAACTTAAGGAAAGATTAGACGATGATCAAATTTATGTTGGCCCTTCAGATTTCATCCCATTTCTTGGTAATACTAAACTCATGTTTATGAGAATTGAAGGCAGACAATGGGCAAATATTCCATATAATATGGAAGTTCGTTTAGAAGTTGATGATAAAGCCAATTCTGCTGGTATTGTAATTGACGCCATTCGATTAGCAAGAATTGCTCTTGATAGAGGAGTTGGTGGCCCCATCAAACCTGCCAGTGCATACTTGATGAAACATCCTATTGAGCAAACCTCTGATGTTTTGGCAAAAGATGCATGTGAAAAATTTGTTGCAGGAGACTAGTCACTGAAAATTATTAGAATCTGAAAATCTCATCTTTCTACTCTTTTCATATTTGTTCAGATCAAATTCTTTGCTGACTCCACATTCTCCATTTAATTTCATAACTTTAGTTGTGACTACTTTGTTATTTTCATTCAAATCTATGATGAGACTGTTTCCTCCAAACCTTCTATTCTCAACATTTGCTGCTAAAATTGGGATTCTATTCTCTAATGCTCTAATTTGAACATACATTTGCCAAGGCTCAATTCCTCTTCTTACGATTCTGCTAGGTGAAAACAAAACTTGGGCACCTTTTTTTGCCAATGTGTTTGCTACCATTGGAAATACCATATCATAGCAAATTATCACGCCGAACTTACAGGCGGTATTGAAGATTTTGGCCTCGCTTCCTGGGTTTACGTTGTCTTTTTCATAGTCAAAAGGGTGAATTTTCTCTTGTCTACCTATAAACTCTCCATTCGGTCCAATCACAGGTGATACAATTGATGTTTTCTTTTTTATAATTTCATAAAATGCTCCTGGGATGATGGTCATGGTGAATTCCTTTGCTATTTTTTTAAATTCTGAAAACTCTAAATTAAAATCACTGATCTCATTATTTTTTAGCCACTGTTCTGGCAGGCACACAATGTCTGTGTTACTCTTACCTAATTTTTTAAGAATTTTTACTACTTGAGAAATTCCTTTTTGATTAGTACTTTGTGATGTGGTCTGAATTAACCCAAGCTTAACCATGCTTTTAGAATTATTTCTTAGTAATTATAGTAGGCGTAATTGTGCGATCACTAATTAAAAAAATTATTGTTTTCTTTTCTACCACTACGAAAAATATCATAACACAACAAGAAAAATTAATCAATTCTGTCAATTAAACTTGTTAACCATCGATTATCCTACGTAATGAGAAGTTGTTATCATTGGTTCATGTTAAAAAAGTTGAGATCTTCGGTTTCAAATCATTTGGATTTAAGAATACTACTGTGCAGTTCGAACCAGGATTAGTTTCAATTTCAGGTCCAAATGGTTCTGGCAAAAGTAACATTTTGGATGCCATCATTTTTGCAATGGGTGAAAATAAACCAAAAGTTATGCGAGTTGATAAATTGCGTTCTCTAATTCATGATATTGAAGGTGCAAGACATGGACCTAAAATGGCAAGATCCAGTGTTCACTTTGATAATTCTGATAGAAAAATTCCAGTAGATTCTGATGCAGTTGAAATTACACGAGAAATGGATGCTAACGGTGAAAACACATACTATCTAAATAAAAAGAAAACAAATCGAAGTCATATTCTTGATTTACTTGATATGGCAAATGCCGGTTTGGGCCAACTCAATGCTGTCCAACAAGGAACTGTGACTAGAATATCTGAATTTACTTCAGAAGAAAAAAGAAAAACAATTGAAGATTTAATCGGGCTATCATATTTTGATGATAAAAAAGTAGAATCTATAAAACAATTAGATGAGGCAGATAGGCGTTTAGAAATCGCTCTTGCCAAAATGGGCGAAATTAAAAAAAGAATAGATGAATTAGAGGAAGAAAGAAATCAAAAATTACGTCATGATATTTTGGAACGTGAGTTAAATCGTTACAAAGCTATTGCTGCAGCAAATAAAATGAAGGTAATTTCAAGCCAAAAATCGACAAAAGAATCTAACTTGAATGCATTAAATGCTGAAATCACTACGTTTAGCACTCAAAGAAATACTTTGAGAGAAGAAATTGGTGCTTTGGAAATTGAAAAGACAAAGTTGATGGCTGAGGCAAATAATTACAGTCAAGCAAAAGCCACTCTTGATGTTGAAATTAGTTCTGCAATGGAACAATATGAAATAGACAATAGTGCAATTTCTGCATCAAAGAAAAGATTAGAGCAAATTAATTTAAGATTGCCTGAAATACAAATCGAAATTGATGAAATTAATCAAGCTAGAACTGATATTGATATACAACTTCAAAAAATAAAGATATCTATTGATGAAACAGATTTTAAGAAAAATAAAATCAATGAAGATTTACAAGTTATTGACTCTCAAAGAAATAAAATACTTACAGAACAATCAGAGGCAGCAGCTAAAAAATCTGAAATTGATAATAAAATTAAATCCCTCACAAGTCAACTCAATGATGTACAACTAAAACTATCCAAAGTTTTACATGAGAAAGATGAATCAAAAATTAAAATTAACACAAATACCGCAAAGCTCTCTGAACTAGAAGATGACATCGTTTCACTAACTGGTTATCAATCCAAACTAGAATCTATACTAAATAATCATAATGCATCAATTACTGAATTGAAATCAAGAATTCAAAAACTCCATGACAGAAAATCAAAAATACATAATGATATGGATGAGCTAGAATTTATTTTAGAGAAATCTAATAAAGCTGCAAATCAATATGAATCAAAAATTAAAACTGTACAAGGATTCATGCATGAAGATTACACTGTTGCTAAATTAAAAGAGGATGCAGATAAACTTGGCATTGATGGATTAGTCTATGAAATGATTTCCTGGGATAAAAAATATGAGCGTTCAGTTTTAGCAGTAAGCTCTGATTGGATTAAAGCAATTGTTGTAAAAGACTTTGCAACTTTACTTGGTATAGCTGAAGTTGCACGAAGTAAAAACCTTCCAAAACTCAAAATAATTCCACTGGATGCAATTCCACAATTCAAACTATCTCTACCAAAAGAACCTGGTGTGGTGGGAATACTTGCTAACTATGTTGATTGTGATCCTGCCTATGCTTCCCTCAAAACTTTCCTATTTGGTAATATCGTGCTTACTGAAACTAGGGAATCTGCTTACAATATTTCTCAAAAGGGTTACAAATCCGTAACACTTGATGGTGAATTCTTTGAAGAAAAAGATGGCACCGTAATCATTGATATTAATTCAAAAATATCTAAACTCACAAAACTTATTTCAATGAGTAGTGACATTGATGGATTATTCCAGTCAATCAGTATAATTAAGAAATACATGTTAAAGAAAAAATATTCATTAAAAAAATTAGAAGATTCCATCCTGTCTTATGATGAGCGTCTTTCCATGTCTGAAAATTCGTTAACATCTGCAACTGAAAACTATTCAAATTTAAAATCTAGACTCACTTCTGCACACAGTATGAAGGAACAACTTTCAAATAGAATTTCCGATCTCACTTCAAGAAATGATATCATAGAATCTGAAGTAAACACTTGCGAATCTCATATGGGTTCGCTACAAGAAAGAATAAACATTGTTGAGGAAAATTATGCTAGTGGAGAACAAGATAGAATTGCCTCTGAATTATCTAGAATTAATATTAAAAAATCTGACATTGAAAAATTATACACAACAATAATGAATGAATACCGTGATAAATCTTCACAACAAACAACATTACAAACTCAATATAATAGAGAACAATCTCAATCTAATCGTCTTGAGGATGAAACAAATTCATTAAATCTAGAATACGAAGAACTTGAAACAAAAATACATGACTTGGAAATCCAAAAAGAATTAAAGAAGCAAGTTCTTGTATCCTTGCGTGAAAAAGAACAAGAATTAATTTCTACATCTGGTTCATCTATTAGTCATCTAAAAGAATTTGATGATAAACTCAAAGTATTAACTGAACAAGATAGAGAATTGACAAAACAAATCAATACGATAGAACGCCAAACAGATTCACTTACTCGTGATCTTCATGATTTAGTTGAAAATGAGGCTAAACTACAACAAATTCTATCTGCGTTTGGATTTGATAAAGATATGGAAACATTTGATGTTGAATCAATTGTACATGGATTAACTACTGAATTATCTTCGCTAAATGCATTAAATGCCAAAGCTCCTGAAACATATCTTGAGGTATCTTATGGATACCGTTCCAGGTCTACAAGAAAGAATACTCTTGAAGCTGAAAGAAATTCCATTGTTAAATTCATTGAAGATATTGAAAAAGATAAAAGGCAAACATTCTTAGATGCATTTGATAAAGTTGATAAAGAAATTCGTTTAATTTTCAATAAAATGACTGATGGTAATGCATGGTTGGAACTACAAAATGAAGATGACATATTTAATTCTGGGATTTCATATCTGATTCAATTTCCAAATAAACCAAAAAGAGAATCCACATCAATCAGCGGTGGTGAGAAAACACTAGCTGCAATTGTATTTGTTCTGGCATTACAAAAGCTAAAACCCTCGCCGTTCTATCTCTTTGATGAAGTTGACGCTCACCTTGATGCACCAAATTCGGAAAGATTGGCAAAAATCTTGGAAGAAAGATCCAAGGAGAGCCAGTTCATTATGGTCTCTTTAAAAGACTCTGTAATTCAGAAAGCAAAATTGATCTACGGCGTATTTCCGAAGAACGGGGTATCGCATGTTGTCACTTACAAGGATAAGCGAATTCCTTCAATGAAAACTTCCTAGTTTTACAAAACAGGCTGAGTAATGCCCCGCATTACTTTCTTCTAATGTCGGTTCTTCTACACATTTTTCAATGGCGTATGGGCACCTTGCCCTAAATCTGCATCCCTGATACACATCAATATCTAGCGGGTCATTGATTCGTATTTCTCTCTCCCTGTGTAAATTGTCAGGATCAGGCTCTGAAACGGCATCCATTAGTGCTTGGGTGTAAGGATGTCTTGGTTTTACCAGTACTTGATTAATTGGCCCGATCTCAACAATTTTCCCCTTGTACAAAATCCCTATCCTTTGACCAAAATATCTGGCAGTAGCTAAATCATGCGTGATATAGATGAATGAAATGTTGTATTTTCTCTGTAATTCTTGCATCAATTCCAACATTTCAGCTCTGATTGACACATCTAACATGGAAACTGGTTCATCTGCCAGTATTATTTTGGGTTTTAGTGCCAAAGCTCTTGCCAGTACTACTCTCTGTCTTTGCCCGCCGGACAACATGTGGGGGTATCTTTTCACAATGTCTTCAGCTGGTTCTAATTTTACTTCGTGCAGCACTTCGATTACTCTTTTGGTTCTACCCTCCTTGTTTCCGATTTTATGAATTTCAAGTGGCTCTGACACAATGTCGCCGATCTTCATTCTGGGGTTGATGGAGTCGTATGGATCTTGATGTATCATTTGACAATTCGTCCTGATTTTTGCTAGATTTTCTTTTTTATTGTCAATTTCCTGATCTTCAAAAAATATTTTTCCTGAATCCATCTGTATTGATTTAAGAATTAATTTTGCAATGGTTGATTTTCCAGAACCTGATTCGCCTGCTAGCACAAAAACTTCTCCTCTTTTTAACGAAAATGTTACGTCATCAGCAGCTCTCACAGTCACTGATTTTTTCCCAAACATTCCTTTTTTTGTAAAATCTTTTTTCAAATGTTCCATTCTCAGAATTTCATCCAACGATTATTGTTAAACAAAGAAGTATATCAAGAAATATTTTTCATGCGTAAAATTTGGGATAAAGCATTTATGTTAAACAAAGACCGGTTTAATACTTGAATAAAGCAATCCAAAAGAATCTTGATTATAAAAAATACATCGTAGATTCTAAACTTCAGTATTTCAAACCTCATGCCAGTAAAATCGAGAAAACATTTGCTGAAGAAATATCTTCAAGTTTGAATAGAAAATCTAAATTTATCATGCCTAAATTTTTTTATGATAAAAAAGGCTCTGATTTGTTTGAAAAAATTTGCACTCTTCCTGAATACTATCCTACAAGAACTGAAATTTCCATTTTGAATGGGTTGAAGGCTGAATTACCTTCATTTGTCAATGAATCCTTTAGATTGGTTGAACTTGGTAGTGGGGCATCCGTTAAAACTCGAATATTGCTTGATATTTTCACCCAAATGCAACAAACAACAGAATACTTTCCAATTGACATCTCTGAAATACTGACTCAAAGTTCAGAACAACTATTACAAGATTATGACAACCTTCGAATCACTGGAATTATTGACACCTATGAGGGTGGATTGGAATTTCTAAAAGATTATGACGAAAAAAATAACCTAATCCTCTTTCTGGGTTCTAGCTTTGGGAATTTTTCCCCTGCTGACGGTAAAACCTTCTTAGAAAAAATAAACTCTACAATGAAACCTGGCGATTTATTTTTAATTGGATTGGATCTGGTAAAGAACTCGTACATTTTAGAATCTGCATATGACGATGCACAAGGCATTACTGCTGAATTCAATCTCAATGTTCTATCTAGAATAAATGATGAGCTTGATGCCGATTTTAATCTTGATAATTTTTCACATTATTCTACCTACAATGAAAAGGATCAGAGAATTGAAATGTATTTAAAATCTTTGGTAAATCAATCTGCCATCATTTCAAAATCCAACCTTTCATTAAATCTGGAAAAAAATGAGTTGATTCATACTGAACACTCTCATAAATTTACTCTGGATCAAATCAAAACCCTTCTTGAAAGTACTGGATTCAAAATTAATCACACTTGGTTGGATGATAATTCTTATTTTTCATTAACTCTTGTCTCAAAAAATTAAATATTTTCAGCACATCTAAAACCTGAAAATAACCATCTTTCGTCTAGTCTGAAGAAATTCCGATAACTTCCTCTGATTGACATCTTCGGTGTTCCAAAAGAACCCCCTCTCAAAACTTTTTGATTTGTAAACCATTTGTCATTGTATTCGTCAAACCCTGACTTGAATCCTGGATATCCTGTATACTCTGATGATGTCCATTCCCAAACATCTCCAATCATCTGTTGACATCCTGAATGGCTAGCTCCACTTGGATACGTCCCAATTTCAGAACATCTCCAATGATACGATTCAAGCAAATTGCATTTTTCATCCGTTGGATTTTCATTCCCCCAAGGGAATGTGGTTTTCTCTTGCATGTCTTCATTCCAGCAAGCAGCTTTTTCCCATTCTGCCTCTGTTGGAAGTCTTTTCCCTGCCCACTTGCAATATGCATCTGCTTCGTAGAAACTTACATGGCACACTGGCTCGTTTGGATTAATTTCCCTAACACCTAAAAAGTCTCTTGTATGCCATTTACCCTCAATCTTTTCCCAATACATTGGAGATTTCCATCTGTTTTCTTTGACTTTTTCCCATCCGTCTGATAGCCAATGCTTGTAGGTCTCATACCCTCCAGATTCGATAAATTCTAGATA
Organism: Phycisphaerae bacterium; assembly: GCA_029260055.1. Taxonomy (GTDB): domain Bacteria; phylum Planctomycetota; class Phycisphaerae; order UBA1845; family UBA1845; genus JADFOB01. Next base: position 8,270 of record JAJDDX010000236.1, read on the forward strand.
CTGCTTGTTTGTTACTGGAAATTCATCCATCTTGTAATCGTTCAGGTAAACTTTGTGTTCGGGCAATTCGATGTCATAACAAAACCCTCTTCCCGTATTCCCCATGACGTATAATCCCCCTTTGATCTGGATTGATTTCCTGTCTTCACTTTGTTGTTTTACAATTTCATTTTTCTTTACAGGTCTGTACTGCTCTGCAAGCAAATGTTGTAAATCATACACTAGGAGTTCCTGATGTTGACATTCATGATGAAATCCTGTCATAATGAGTCTGATGCCATCTTTATCAAGTGTATGGGTTTGGATGAATTTTTCTACTCTTTGATTTATCGTATTGAAATATTGGAAAATTTGATCAGTCGTGGGTCTTGAAACAACTCCTCTCAAACCTTTGTCATGGGGTACGCCAAATTGCTGATAATAGGAATTTAGATATTCTGAAAATTCTTTAGAGTAAAATTCATAGTTTTTATCAATCTTTCTCATTATTGTTTCATAGATCCAACTTACATGCCCAATGTGCCATTTTGGTGGGCTCATAAAAAATGCTGTTTGAACAACAAAATCGTCTTTTTCTAATGTTTTTACAAGTTCTAGTGTTCTACTGCGTGTTTCTTTGAACTGTGTTAGCAATGAAACCTCTGACTGCAATTCTGGGTTGGATGCCAATGTTGGAAAATCGTATTTTTCTATTATTATATTTGTGGGTATTTTCCTAATATCCTCTAGCAAAGACTGGAACCGATATGCTTTGTTCTTTACAGTAGATGCATTTTTGATTTGCATTTTCACTTCCAAATGGAATGACTCTGATCTCTGCCCCTGTCTCTTCTTTGATTTTCTCTTCACATTCTAACTTTCCACACCATGGTGAATTGAAGAAACCCCCTTCCTCAATTTTTGATTTAAATTCAGGATAATCGGAAATTTCTAAGGTGTTGCTTTCGGCTTCTTCTCTGGCTTTCTTTAGCATCTCTACTTGAATTTCATCTAGTATTCTGGGTATCTTCCCAATTTCTGTAAAACTTAAACTGATTTTTTCAAGATTGTGTCTTTTTGCAACTACCATGCTGTTTTTTCCAATGTCTTTGGGCCCTATCTCAATTCTCAGTGGAACTCCTTTTAGTTCCCAATCGTTGAATTTGTAACCTGGGGATAGCCCTTCTCTCTCATCCACGTGCACTCTGATGTCTTTTGATTCTAATTCCTTTCTGATCTCCTCTACTTTTGGAAGAACTGCTTCTTTCCCTTCATCGTTTCTGTAAATTGGAACAATGACCGCCTGCATTGGAGCTACCTTTGGTGGCAAAACCAGCCCTTTATCATCTCCGTGTGCCATGATCATGGCTCCGATCAATCTCCAAGATACTCCCCAAGACGTTTGCCATGCAAAATGCTCTACGTTGTCTTTGTCTGCAAATTTAACTTCAAATGGTTTTGAAAAGTTCTGACCTAAGAAATGCGATGTGCCCATCTGTAATGCTTTTCCATCTGGCATGATTGATTCCATCGTAGTGGTGTATACTGCCCCGACGAATTTTTCTTTATTGCTTTTTTTACCTGTTGTCACTGGAATTGCCAGCTCTTCTTCAACTGTATTTTTGTAAATGTCTAAAATCTTCATCACCTCTTTCTCTGCTTCCTCTTGAGTGCTGTGTACTGTATGCCCTTCTTGCCACAAAAATTCTGAAGTTCTGAGGAATGGTTTTGTTGCTTTAATTTCTGCCCTTAACGCGGTGTTCCAAAAATTAATTTTCAATGGCAAATCCCTCCAGCTTTGAATCCATTTTGAATACAAAGTATATGCCAATGTCTCTGATGTCGGTCTTAATGCCAATCTATCTCCAATCACATTAGTTCCAGAATGAGTTACCCAAAATACTTCTGGATTGAATCCTGCAAAATGCTTCTGCTCTTTACCTAATAGTGATTCTGGAATTAATATTGGCAGAAAACCATTTCTGATGCCATTTCTTGCAAATTTCTTGTCAAATGTATTTCTTAGTGATTCCCAAATTGAATAGCCGTCTGGTCTGAGGACGATTAATCCTTTTACGGGCGCATAGTCTGCAAGTTTAGCCTTTAGAACTACTTGCGTATACCATTCGCTAAAATCGTCGTTCTTAGAAACTGTGATCCCTGCATCTTCTTTACCCAAAGCTAGAATTCATTGAATTAATTTAACTAATGAGCCTTTCGTGATGATATTTGTCTTGAAATTGATTTGTTATTTTAGTGGGTCGCCTTTGCATAACACTTCACCCATAACCCTGCTTTGGAAATTTGGGCAAATGAAACACTGGACAAATTGGATATCTTCTTTTAGAACCGGGCATTTTACAAATTCTTGCTTCATTCTTTTGAGCATTTTTGGACTGACTCCTTTTAGTTTCAGCTTTCCTTTATCGTCCATCAAACCTAGATCTTTTAAGTTTTCTTTGAGTTCGGCAGGGAATTTTACTTTCTCTTCTGTTGATTCAATTTTCACATCGTATTTGCGTTCTAGCTCTTCTGCCATATCCAAGTATCATATACTCGGTGATTTATTACTAGCGTTTTTTAGATCTAAAAAAAGTTTAAACTTTAATATAATTAGCGATTTTTTTTCAAATCAGATTACCATTGTTAGCTATTTTTGATGTAGAGGGCGTTTTATATGATGAAGAATATCTTCCGATTCTTGCAGAAAAACTCAACAAAGAATCTGAAATCTGGGAAATCACCAAACAAGGAATTCAAGGTAAAATTAACTGGGAAGAAGGATTGCGAACTAGAGTTGCTGCATTGAAAGGTCTCGATGAAAAAACTTGTCAAGAAGTTTCTGATGCATTACCGATCATGACTGGTGCAAAAGAGGCATGTATGGCACTGAAAGCAGCCGGATGGAAAATAATGGCAGTATCTGGCGGTTTTTCCCTGATGATGCACAGGTTACAAAAAGAATTGGATCTTGACTATGTTTTTTCAAATGAATTGATTTTCAAAGATGGTAAACTAGATGGTGTCACAATTAATGTCGATTCTGACAAATCAAAATCTGCAAAAATAAAGATTGAAGAATGGGGTGAGAAAAAAGAAGATATAGTTTGTGTTGTAGATGGGGCAAATGACATAAAATTATTTGACGTTTGTGGGCTGGGAATAGCCTATCGCGCACAGGACATCGTTAAAGATCTGGCCACTACAACTTTGGAAGAAAAAGATCTATCAAAAATCATTGATATTATCAACAAGCACTACAAACTTGAATTAGTAGCTACAACTCCTGCATAAACAATTTTTTAGTCCTCTGCTAGAAATGCATTAGTTGCAAATCATTCCTATTCATGTTGAAAAAGAGATCGAACCGTCTGATGACCTCTCTGATATGGTTCTGAAATCTGAACAATTAAACGATGGCGACATTCTGGTAATTGCACAAAAAATAATCTCTAAACAAGAAGGGCGTTGGATAGATTTATCCACTGTGACCCCGTCTTTATTGGCTGATGGTATTGGTTCTCAATACCAAAAGGATCCTAGAATTACTGAATTAATTTTATCTGAATCAAAACGAATTGTAAGGATGAAAAACGGGATATTGATAGTTGAAACTAATCAAGGTTTTATCTGTGCAAATGCTGGAATTGATGAAAGTAATGTTCAAGATGGATATGCGACTTTATTGCCTGTGAATTCTGATATATCTGCACAACAAATAAGAAAGAAAATTTTTGAGCAATCAAACAAAAATGTGGCAGTAATAATATCTGACACGTTTGGTCGACCTTTTAGAATGGGGCAAACCAATCATGCGATTGGAGTATCTGGATTGAATCCGATCTTGGATTATGAAGGAACTTTGGATTCATTTAACAAAACTCTACGAGTAACTGCAATAGCTATCGCTGATGAGATTACATCTGCATCAGAACTGGTTATGGGCAAATCTCTGAAATGTCCATTTGCAATAATTCGCGACTACCAATTTAACACTGAAGAACATGCTATTGGAGAACTGATTCGCCCTGAACATGAAGACCTTTTCAGATGATATTTCTAAAAATTTACTTTTACAGAGAAACATGGTAATCAAAACTTGAACATTTGTTGGATCTTCATTTTGATGGTTGTTTCTTATCTGGCGACTTGACATTTGTTTAATTGCCAACACTCTGCAAGTGAATCGGCGATGGGCATCTGTTCTGCTGCTTCGTCTTGTTTTGGAAGGTAGTTCTGTTTTTATTGAATTCTGTTTCAGAATGTTCTGAATTCTAGACGGTGCATATACTTGATTTGCTAATGTTTCCCATGGAGTTGGTTTTCAACTTTTTGTTGGTGGCTACTGGACTTGCCATGCTTTACTTTGGAGCCGAATGGTTAGTCAAAGAATCCATAGCCATTTCAAACAAACTAGGCATAAGTCAGATAGTAATTGGACTGACTGTTGTTGCTTTTGGAACTTCGACCCCAGAACTTGCAGTAAGTATTTCATCTGCAATGCAAGGACTATCGGATGTATCTTTAGGAAACGTAGTTGGTAGTAACATTGTAAACATAGGTGCAATATTGGGGATTTCAGCTATAATTAGTCCAATCATAGTCTCAAAATCTCTAATAAGAAAAGAAGTTCCTATAATGGTTGGAATTTCATTCCTGCTACTGGACATATCTATAGATGGAAAAATTGATTTTATCGATGGAGCATTACTTGTTATTTGAATAATTGCTTTTACCGGGTATATCTATCGTAGCTCAAAAAAAAATACGGGAGTTGAAGGGATTCCAGTTTCCCAAGTGCTGCAAAAAAACATTTTTTCCAAATCGATAGTTTTTATGATTACAGGACTGCTGCTCTTAGCTGGAGGATCCTTTCTTACGGTGGAGAACGCTGTGGCAATAGGAGTAAGTTTTGGGATTTCAGAATTATTTATGGGGCTGACAATAGTGGCCATAGGAACTTCACTTCCAGAATTGATCACATCGATTGTTGCTGCAAGAAAAGGCCACGCAGATCTTAGTGTTGGGAATATTGTTGGCAGCAACATATTCAATATTATGGCCATATTGGGAATTTCATCGCTGATTTCGAGCATTGCAGTTAGTGAGAAAATCTTAGTGGATGTTGGAATAATGATTGCATTTAGTCTTGCATTAATTCCAATAATGCGTAGTGGCTTTGCCATATCCAGAAAAGAGGGGATGTTCCTAATTGCAGGCTACATGATGTATGTGATATTTTTGTTGCATAGACAATAAAACAATATACATGCATATTCAACAAAATTCATGATTATTGTTTTAGACGGTGTCTATCTTCAGATTGCCGCGCCGCAAATAGAGATTCCACTTTTGGCAGTAATGATCAGCTGTGTAACTATGACTATCTTTGCAATTACCTTGTGGATAACTTGGAAGTCTACGAAGGAAAACACAAGGGCAACTCATGCACAACTATTAAGATCATTTCATGAAGACTTGATTAAAAGATTGGAAAAAAATACCATTCTGAAAACAACCGATGATTGTGAAAGATACGCGAATGATTACCTAAACACTCTTGACGAAATTGCTTTTCTCACATTAAAAAATAAAATCCCCTTGGAGATTGGAACATACCTTAGACGTTTCTTTGGATACGGGCTTATCATTATTGATTGGTATGACAAAATGGTTAGTGATGACTTTGGAGTGGTTGCTAAAGCAAACTGGCCAAACCACTTTGAGTTTTGTAAGAAATACAGTGTACAAAAGAATCCTGATGATAAATTACCGAAAATTATGCAGGATTACAACAAAATAAAGTAAAATTAAAACCCTCGCTCAAGTTGATACAGCTTATCAATTCTTTTGTAAGTTAATGGGTGTGTCCTGAAAATTTCACCGAATTTACTAAAACTGCTGCTTCGTTCCCAATCCATTGCTTTTTTCACTTCATCTTCTGAAATATTCTGATCCTCATAATGTGATGAAAATTTTGTAACCTCATAACTTGCCGAAATGGGATCTACTGCATAAAATGAACGTAGTGTGGAGTTTTTTGCTTGTTGTTTTTGTAAGCTTAAACCGTATGTGATCTTTGCCAATGCATTTGCAAGAACTGTTGGTCTCACTTGCCTTCCTGCAAAATCATCTGCATAAAACTCCCTGAGGCGCGAAAAGTAGAGGATTAATAAATTTGTAATAAAATATACTGCGAATGCGCCAACTCCAATTAGCATAGCAGATCCGCCCTGGTCTCTTGTTCTTCCCCCAAACATAGTTGATAATGCAATAAAATACGCAATGGTTGGAATCACTGAGATGACTGTCATAACAACCATGTCATTGTGTTTTATGTGACCTATTTCATGAGCAATGACCCCCCGGACTTCATCTTTTGTCAATGTGCCGAGTAACCCTCTGGTTAGAGTCATTGTTGCAGACTTACTAGTTCTGCCAAAAACAAACGCATTGGGCATGCTTGTGTTTGCTATTGTGATTTTTGGAATTTTTACTTTATTTTTAACGCATATCTCATGAGTCGTTTCCTCAATCCAGGGAAACTCTTCCTTGTTTAATGGAGTCATATTTGTACTCCATCTTACTATTGTTGGACCGATTGCCCATTGAAATAAGCCCAAACCTGCTGCTAATCCCACAGTAACAAAGATTCCTAGGTTAAAATAGAAACTCAAACCCGCAAGTAATGCAAAAAGCAAACCAAAAACTAGAACTATCGTAAGGCCCATTGAAGCCACAAGTCGCTTAATCATAACAACGAATAGCCCAATATTGAGATATATCTGTTATAGAAAAATAATGACTTAGTATGCATGTTTGATTTTAATTCTATTTCATATTTGCATGCTAAAATATGTGTAAATCTAATTTGCTACTGTCATGCTTTTTGCTTGCTAAAATAGCTTTTAATATGACAATTTGGCCTTTGTGAATTAGTAATGTCTGAATCTACTGAAAAAAAACTAGATGCAACAGGATTGTTTTGTCCTGAACCTGTGTTTAGAACAAAAATTGAAATTGAAAGAATGCAAGTCGGTGAAATCATTATTGTATCTGCTGATGATCCGGCGGCTGAAGATGATATTTCAAGATGGGTTACAAGAAACGGTCATGAATTATTGGGCATGTCAAAAGACGGTGAAACTATTACGTTCAAAATTAAAAAGGTGAAATAATCTAAATCATGACTACTGTCACTGATACAGATGTTTTGAACCGTGTAGGCAATACCCCTCTGGTACATTTGGATTCTCTTTCTCATGATGATGTCGAATATTTTGCAAAATTAGAGGGTCATAATCCTTTTGGGTCTGTTAAAGACAGGGCTGCATATTACATGATTAAAGATGGTGAAGAAAAAGGGATTTTAACAAAAGGGAAAAGCATCATCATCGAACCAACTTCCGGTAACACTGGAATTGCCTTGACAGGAATTGCAAACATCTTGGGCTATAAAGTAGAGATTGTAATCCCTGAAAAAGCCAGCAATGAAACTAAAGACATCATAAGAAGACTGGGAGCAAAGGTGTTTGAAACCAGTGATGATTTGTGCCCCAAAGTAGGTGCTGGAACTGATCAAAGCATTGCACTTGCTACGTCGATTGCATCGTCTAGACCTGATACATATTATTCTCCAAATCAATATGCTAACGAAGCAAATTTCAAAGGACACTATGTTGGAACTGGACCTGAAATTTGGAAACAAACTGAGGGTAGGGTGACTCATTTCTTTACTGGTGTCGGTACTGGAGGTACCATAACCGGAATAGGTGCATATTTGAAAGAAAAAAACCCCGATGTCAAAGTAATTGGATGTCAACCGCAACAAAATCACTTGATTCAAGGGTGGAGGAATTTTGAAGAATCTGCAAAACCTGATCTATTCCTAAAAAGAGAAAATGTTGTTGATGATTGGGTGTCTGCTGATAATGATGAGGCATTTTCAGTTGTAAGGGACGTGTTTGCTAAAGACAAACTCTTGATTAGCCCCTCGTCTGCTGCAGTATATGCGTGCATGAAAAAATACCCTGTTGATGGAAATGCATGCGTTGTAGGGATTTTTGCTGATGATGGCAGGAAATTCAAAAGTGTTTATGCGACTCAAAATGTTATGACTGGAGAAGAGTTTGACAACTGTCTTAAGGATGCAGAACACATGTCTGAATTAGCATACTAGTTACTCTAGAATACTTTTCAAATGTTTTTCGTAAAATTCCCTAAATGTTCCATTCATGTTCATTTCATGTCGTAAACATTCGTTACTCTGCTCTGTAATTTGATTTTTAATTTCTTTACTCCATGGACTCTGTTGTTTATCTTTTGAATCAATTATTGTTGGATTTTCTTTAATTTTCTCCATGGTTTCAGATAGCGTTGCACTCAACTGTCTGAATTTACTAATGCGTAAAAGAAATCTTTGTGATTCTTCCTTGCTAACCAAGTCCATCATTGCATGAACCTGATTATAATATTCTAAACCTTTTTCATTGTATTCTTTAAAATCCTTTATTCTCAGGTTCCAATGTTCCTTAGTTACTTTTTCTTCAATTTTATAGCTGAATTTAATTTCCGCCAAACCCATTCCTAGTTTAGCTAGTTTATCACTGTGCTCTTTAGCTATTTTTTTTAGCTTCTCTGGATCTTGACTCATTACTCGTTAGTTTGCTCTCTCTCAATAAAGAGTTTAAATTTTTGATTCATTCCATTCTTCCTCAGATTCTTTTGAATATTCTGACATGCATGATTCGCAGAATGAATCCCATTCTGTAATCCCTAAATTCTCAAAATATTCTACAGACCATTTGTATGAGGGCGATTTTCTATATTCAAATTGTTGAATGGTGTAGATGTCTTTCTGATGAAACTTATTTAGGCACTTTTTACATTGGGCATTTTTCATTACTGTTTGTCTGCACTTTCGGTAAGATACTTGTCCACATCGATTGCTGCCATACATCCAAAGGCTGCTGCAGTAATCGCCTGTCGGTAGCTTCTATCGTGTACATCGCCTGCAGCAAAGATCCCATCCATGTTGGTATGGGTTTTATTTTTTAACACGATGTAGCCTTCATCATCTAGATCAATCTGACCTTTGAATAGTTGCGTATTTGGTACATGACCAATTGCAACAAATAACCCTCCTGCATCAAGTGTAGTTTCTTCATTTGTTTTTAGGTTTTTTACAACTGCATGTTGTATTTTTTCATCTCCTTTAATCGAAGTGACTGCCGAGTCAAAATGGAATTTTATTTTTTCATTGTTAAATGCCCTCTCTTGCATAATTTTACTTGCACGTAATTCATCTCTTCTGTGTATTAGGTGAACGTTTGATGCAAATTTTGTAAGGAATGTTGCTTCTTCAATTGCAGAATCCCCGCCCCCCACAACAAGAATTTCTTGATTTCTAAAAAAGGGGCCGTCACATGTTGCACAATAAGACACTCCTTTCCCGCTGAAAGTTTCTTCACCCTCAACACCTAGCTTTCTTGGGTTGGCGCCTGTTGCAATGATCACTGCGCGGCCTTCAAATTCCTCTGATGCTGTCAGAACTTTGAATGGCTTACGTCTAAAATCCACATCGACTACTACGTCATCTATAATCGTAGTCCCCATACGTTGTGATTGCTTTCTCATGTCTATCATCAAATCTGGACCCATTATCCCTTTTTCAAACCCGGGATAGTTTTCAACCTCTGTCGTGTTGACTAGCTGCCCTCCTGGAAGTAATCCTGACAAAATCAAAGTATCATAACCTGCTCTAGCACAATAAATCCCTCCAGTATATCCAGACGGACCTGCACCAATAATAATGACATCGTATTTGGTTTTAGTTTTATCCGTTATTTTGATTTCATCATCTCTTGTTTCGAGAACTGCTGAACCTGCGTCTCCACCTGCCATCATTATGTTGATGGTCTTAATTTCAATAATTTAAGTGAATATCCCTTTGAGTTCCTCTAGGTGTTTGTCGCATAGTTTTTTGTTTTCTAATTGTGAATGGAAAAGATCCTTCTGCCAGTGGGAGTTGAATAGCCTGCATTCCTTGCTCTCGCAAAATGCATCCCCTGTAGTGTAATACATGATGGCTTGTAGCACGTACCCTTCTGCAATGCCACTTAATCTTGGATCATGATATTCTAAAAACTCCCCTTTGTATTTTTCTTTGACTGCCTCTATTTTTTCTTCTGAGAAATTTGTCATTAGATCTAAATAGTATTGCTTGGGTTTTGCAGGCGCCTCTACCATTCCAGTTGTTGAAATTATTGTAGGGTTGGAACTGATTAATGCTCTGGCATGATATCTAAAATCATCGTTATCAAATGTTGCAGTAAGCTTGTTTGTGAAAACTATGTGTAATGTGTCATCTGTAATTGAGATATTCTCTGCAATGATGTTTTGCAGTTCAAATCCGTCATACAAAATCATGATGTCCTGTTCAGCTGTATCCTGACTCTCTCTCTCAATTTGAATTTCTTCTTGTGTTGCAATGTGTTTTCTGAACTGTTTTTTTAAATCAAAAATTCGTGTGGATGCAATTTTCTCAAATGTTTCATTTTCTAATCTTTCAAAGAAATTGCCGTTTATCTCAACTTTGATTTGAAACGTATCTGTGATGAACTGCTTGATTTCCTCTATCTTAATCTCGGCAACTGTGGGCTCATCGTATAGGATAACTTTGGAAATCTTCACTAAGGGAAGACTATCTTGATTGCTTATCTTTCTAACTCTTTGATTTTCTGGGCTGTGATCTCAGCTGCTCTCTTTCCTGAGTATAACATGGAGCCAAAAGTTGGTCCCATTCTTGCCAATCCATGTGTTTCAGTTACTGACATTCCTGCTGCAATTAATCCTGGATAAACTTCGCCTGTCTTGTGGACTACGTGCTCTTCGCCATCGTTGACATGCATTGGTTCCATTCCTTTCCATTTTGCTAATCCTCGGTCCACAAGTCTTTTTACGGCAACTGAATCATGACCTGACGCATCGATTATTATTTTTGCTTCAAGTGCGATTGGATCAACACAAGTAATGTTTCTTGGTAATGCTGAAACTGGCATCCAATTGACAACAATTCCTGCAACTCTTCCGTTTTTCAAAACCAAATCATCAAATTTAGTTAATTGTAAGAACTTTACTCCGGCATCACATGCTGCTGCAATTAATTTTGATACCGCATGCGGTCCTGGTGTTAAGTATAATCCCTCTGCAACTTTTTTGTATGGTACTCCAAGTTCGTCCCAGATTTTCTGTGCCGGCTCTCTGACTGTAACTGGATTCATCATGTATCCTCCTAACCAGTAGCCTCCTCCTAGGTAGTTGTTTTGCTCAATAACTAGAACCTTGTATCCCATGTTGGATAATTCTCTGCTGGCTGTTAATCCTGCAGGACCTGCACCGATAATTATGACGTCTGATTCTGCTCTGTCAATTAGCACATCGTGAAATTCATTTGCAATTGCGCGTGTAATTTCAACTTCACGCACGTCTGTAAAAATTTTTCCTGACTGCTCTGCAACTGTTGCTTCTTGCATGAAGACACATCATTTCCTGAACAATTAATACTTTCCCACATCTAGTTTCTAAAAAATTAGGCAATGCTAATTATTTCTAAAATTCATCTCTTGTGGATATAGGAAAGTTTTGTACTTTGGAGAAAGTATTTCTCCTAAAACTTCCAAATTCAAAAATTTATATCCAAACTAAAAGAAATTCATTTGTATTGACCATATCTGATCTTAAACAATCCCCGCCTGATTCTGTAAAATCCAAAATAAACTGGTCTAGAATTGAGGAGGCAGATGATTTTGCAAAAACCGTCAAGTTGTTCCGTCAAGGAAAATACGACGAAGATAGTTTTAGACGATACAGGCTACAGCATGGGGCATATGGAACTAGGATGACTAGTGACTATGCCATGGTTAGAATCAAGCTACCTGCTGGCGAAGTTTATCCTGATCAAATCGAAAAAATATCTCAACTAAGTGAGCAATACTCTATAGGAAGTGCACATTTTTCCACTAGGGAAAACATTCAATTGCACTGGGTAATTCTTGAAGATGTCTCTGAAATATTCCGAGGTCTGGCTGAAGTTGGTTTGACATCCAGAGAAGCATGCGGAAATTCTGTAAGAAATGTAATGTGCAGCCCTTTATCTGGTGTTTGTCCAGACGAAGAATTTGATGCGACTCCATATGCACTCGCAACTGCAAGGTTCTTTCTGAGAAACCCGATGGCCCAAAACCTTCCTCGTAAATTCAAATTTAATTTTACATGCTGTGAAAAACACGGGATGGTGAGAATGGTGGATGTGGGATTAATTCCGCAGATTAGAGAAGTCGACGGAACTACTCAAAAAGGATTCAAAATCTTCCTTGGCGGTGGTTTGGGAAACAAATCTTTTGTTGGACATCAATTAGAAGAGTTTACTCCTGAAGAAGATTTACTTTACACCTCAATTGCTGTTGTGAGGATATTTGATAGAATGGGTGATAGAAAAAACCTCGCTCGAAACAGAATGAGATACTTGGTAAACGATATGGGCTGGGATAAATTCCAAAACCTTGTATTAAAAGAAAGAGCTGTGGTTCGAGCTACACAATCCGTTGTAACTCAATTGGAAGTTGATCATACTCCTGATGTTGTCAAAAGACCAATTCGAATATCTGATGAGAATGGTGGCGAAACAACTCCTGATGGATATGCCCGATGGCTCAAAACTAACACTGTCAAGCAAACTCAGGAAGGCTATGTCTCAGTATTTCTTACACTTGAAGCAGGGGATATCACTGCTAGTCAACTATATGGATTGGCTGAAATCATTCGTAACTTTTCATCTGAAGGTAAGGGGCGATGTGGATTTACACAAAATATTGCTCTACGGTATGTGGATGAGGATGATTTACCTCTCCTGTATTCTAAACTACTTGAGACTGGATTGGCAAAATCTGGCGCTTTAACCATGACTGCACCTATTGGTTGCTCTGGAACTACCTCTTGCAACCTTGCATTAACTAATTCTCATAGGCTTGCAAAAGAAATCCAAAGAAAATTCCTTGAACTAAAACTCGATGAAGATGATGACCTTAGTGACTCTTCAATCAAGATTAGCGGATGTCCTAATTCGTGTGGACAGCACGGCGTTGCAACTATAGGATTTTTTGGCGGTGGTGGACGTGTTGGAAAAGACATGTATGCAAATTACCAAATGTCTGTTGGTGGTCGTTCTGATGGGGATACGATGCTGGGACAAACACTGCTTCGAGTTCCTGCAAAACGAGTAATACCTGTGATTTTAAAGATTATTGAAATTTTTAAAACAAATAAAAAGCCTGATGATACTTTGAAGTCTTGGATTCATAGAGTCGTAAATGGAAATGAGGATTCTGCAATCAAATCTATAACCGATATTAAAAAAATCTTGGAGCCCCTGATTGTTCCACCAACAATTGATGAAGATCCTGATTTTTACTTGGATTATGGAAGTGACTCTAACTATCACACAAAAACTGGCAAGGGTGAATGTGCTGCTTGACAGACACTGTTAAGATCACCACCGATGTAGACTCTTTACGTTCAGAAATCCGAGACAAAAGTGTTAGAGTGATTGATGTTAGACGCGAAGATGATTACAAGCAAGATCATATTCCGACTGCTGTGAACTTACCTCTTGCAAATTTGTTGTCTGATGATAGTCCTGACCGTGTTCTAAAGCTAGTAAATTCTATGGGGATTGACGATGAAACCCCTGTTGTGGTTTATGATGATACTTTTGGTGCATTGGCATCAAGAGTTGCATGGACTTTGGAATATCTGGGGCATTCTGATGTGACTCTGCTAGAATCAACATACAGTCATTGGAAGTCCCTTGGATTGGAAAATGACTCTGTCACTCCTGACATTCAATCTACGGAACACTCTATGAAATTAAAACCTGATATTTTGGCAACATCTGATTATCTTGAAACTGCAAAAACTCGAGATGATGTGATCTTAATCGATAATAGGGAAAGACTAAACTTCCTTGAGCAGCATATTCCGGGCGCTATCAGTTTACCTTATCGTACCTTGGCCTCAAATGACAAAATTTTACGCTCAAAAGATGATATGAAACGATTATTGGATAATCGTGGAGTTACGGGGGATTCTGAGATTATCACTTATTGTGGTAGTGTCGGTACGCTTTCAGGTTTGGCATATTATGCACTAAAATCCGCAGGGTTGTCAAACACAAAACTATACGTCCGTTCTTTTAAAGAATGGAAGAATCTCCAAAAACCAACCGAAAAACAAGAAGATGCTAATTACTGGGATCTGTCTGCAGAATAATTAAGAAATCTGCTCTCTGAGTTTTTTCGTTACTGTTCCTTCAATGTTGTCAAAGAGAACCATCATCTTTTCTTTGTTGTCGATTAGATAGTCTACTCCCCTATCTTTTAGTCTGATTTTCCATAATCTTATTTCTCTATGCTCATCAAAGAAAGTTTCAATCATTTGCTCACCTGATTTTGTTGGGTCTATGAATTCATCAAACATTTCAATTGTTCTATCGACATCTTCCTCTTCTATTGCTTCTCTAACTGATTGAATGGATTGACTAAGTTCTTTCAAATTTTTAATTGGTCGTGGCAATGTTTTCTTTGTAATTCCAAACAGTCCTTTCTTTTCCTTCCCTAGTTTTTCTGCAATGTTATCTGCAAGATCATATATTGGAATTTTACTCAGACCGTCACGTTTTTCATTTTGAACAATTAAACCTTTTTCTAATAATTTTCTCAAAGCTGTTTCTGCATCTGCTTTATCTAGAAATGTTGTCCATACAATTGCACCTATCGTGTGATACCCCTGTCTAATTGATTCTAAAACTACGACCTCTTCAATTCTTTTGAATCCTTCCTCGATTTTTACATTTGTAAAGTCTCTGTCTCTGATTGATCTTCTTGCATTTTTAACATCAATCTCTATGGAGCGCTTTAAAGCTTCGAGTGATTCTGGAACTTGATTTAGTAATGATAAGAAACATGCTTTATTGTACCATGCCATTCCATATGTTGTATCTGACTCAATTGCCTTCTGTGCTGCATCCAGAGCTTGAGCAAATTTTTTCTGCTCATAGTGTACCAGTCCTTTGAGGTTCCAAGCTTCTGGATTTGTGACGTCAATTTCTAAAACTTTGTCATACACTTTCAAAGCTTCTACGAATTCTTCTAGATGGAATCTGGCATATCCTAGTTTCATCAATGTTTCGACATTTTTTGGATCAATTCGTAATGCTTGCTCAAACATCTCAATGGCATCTTCTAGCTTTTCATCCGCCATCAAATTGATGCCTTTTTTGTATAGTCTTTTTAAATTGTAATCTACGTCTACTAAACTTCTCTCTTGTGGGATTGTATTCTCTGTTTTTGTTTCCTCTTTGTCCTTTGATTTTCTTCCAAAAGGTTTCTTCACAGCTCAAATAGGCATTTTATCTAGATAAATACCAACCTTAATTGAGCCTGACCTTGATCGTACTGGATTTGAAATAGGATTTTGCGATCTAAATACAGAAATACTTGAAATATTAACAAACGTTTGTGTCATCTCAGCCACGCTTAGAGATTCAAGGACAGGCACCATTCAAACAATCTGGTGTTTATGAAGCTCAAATTGCAATTACCGATAGTAAACCGCCGGATGATGATGTTCGTTCAAAACAATTTCCAACTTTATGGCGAGGTAACTTTCATCTTAGGGTGAAAGATGGCGTATTTTCTGAAACACTAGGTTCTCCTACAAACCCTCTTCCACCATCCATTGCAAATCTTAACCGAGTTTGGATTGTTGTCACTGATTTATTTTCTTCATTGAATACTGTGTTTGAAGTCCCTTTAGCTAGATCACCGACACACATTGAGACAAAACCCGAAACAAAATCCAAAATGAAAGCAAATGTTGACAATCAAAAGCCTATTCGTTCTACAAAAACAAACGTTGTTGAATCATCTATTCTTCCTGGTGACAAAGGTCCGCTAGGTCCACCCGGTCCGCTAGGTCCACCCGGCCCTCCTGGTGACAAAGGTCCGCTAGGTCCACCCGGACAACAAGGACCAATGGGCATTAAAGGTCCTGAAGGTCCGAAAGGTCAGCCTGGTGACAAAGGAGCTACCGGTGACAAAGGCCCTCAGGGTGACAAGGGAATTTCTGGCAATAGAGGATTAACTGGTGACAAAGGAATCACTGGAGATAAGGGTGATAAGGGTGACAAGGGAACTGTTGGCCCTCCTGGTGACAAAGGGGAAAAAGGCTCAACCGGACCTATCGGTGACAAAGGTCCTTCAGGATTACGTGGTGCCCCTGGTGACAAAGGGGATGATGGTCCACAAGGATCTCCTGGTGACAAAGGATTAACTGGTCCAACCGGACCGCCAGGGGAAAAAGGCCCTACCGGATTATCTGGTGTACAAGGGGAAAAAGGAATTCAAGGCGGTCCTGGCCCAATTGGATTAAAAGGCCCAACCGGACCTATCGGTGACAAAGGTTCGCCTGGCCCTCAAGGTGACAAAGGATTAACTGGTCCAGCCGGCCCAATTGGGGAAAAAGGCCCAACCGGACCGCCCGGAGAAAAAGGAAACAAAGGCATTGAAGGCCCGATTGGAGAAAAAGGTCTACAGGGTTCACAGGGTCCAGCAGGTTCTAAAGGATTAACTGGCGTTCCTGGTCCGCAAGGAGAAAAAGGCGAGAAAGGTTCCGTTGGCCCGATTGGTGACAAAGGTCAAACCGGTCCGCTAGGTCCACCGGGAGAAAAAGGTCCCCAAGGCCCGCAGGGTTCTCAAGGTGAACGTGGAACAACAGGTCCACCAGGAGAAAAAGGTCCCCAAGGTCCCCAAGGAATTCAAGGTCCCCAAGGTGAACGTGGACCCGTTGGCCCAATCGGTTCAATCGGTGAGCAAGGCCCAGTAGGAGGTCAAGGCCCTGTAGGTCCAGCTGGCCCAAGAGGTCCCCCCGGACCGCCAGGAGAAAAAGGTCCAGCTGGCGGAATGTCTACAGAACAGAAAGCTCTCTTCAAAGATCTACTGGAGATACTAACTGACAAAAATGTAATCTCCACTGAAGAACAAATTAAATTGATGAGTTATCTTTATTGAGAAATTTAATTTTCAATTCAAAGTAGGTGTTTTAATAATTTATTTTCAGAATTAATATTCATAAATGATTTTTCTTCTTTTAGTATCCTCATCCTTTCCTTGATACTTCCAGACATATTATGCCGTGCTGTGGAGAACTTCACATGCCGTTGATCATTCATTTTTTAAAATTGATTGTTCTATAGTTAACACTATTTTAAAATTTGAAAAATGAAAACAATGCGTCGTCATTAAGACGATTGTTAATTTACCGACTAGATTATCTTCTTTTTGCTGCAGTTTTTCTCTTTGGAGCGGCTCTGCGTTTTGGTGCTGCCTTTCTCTTTGGAGCTGCTTTCTTTGCTGCAGTTTTTCTCTTTGGAGCGGCTCTGCGTTTTGGTGCTGC
>JAJDDX010000237.1 GCA_029260055.1 Phycisphaerae bacterium
GTGCGGGTCTTCGAGACCCTTGGATAACTGACCGATGGGACTGATTAACTCATCATTGCATATCGGCCGCACGGCGCTGCTCAGCTACCAGAGCGCCCTTCAGACGGTCGGCAACAACGTCAGCAGCGCCGCCAGCCCCGACTACACTCGCTTGTCGCCGCAGCTCGATCCGTTGCAGGGACAGATGATCACCGGCAACCTCCAGCCCGGAGCGGGCGTGGCACTGACCGGTATCCAGCGCAATATCGACGAGG
Source organism: Phycisphaerae bacterium (assembly GCA_029260055.1). Taxonomy (GTDB): domain Bacteria; phylum Planctomycetota; class Phycisphaerae; order UBA1845; family UBA1845; genus JADFOB01. The sequence continues at coordinate 255 of JAJDDX010000237.1, forward strand.
CGCTCGAGTCGAGGATTCGCAGCACGATCGGCGCTGTCGAGTCGAGTGCGGCCCAACGCAGCTCGCTGACGCAGATCGAGTCTTTCCTCGATGACATCAGCGGCAGCGGCGTCGACTCACAACTGCGCAGCTTCTTCAGCTCGTTCGACAATCTGCAGAACGAACCCGAAGACGCCGCGAGCCGCGACCTGGCGATCTCCGCCGGGCAGCAGTTGGCAGGGGCGCTTCAAACGCTCCGCGGACAGTTCGGCGCGCTGGGTGCCGAACTCGACACCCAAGTCGCCAATGTCGTGGCCACGGCCGACGCTATCGCACAGAAGATCGGCCGGCTGAACGAGGAGATCACCACCGCGGAGGCGGGCGGCAGAGGTCAGGCCACCGGGCTTCGCGATCAGCGCGACGCACTCCTTCGGGATCTGAGCGAGCTGTTCGACGTGACCGTACGTGAGCAACCTGATGGGGCGGTCAACGTCTACGTCGGAAGCGAAGCGCTCGTTCAGGCCAACTTCGTCCGCGGGCTCGTGACGACCGAGGAATTCGACGGCGAATTCGCCACGACATCGGTCCGGTTTGCCGACACCGACGGACAGGTCGAGATCCGCGGCGGACGGCTGCACGGCCTGATGACCGCACGAGACGAACACGGATACGGCCAGGTATCCCTGGTCGATGAGCTTGCCGGTGCGCTGATCGGTGATGTCAACAGAATCCACGCCGACGGGCAGGGCCTGATCGGCTTCGATAGCGTCACGGGAAGCTACGAGTTGCTCGCCACCGACGTGCCGTTGGATTCGGCGACCGCGGGGCTCCCGTTCCCGCCGCGTTCCGGCAGTTTCTACATGACCGTGGCCGATGATGCCACGGGAACGCCTGTCGCATACCGGATCGACGTGGACTTCGACGATCCCGACAACGAGACGACACTCGCGTCCCTCGTCGCGGATATCAACGCCCAGGTCGACGGCGCGACCGCGAGCGTCGCAGCCGGCAATCGACTGGCGCTGACCGCTGACGACGGGTTCACCTTCACCCTCGGCCACGACGGGCAGGTACCCCGCGAGGATACGTCGCGCGTGCTGGCGGCGCTGGGTGTCAACACGTTCTTCACCGGAAGCGACGCTCGCGACATGGCGGTAAACGACGTGATCACACAGCAGCCGAGGCTGCTCGCCGTGGCGTCATCCTTCCATCCCGGCGATGGCGTCAACGGCGGAAAGATTGCGGCGCTCGAGACAACCACGAGTTCCGTGCTGGACGACACGACGATTCGCGACTTCTACAACTCGATGCTCAGTAGCGTGGCCGTGGCGTCCGCGGCTGCCGCGGACGATCTCACTGCGACCGAGTCCGTGCTGTCGTCCCTGAGCGCGCAGAAGGAAAGCATCAGCGGCGTGAACCTCGACGAAGAGGCCATCTCGCTGCTCAAGTATGAGCGGGCGTTCCAGGGCGTCTCGCGTTTCGTATCGGTGGTGGACACGCTGATTGGAGAGCTGGTCTCACTGATCCGGTAATCCGGATCTTGACCGCCGCGCGTTAGCGACGCGGCCTTACGAACAAACGGATAAGACATCATGGCGGTAAACCCCGTCAACGTATCACGACTCAGCCACAACATGCAGACGCAGTTCACGATCTCGACACTGCAACGCAACCAGTTGGAGCTGTTCACGGCCCAATCGCGGATCGCGTCGGGCCGTAGTTACGTGACACCGAGCGAAGATCCGGTCGCCGCCTCACGCGCCCTGGATCTAACGCAGGCGTTGGGACGCCAGAACCAGTTTGTCAACAATCTGGCCCACGGCGACAACATGCTCGCCGCCGCCGACGAGGCCATCACCGAGGTCAGCTCGCTGTTGATCGAGGCTCACTCCATTGCGAGCCAAAACGTGGGCAGTCTCACGAGTGCGGCTGAACGCAGCGCCGAAGCCGAGTTGGTGACGGGCATCCGTCAACAGCTCATGGTCGTCGGCAACCGCCAGTTTGACGGCCGCTACATCTTCGGCGGGCGCGACACCATGTCGCAGCCGTTTACCGACGCGCTCGGCGGTGTGGCCTATATCGGGGATACGGGCGACCTGTTCACGCGGATAAGCGACGAGTTCTCGGCGGTCACGAACGTGCCCGGTAACCTGGTTTTCGGGGCGCTTTCCGCACGCATCGCGTCGGACGTGGATCTGACGCCGGCACTAAGCGAATCGATGCGCGTACAGGACGTGCTCGGTGCCCGCAATGAGCCGATTCGCGCCGGCACCCTGATCTTCAACGAAGTCGGCGGCGCCGGCGCGTTCCGTGTGGACCTCGCCGAAGCCGACACCATCGGCGATGTCGTGCGACTCATCAATGAAGGCGCAGCGGCTGCGGGCGCGTCCATCACGGCGACATTGGCCGCCGAAGGCCTGGAGATCGACCCGGGAGGCTCCGAGATCACGATCGGCGACAATAGTGCCGGGGTTGTGGCGGCGGACCTGGGGATCTTCACGAACACGCCGACTGATGCGACCATCGTCGGGCAGCGCTTGAACCCGAGGCTGACACGGCTTACCCCCGTCGCAGACATCGCGCGTGGTGCTGGGCTCGATACACAAAACGGCTTTGTCGTAACCAACGGCGCCGTGACCGCGACCGTCGATATCAGTACGGCTCAGACCGTGCAGGACATCATCAACGCCATCAACAACGCCGGCGTCTCCGTCATGGCGCGGGTTAACGACGCCGGGACCGGCATCGATGTCTTCAATCAGGTGTCCGGTACGTCGCTGACGATCGGCGAGAACGGCGGCGCGACCGCGGCCGATCTCGGAATCCGAACGCTCGATACCGCGACGCCGCTTAGCGCTCTGAACTTCGCTCGTGGATTCGATACGAAAGAGGGCGAAGACGACCTTCGCATTACCGCGCAAGACGGATCGACCGTCGACGTCAATCTCGATGGGGCGGCGACGATCGGCGACGTGATTACCCTGCTCAATGAGGCTGCGACCGACGCGGGTGTCGCGGTTACGGCATCTTTCGCGGAGGTCGGAAACGGAATTCGGTTGGTGGACGCCACCGGCGGCACGGGCTTGCTCTCCGTGAGCACGCTGAACGCGTCAACGGCGGCCACCGACCTGGGATTGGACCAGATCGCCGACGACGGTGTGTCGGAACTGACGAGCCGAGACACGAACCCGACGCGCACGGAAGGCGTGATCGGGGCACTGGTCGATCTGGAAAACGCGTTGCGTGCGGATGACACGCAGGGCATCGCGGCCGCCGCGCAACGGATCGACGAGTTTTCGCCGGAAGTCACACGGGTCCACGGCGTGGTCGGCGCTCGTTCGCAGGCCATGCAGTCCAAGCTGCACCAGACGCAGGACGCGGTCCAGACCACCGAGATCTTTCTGTCAGAGATTCGTGACTTGGACTACGCGGCGGCGGCCGCCGAGATGCAATCGGCGCTGACGCAGCTTCAGGCGAGTTACCAGACGAGTTCCGTGTTGTTTGATCTGTCGCTGATGAACTTCATTCGGTAGGCAGCGGCAAGCAAGAGATAGTGTGTGGCGCCGTTTGCGATGGCGCCTGAAAACGGACCATCGCACACCTTCGGACGCGGAGGCGGACGGCGTTTACGGGCACAGCCCGATGGGGAGAGATCGGGGCGCGGTGGAAGGACTCACCGCGCGTGGCGAGGTGTTGATGGATAGCCTCCGTTGTTCGGAGGCGGCGCCGCGTCAAGGCCAGTGAGCGTACGTGAGGAGGCACGCGATGATCATTAAAACGTCGCGGTTCGGACAGCTTGAAGTCGATCAAGAGCGGTTGATCGACTTCGAGGAAGGAATCCTCGGATTCCCGAAACAACAGAAGTATGCATTGATTCAGACCGGTGAAGGGAGCGGTTTCTATTGGCTCCAGGCCGTGGACGCCGACGATCTGGCGTTTGTGGTCTGTGATCCGCGCCTGTTTGTCACGGACTACCAGGTTCCCGTGAAGCTGCAGGATTTGCAGACGATCGACCTCGAGAGCCCGGACGACGCGCAAGTGTTCATCGTCGTTAACAAAGTGGGCGATTTGCTGACCGGCAATTTCCAGGGCCCGCTCGTCGTGAACGTCCAGAACAGAAAAGCGCGCCAATTGGTGCTGAGCGACAAGCGTTACTCGACGCGTCACCCGTTGATGCGTGTGCCTCGACCGGATGCCATGGGCAAGACGGCCTAGGCGTTAGGGGTAGCAATACCCCGTGGACGGGTACTACAATGCAGTAGAGGCGTGCTCGCCGATACCCGTCTGAAACGAGCCGCGTGTGGAGCACCTTTGGGTTCACCGACGCTTACGTGGCCACGATCTTGTTGATCAACAGCCAGGGAGTCCGTCAGATGACAACGAAACTGCGACAAGGAACGTCAGTACGGACGCCGCGTCGGACAGGCAATGGAGGAGCCGAGTATGTTGGTGCTATCAAGACAGCGCGATGAGACCATCATGATCGGCGACGACGTGGAGATCACCGTCGTCGATATTCGGGGCGACAAGGTTCGCCTCGGGATTAACGCGCCGCGCCACATCCAGGTCCATCGCAAGGAAGTGTACGACGCGATCAAACGGGAGAACGAGGCGGCCGCGAAGCTCGCGCCGCGCGACGTACCCGAATGGACGGATACGGATGCCTCGGAGGGAGACATTCGCAAGGAAGCAAAGTAGGTACTGGATTTCGAACAGCGACTCCGGCTCGAGAGCCCGGTCGCCAAACGGAGATTAGACAAGGACGTGTCTCTTCGGTGTTCAGGATAGAACGCTCGAAGTAATCACGGAGGATTACTCATGTCCCGGATTAACAGTAACGTCGCATCGCTCATTGCCCAGCGACACTTGATCGGGTCCCAGCGGGATCTGTCCATCTCGCTGGAACGCCTCTCGAGCGGGCTGAAGATCAACCGCGGTGCCGACAACCCCGCCGGTCTGATCGTGTCCGAGCGGTTGCGCTCCGAGATCTCGGCCGTCAACCAGGCGATCGACAACTCGGCTCGCGCCATCAACGTCATCGCGACGACGGAAGGCGCGCTCAACGAGGTCGCCGCTCTACTGACGGATATTCAAGCGCTCGTCATCGAGGCGGCCAACAGCGGGGCGTTTTCCGACGAGGAGATCGCCGCGAACCAGTTGCAGGTCGACGACGCGATCGACTCCATCACGCGAATCGCCAACACGACGAACTTCGCGGGGCGTAAGCTCCTCAACGGTGGGTTGGGCTACGTCACGAGCGGCATTGACCGCACGGAATTGGCGGATGTCCAGGTCAACGGTGCCAAGTTCGGTTCGCGCGCCTATGTGCCCGTCGAAGTGGAGGTCTTCACTTCGGCCCAGCAGGCCCAACTCGTCTATCCCATGTCAGGGAATATGGCGAGCGGCGCTACCGTCGATATCGCCGGCAACGACGGCATCATCACGCTGACCTTCCCCGCCAGCGCCACGAGCGTTGACATCGTCGCCGCCATCAACGGGCAAACCGACGCTACGGGCATCACGGCATCCACGGCCGGAGGGTCGTCGGATGTCTACATCAAGAGCCAGGAGTACGGGACCCGGGCGTTCGTCAGCGTGACCGGCCTCACCTCCGATGCCGACTTCCCCGTGGAGGATCGGGATGGGGCTACAAAGATCCGCACCACCGGACGCGATGCCTGGGCGACCATCAACGGCGTGGCTTCCACCGCGGACGGGCTCAAGCTGAAGCTGCAACAATCGAACCTGAAGATCGAACTGATCCTGTCTGAGGGCTTCGGTGGCTCGTCCATCGGCGAGTCGACCTTCGCGATCACCGGCGGTGGCGCCTTGTTCCAGCTCGGGCCGCAGGTCAATACGAACTTGCAGGAGAACATCGGCGTTCGGAGCATTCACGCGAACAAGCTCGGCAACTCGATCGTCGGGTTCCTTTCCGAGCTCAAGAGCGGGCAGCGATTCGAACTGAACACCGGCGAGGCTATCGAAGCGCAGAAGGTCGTGGACGAGGTCATCACGCAGGTGTCGGTCTTGCGAGGCCGGCTCGGCGCCTTCGAGCGGAACTCGCTGCAGACGAACATCAACCAGTTGCAGATTACCTCTGAGAACCTGACCAGCTCGCAGGCGGTCATCCGCGATACGGACTTCGCGGAGGAGACCTCCGAGTTGACGCGGTCCCAGATTCTCGTCCAGGCCGGTACCAGCGTGCTGGCCATCGCCAACGCTCAGTCGCAAAACGTACTGACGCTACTCGGTGGGTAGGGCGGCCCGGTATCCGCGACGAGGGCTTGGCTTCCCCGATGGTAAGCGAGGTCTTGCGGGAAGCGGTTTTGCCTTCGGGAACCGGGGGCTCGCCGCGCAGCATGACGGCAGTGCAGCCGGCTACTTCTTGCCGAGCGCACGCTGAGCCGCGAAGAACTCGGTCAATAGCGCACCGCATTCGTCGGCAAGCACCGGCTCGGCGACTTCGACACAGTGGTTGAGCCGCGGGTCGGTTGGAATGGTATATAGCGTCGTGCAGGCCCCGGCCTTCGGGTCGGTGGCGCCGTAGGCGAGCCGCGCGATCCGCGCGAGCACGATCGCTCCGGCGCACATGGCGCACGGCTCCAGCGTGACGTACAGCGTGCAACGTTCGAGTCGCCAGCTCGACTGATGCGCCGAAGCGGCCGTCAATGCGAGCATCTCCGCATGCGCGGTGGGGTCCTTGAGACGCTCACGCTGGTTGTGCCCGCGCCCGATGATCCGCTCGTCGACCACCACCACCGCGCCGACCGGCACTTCTCCCTGATCCCGAGCCGCAAGCGCTTCGTCGATCGCGCAGCGCATGAAACGCTCGTCAACGGTCGCCTGCGAATCCGATCTGTTCATCTCAAATGTCACCAAGGTGGTCGAGCCGTGTCTTGAGTGTCTCGCGGTCGGACGAGAAGTCGAGCTGAACCATGGCGGTGATCTTCGCGCGAAGTCGCTCGGCTACGCGGACCGCCAGCTCCATGCGATCCTGATCGTTGCCGGGATGGTGCGCCGGATCGGCGACGCCCCAATGCGCGGTCAACGGACGCCCGGGCCAGGTCGGGCAGGCCTCCCCGGCGGCTGCGTCGCATACCGTGACCACGAGATCGACCGGGTCGTCGGCGAACTCATCCCAGCTCTTGGATTCCTGTCCGTCCAAGGAGATGTGCCGTCGCGCCAAGGCCTCGATCGCCAGCGGATGCACGTAACCCGCGGGGTGAGATCCGGCGCTAAAGGCTTCGAACCCGGCGCCGCCGACCTCGCGGAGAATGGCCTCGGCCATCTGCGAGCGGCAGCAATTGCCGGTACACAAGAACAGGACTTTGGTTTTGTTTGCCATCATCAGGATCTCAACCGCAAGGAGTTGAGCGTCACCGCATGATGGCAGGTTGTCAAGCTCGGACGTGTGCGGGCGCGTCAACCCGGGCCGCTGCCGCATATGCAGTCACCCGTGTCGAACGCGATCACCTCCGCCCACCACGCGCAATCCACATCCCAACTGGTTGTGCAGCAGAACGGGTCCACCGAACATACGATGTTGCAGCACGCCGCGTCGCCGCAACCCGGCGTGGGGTGCGGGCTCTGGCAGCTCCCGGTGCCTCCGCTACAGGTGCCCGAGACACAGACCGCCGACGCCATGAACGCGCAATTGGCATCCCACTCCGTAGTGCAGCAGTGCGAGTCGAAACAGCAGATCGCGTCGCAGCAGGCCTGATCGTCGCACCCGGGTGTGCCGTTGCCGACGAAGCAGCTTCCCGCGCCGCAGCCGCCACCGGCGATGAGCTGACATGACGCATCGCAGGTCACGTTATTGGGCGGATCGCATTCTTCGTTCCCTTCGATGACGCCGTCCCCGCAGACCGGGATCACCTGGCAAGCGGCATCGCAGCCCGTGGTACCGGGGGGCTCACAATCCTCGCCGGCCTGCACGATCCCGTTGCCGCAGACGGCGGGGATCGTCGCGCACGCGTCGTCACAGTCGATCGCGTCGGGCGGGTCGCAGTCCTCGCCGAACTCCACGATCTCGTTGCCGCACACCGGCGGGCAGCCTATGTCGTTCACCCGCGATCCGAAAGGCGTGTCCGCGCATTCGTCGACATCGTCCTTGACGCCGTCGTCATCGGTATCGCGTTGACTCAGGCCGCATCCCGCCTCGTCGGCGGGACCGTCGTCGGTGCCCGTGTCGGGACATGAATCCCCGCAATTCGGTACGCCGTCCTCGTCGTCGTCAATCTGATAACAGGAACAGCCCTGGCCATTGACGGCGCCGGTCGAGCCCGTCTGGGGGCATAGATCATCGCAATTGAGCACGCCGTCATGGTCGTCGTCGGCTTGGCTGCACGAGCACCCCGTCCGATCGTCGGCCTGCTCGAAACGCGGTGTGTGCGGGCACCGATCCAACTCGTCGCGCACACCGTCGTTGTCCGCATCTGGTACGTATTCCGCAAAATGCGCCGTGACCCTGGTAGATTGCGTGGCGAAAACGGTGACCGGATTCGTGTCGGAGGTGATGCTGCCGGACCAACGCTTGAACTCGAACCCAAGATCGGGCGTCGCCGTGAGCGTTACCATGGCGCCCATCGCCGCCTGCTCCACGGCGCCCGGCCCATCGACGCCGACTTCAACGCTTACGTCCTCGGGAAGTACGAACTCAGGAGGCGGATCGTCGCCCCCGCTGGATTCGGTCGGTGGCGGCGGAAGCACATTCGGGCATCCGGACGACATCGTCAGGACCGCCACGGCGGCTAGGAGCAGCCCGGCAAGTCGCTTGGCGCGCAAGAAGGGGCAACGCATCGATCTGACTCCACGTAGAAGAGATGGCGAAGCCGGCCGCCGCGAGACCGGGTTACCGGACCGTCACTACTTGTCCTATTGTCGCAGATCGCTTCCGTCTAAGCAAGAACGGATTAAGTATCTATTTGCGTAGTCGGAGAGGGGAGTGGAAAAGGGGGACGTGCCCTTGGCACAGGAGCCCCCGACGGGTGGAGCCTTCGCGCAAGGCCGTCCGTCGGCGCAAAAAAAAACGCCCGCGTGAACGGGCGTTGGGGAGCGTTGTCGGGCGTATCTACTGCCTGCAGGCGATCGCTTTTTCCGCGCAGGTTTCATCCCATTCCGTGGAGCAGCAGAACGGGTCCTGCCCGCAAACGTCCAGGCAGCAGGCCTGGTCGCTGCATCCTGGATCGTGATGCGCCACGAAGCAGTCGCCGGTAGCGCCGACGCACGCGTCGAACACCGAGCACCTGTCCACCGACGCCTCGGCACAAGTGGCGTCCCACGTGTTCAGGCAGCAAAACGGGTCATTCGTACAGACGGTCTGGCAGCAGGCTTCGCTGTCGCAACCGCCGCTGTCGTGCGCCGCGTCGCAGGCTCCGGTGCCGTTCTGACAGGCCGCGAAGCTGCCGTTACAGATGCCTTCGGCCTCGCCGGCACAGAAGTCATCCCAGATCACGTCGCAGCAATATTGGTCGATCGCGCACACGGCGTCACAGCAGACTTCATCCTCGCACGTGGAGCCGTCATGACCGGCGAAGCAGTCGCCTTGGCCTTGGCCGCAAGTCGGCGTGTCACCACAGTAGATCGTCAGCAGGCCCTCGCCCTGAGCGGTTTCGTATCCGCCGATCCGAATCAGGTACTCGATGCCCAACTCGGCCGTGAACGTGATGCGGGATTCGGTGCTGAGCCCGCAGTTGTCATCGCTACAGCCCATGGCGCCTTGTGTCGGACAGTCGGCGCCGCGGTACACGGCGAGCTTCGTGTCGAAGCTACTACCACAAAGGCCGACCATCGCAGGGCCGTCGCAACTCGCGGTGTAGGTGTACCAGATGTCTGATTCGATGTGGGAATTGCCGAAGAAGGTGCATCGCTCGGGCTCTTCCGGTCCGTCCGTCGTGGCGCCCGTCGTGTCGATGGAGATTGTACCCTCGGCGACCTGGACCGCGTCGGCGCAGTTGTCGTTCGCCACGCCGCTGCCGGTGATCGTCTGGCATTGATCATCGCACGTCGTGCCGTCAGGTGGATCGCAGAGTTCGCCTGACTCGACCACGCTGTTGCCGCAGACGGCCGTCGTGCCACCGCCACCGCCACCGCCGCCGATCGGCGGGTCGCGATCATCGGTGCATCCGTTCTCATCGACTCGGTCGCCCTCGGGCGTCTCCGGGCACTGATCGACGGCATCGCTGACGCCGTCGTCGTCACGATCGAGCTGATTCATGGCACAGCCGGCCTGGTCCACGTCCAGCCCCGCCTCGGTGCTCGGGCAGTCGTCGTCACCGTTGACGATGCCGTCGCCGTCATCGTCGGCGCCGGGATCACTGTTGTCGTTCCCGTTGTCCGCACCGTTGTCGTTGTCGTTGGTGTTGCCGTCGGTGCCGCCGTTGTCGTTCACGTTGCCGTCGGAGCCACCGTTGTCGTTGTCGTTCACGTTACCGTCGGTGCCGCCGTTGTCGTTGTCATTGTCGTTACCGCCGGACTGACCGACCGGGCATCCGTCATCGGTCACCTCGGTCCCCGGGGCGGTCCCCAGGCACTGGTCGTCCACGTCCGGGACACCGTCTTCGTCTCGGTCTACCGGCGAGCCCGATCCGTTGTCGTTGTCGTTGGTGTTGCCGCTCGTGTTACCGTTTACGTTACCGTTCGGGACCACCGGGGTGCCCGGGCAACCAACCAGCAGTACGACGGCAAGAGCCATGGTAAACGCCGCCAACATGGTGCGAAGTCGCCGATACGCCTCAATTCCCATCACGTCACCTCCGAAGAATGCACGGACCCCGGGTCCCCACCCGGGAGCACTCGGCGGACGCCGAGGCAGCAGAGTGTATGCATCAAACTGGTGGGAAAGCAAGCCGCGGGCCCGTTAACCAGTGCTTATCGGATGTTAACGACGCGAAACCGGGGTTGAAAGCGGCGCCGGATGGCCATAGCTTACGCGGTTTCCGATTCCCGCCGCCTGATTGCACGGCGACCGATTCCAAGCGGGACCCGGACCGATAAACAGCGCCGAAGTTACGGATCGTAAGTCACGGAGGTTTCTATGACGGCTCCATTCCGCGTCGGTGTCGGATACGATATTCATCGCCTCGTCGAGGGGCGGCGGCTCATCGTCGGTGGTGTCGAGATCGACCACGCCAAGGGGCTTCTCGGCCATAGCGATGCGGACGTCGTCCTGCACGCCGTGACCGATGCACTACTCGGGGCGGCAGGCCTTCCCGACATCGGCGACCTCTACCCCGATACGGATCAGGCCTACAAGGATGTCGATAGTCGGGTACTGATGAAGGACGCCATGGAACGCGTCCGCGCGAAGGGCTACCAGGCGAGCAACGTTGATGTGATCATCCACGCCGAGGCCCCGAAGATGTCGCCCCACAAGGCGAAGATCGCCGCGTCGATCGCCGAACTCCTCGGCCTCGATGCAGAGTGCATCAGCGTCAAGGCAAAGACGAACGAAGGCATGGGGCCGCTCGGATACACCGATGCGATCGCATGCACTGCCGTCGCCGGACTCGTATCAACGGCCTCCTAGGCGGCGGGGTGGCATGGGCAAGCGGTCGGGTGGCATGGGCAAGCGCAGCTTGCCCGTGGGCATGGCGGATGTGGCGCCGTGTGCCACTGGTGGCTTGTCCACCAGTGCGGATTGGGTGCCACGGACAGGCAGCAGCTTGTCCGTGAGCTTACGAAGGTAATCGCGAGCGGCATGGGCGAGCACGGCTTGCCCAGTGACCTGTTCGCCGAAGTTGATCACGACAGGACTAGGGCATCATGGGTCTGAAGGTTTACAACACGCTATCCAGGGAAAAGGGGCCGTTTGAAACGGTCGTTCCCGGCAAGGTCGGAATCTACCTCTGCGGGCCGACGGTCTACAAGGCGAGCCACATCGGCCACGCGGTCGGACCGATCATCTTCGACGCCATCAAGCGGTACCTCGTCCACCGCGGCTACGAGGTGACCTGGGTCGTCAACATCACCGATGTGGACGACAAGCTCATCATCGAAGCCGACAAGCAGAACTGCACCACGCAGGAACTCGCCGAGCGCATCACCGCTGACTACCTCGAGGCGATGAAAACGCTCCACGTCGATGGTATCGACCTGATGCCCAAGGCCTCCGAGCACATCGGTGACATCGTCGCGATCATCGAGAAGCTCATCGCAAAGGATTGTGCCTATGCCTCGGGCGGCGACGTCTACTTCGACGTGGCCAAGGACGACGACTACGGCAAGCTCTCCAACCGTCGCATCGAGGAGCAAGCGGGCCAGCGCGACCTGCAGTCCGCCGAAAAACGCAACCCCGGCGACTTCGCCCTGTGGAAGGCCGCCAAGCCGGAAGAGCCGGCCGAGGTCAAGTACGATTCACCGTGGGGCAGCGGTAGGCCCGGATGGCACATCGAGTGCTCCGCCATGGCCATGCGATACCTCGGTGATACGCTCGACATGCACGGCGGCGGTATGGACCTCGTCTTCCCGCACCACGAAAACGAAATCGCACAGTCCGAAAGCGCTTCCGACAAGCCCTTCGCCAACTACTGGATGCACAACGGCCTGACGCGCGTCAACACGAAAAAGGTCTCCAAGTCCGACGCCGATCCCGAGATGCAAGCCGCCCTCACGCGGATGACCCTGCACAACCTGCTGGACAACTACGCCGGCGAACTGATCCGCTACTTCGTCCTCTCGACGCACTACCGAAGGCCCATCGAGTATTCCGAAGCCGAGATCGACTCCAAGCGAAAGGGCCTCGATACCTTCTACCGCCTCTTCGAACGCGTGCAGCGCGTCTGCGATGCGTCGCCCTACGAGGGCGCCGTCTCACTAACCGAACCGAACGCCTCCGCGGCAGCCGGCATCGCGACCGCCGACCTGGCGGCCGCCTGTGATGAGCAGCGCGCAGCGTTCGAACGGGCCATGGACGACGACTTCAACACAGCAGGCGCCATCGCCGCGCTGTTCGAGTTTGCCGCTATCGTGAACCGCCACATCGAGCAGAACAAACTCGAATCCGGCGGTGACGAAGCCGCCAAGGCCGACGCCCTGGCTTCGTCACGCTATCTCGTGAGCGTCGCTCGCCTCATCGGCCTGTTCCTCGACCCGCCGCAGGCCAAGAGTACCGGCGACGACGGCCTGACCGACGCGGTCATGCAGGTGCTCATCGAGGTGCGCGCTCAACTTCGCAAGAAGAAGGACTTCGAGACGGCTGACCTGATCCGCGATCGTCTGGCGGACAACAAGATCACGCTCGAAGACCGTTCGGGCGAGACCTCCTGGCGCGTCGATTAGAAGGCGTTCCGAAGCCCCGTACCGAGCCGCGACCGTGAGGGAGCGTTTGCCGGACGCGTGGCATGGGTCCCGGCGCGCCGGGATTTTCCCCTGCTCGTCGCCTGTCGAATGATGAATTCCAGCACGCTCCGCGCTGTGGTTTCGCGCGCACTTCCGCCCTATAATGGGGGGTAGTATGAGCCAATGCCCATATGCCAACTGCAATCACGACGATTTCCGGACGGCCCGATTCTGCGCACGGTGCGGGCGTGAGATCGTGGAGGCGCCGGACAGCGGCGACGCGACGGCACCGTGGTCCGTCTTGATATTCCTCGTGGTGTTCCTGTCCGCGATGATCGTGGTCGTGGCCGTCAGCCTCGGCTGACGGCGCGGCGCCGATCCGCCAAGAAACACCTTGATTCGCCGGTAGTGAAGTTGATAAACTTATAGACGTGTCAGGCGACGGCGGGAATCAGTCGGAGCCCGGCACGTTTCGGGCAACTACGCCCGGCCTTGCATTTGCATCCCATACCGGCGATGCTTTCCAGGGCGTGATAGGAGGCTTCGGTGCGTGGTGACTGAAGCACGGGGGAAGAGGGTATCTCTGGTGATGGGGCGACGCATCGGCGCAGCCGGGGGCGTGTGATGTGCGCTGGCCATGTTGGCGGACGATTCCGCACGTGTGGGGTGGATGGCCATGACGACCCGGTGGCTCAACGGTCAGGAAGTCGCGAGATACGTCGAGACTTGCCCAGCCGAGCTATGTGACCTTGTGCTCGAACTTCGCGATCTGATCCTCGAAGCAGCCCCTCAACTTGCCGAGACCGTCGCCTTCAACGCTCTTTGTTACTACAAGCCCGACAAGCCCTACGGTGTGATCGGCGGCAACGTCTGCATGATCGGCACCAAGCCCGGGTGCGTGCACCTGGCGTTTCTACACGGCGCCCACCTCGACGACCCGGAGGGTCTGCTCGACGGCACCCGAAAGTCCAAGCGCCAGATCGTACTGACGAGCACAGCCGACTTGCGCCGCGACCCAATCACCAAACTCATCCAGGCGGCCATCGCCTACTCACCAACGGCGTAGGCTGCCGCCGGTCTACACCGTTCTCAAGCTAAGCGTTCGCAATCCAAACGTTCTCAATCCAAACGTTCGCAATCCAAACGCTCTCAATCTCAATGTAGCGCCGCCCCTTGTGGGCGGCGCCAAGCGTTCTCACATGCTCGGTGCCGGAGACAAGCCCCGAAGCCGCGTAGGCGGCGACCTGTACGATCCCGCTGTCTCCGAGGGATCGCACTACGCAGCCGCTCGCCGCCTCGCGTAGAGCAACGTGCCCGCGGTCATTACGAGCAACGTCATCGCCGCGACTCCCCACGCGCTGACGGTCGGCACGCCGACCGGTACACCGGCCTCGATCGTGAAAACCGCGTTGCTCTCATCGGTGTAGTCCTGGGCGCTGTTGTCCTGCTGCACGCGAATCACACCCTGCGCTGTTGGCGTGTTCGGCACCGTCCACTCGAACGTATGGATACTCCCTGCCGTCGGGTCGCCGGCCGGCAAGTCCGTCGCGATCGGCGTAAAGACCCCGCCGTCGAACGAGTACCACAGGTCCCAGTTCTGCAAATCGTGCTCGATGAGCACGTGCCATTCAACGGTGTACGTCGTGCCGGCCTGCAGCACTTCGCCGCCGTTGGGCAAGTCCAACACGACATGGGCGCTGGCCGTGTTCGTTACGACTAAGCTCAAACCGACAAACAGGATGCACCGAACGGCACACTTCGTCCGCGCTTCTTTCATCACGTTCCCCTTGATGTAACTGTTCTTCGTGGCCCGAAACCGTGTCTTTGCGGGGGTAAGACGGAAGCGATGATAGCGAATGGTCGTGCCGAGTTCAAGGAAGACCCTGCCGCCGCCGTCTCCCCGCCGCAATCAGGGTTTCTACTGATGCGCGCCCTCACGCACGACTGTATATTGTCGATGCCCGTCGGTCCGTGGAGTGCGGCCGCGGAGTGGCTCGGTCGAGGTGTACGCATGAACAAGAAACCAACGCTCGGTGAGATCGTCGATACGCTACGGAACTCCGAGAACGGCGCCACCATCCTCATTGGCGCGGGCTGTTCCGTGACCGCGGGCATTCCGCTCGCGTCCAAGTTCGTCGAGTTGATCCAAGAGAAGTATCCGGGCGTTTGCGAGCATATTGAGGACCCGACCTATGCCAAGTGCATGGGCAAACTCGCCCCGGGCCAGCGGCGCGCCCTACTGGAGGGATTCATTGCCGACGCCAAGCTCAATTGGTGCCACCTTGCCATTGCCCAACTCATCAAGAACGGCCACGTCGACAGGGTCCTGACGACGAACTTCGACCCGCTCGTCATCCGCGCGGCTGCGCTGCTCGGAGAGTTCCCGGCCGCTTACGACTTTGCCGCATCACAGGAGTTAGACTTCGCCTACGTGCCGGAAAAAGCTATATTCTACCTTCATGGCCTCCATCCGGGGTTCGTGTTGCTCACCACGGAAGACGAGTGCCAGCGGCACGCCAAGTCTATGGGCCAGATCTTCGCCAGGGCAGGTGAAGGGCGGACCTGGATTGTCGTCGGCTACAGTGGGGACAACGATCCGGTGTTCGATCAACTCGCCGCCATCAAGCAGTTCGGCGACAACCTGTATTGGATCGGGTACAAGGACGCCGAGCCGAGCAAGCGCTTGCGGGAGGAACTGCTCACGCCGGATAAGTACGCCTTCTACCTGAACGGCTTTGATGCGGACGACTTCTTCGTATCACTCGCCCGGCGTTTGGGTTGTTTCCCGCCGGATTTCGTCGGGCAGCCTTTTTCATATCTGAGGCAGCTCCTGTTGCCGATCACGCCGTACAGCTTTCCACACGAAGACGGGGAGACGGATGCATTGGAAGCTGTGCGCAAGCGCATCGACCTTGCGATCAACCAATACGAGCGTGAAGCTGGTGAGGCGCCCCCGGCGGAGGAGACTCCGAAGGCGGCACTCGATGCGCAAGCTCTGCTGCTTGCCGGCGAGTTCGACAGGGTCGTTGCCATGCGCCCACCGAATGACGAGGCGATTCCTCCGACGCTGGTGGATCCGCTCGCGTGGGCGTACGTCTGTCGTGGCAATGCGCTGTTCGGACTGGGGACGACGGAGGACGGCGAAGACGCCGATCGCGCGTGGTCGCAGGCAACTGGCGAGTACGCTGCGGCGCTCAAGATCAAGCCTGATATGGATGTGGCGCTGTACAACTGGGGCAATACTCTGTTGGAACAGGCCAAAGCGAAGACGGGCGACGTCGCCCGCGACGCGTTGTCGCAGGCGTGCGCCAAGTACGAGGCGGCGCTCGAAGCCAAGCCAGACAAGTCCGAGGCGCTGAACAACTGGGGCCTCGCCCTGTCGGGCCGGGCCAAAGCGACGACCGGCACCGACGCCGATGCCCTCTGGTCCGAGGCGTACGTCAAGTACGCTGCGGCGATCGAGGTGGCGCCGCTCGAGGTGGGGCCGCTGAACAACTGGGGTAAGGGCCTATCGGAGCAGGCCAAAACGAAGACCGGCGAGGAGGCTGATGACCTGTGGTCGCAGGCCTGCGCGAAGTATGCTGCGGCGCTTGAGATCAAGCCGGACCTTCACGTAGCGCTCAATAACTGGGGGAGTGCCCTCGCGCAGCAGGCCAATACGAAGACGGGCGAGGAGGCAGATCACCTGTGGTCGAGGGCGTATGGCAAGTATGCTGCGGCGCTCGAAATCAAACCCGACTGGGCTGAAGCGCTGAACAACTGGGGCAATGCCCTGACGTTCCAGGCAAAGACGAAGGCAGACGAGGCCGCCGACGACTTGTTGTCCGAGGCATACGCCAAGTTCGCCGCGGCATTCGAAATGATGCCGGACACGCCCGCAGCGCTGAACAATTGGGGCATCGCTCTGGCTGGACAAGCCAAGATCAGGTCGGGTGAGGAAGCCGATGGTCTTTGGTTACAGGCCTGCGGCAAACACGCTGCAGCGCTCGAAATCAAGCCAGACGACGCGGACGCGCTTAACCTCTGGGGCATCGCTCTCTCAGCGCATGCGCGGACGAAAGAAGGTACGGCGGCCGCTGACTTGTGGTCAGAAGCGTATGGCAAGTTCGGCGCTGCACTGGAGGCCAAGCCGGAATCTGGCGCGACGCTTGCGTACTGGGGTAATGTGCTGCTGTGGCAGGCGCATGCACAGACGGGCGAGGAGGCGCGACGGCTACTCGCCGAGAGCGACGAGAAACTGCTGCGAGCGGACGCCATCAGCCCGGGAACCGGCACATACGACCTTGCTTGTGTCCGTGCCCTGCGCAGCGACGAGGGCGGCTGCCTTGAGTGGCTCAAGAGGTCGCGCGAGCATGGCAAGCTCCCGTCACGCGCGAAGATCGACGGCGATTCAGACTTCGATAGCGTCCGCGACTGCGACTGGTTCAAGGCGTTTCTCTATGAGTCGTTTCCGCAAGACGAGTAGCTGGAGTGTGGTTCCTGGGGCCAGCGCGGGGACGGCCTGTATGCGCGATACCCAATGCGCCCGGACCTTCTTCGCCGGGGACAAGCCCCGACGCTACATCAAGCCCGCCACCGGAAAAGAACAACGCCCGCGGAGCGTGGTGCGCCGCGGGCGTTGCATGATTCTAACCTGTGACCGACGGCGTTGCCCACTCAGAGGCTAACCGCTTACTCGTCCTCCTCCTCACCATCATCAGCCGCCTCGACGTTGACATTCACCGTCGTGACCGAACCTTCGACGGTTTCGCCGTCCTCGTCCGTGCTGCCCTCGGTGATGGTCACCTCAGCCGGCATATCCTCCGTCGTGATCAGCGTCACCGTGGCCGTCGCACCTTCCGGGTGATCGCCCGGAATCTCGAGCGCGTCCAGCGTGACTGTCACCTCGTCGCCGTTCTCCTCGATGGTGACGTTGGCGTCATCGATCTCGACGATCTCGCCATCGATCTCGACCTCGACGGTCACGATCCAGTTACGGACCATCTGAACACCGCCGGCCGCCGCGAACCCGACGCTGCCGAGCAACACAATGGCCAGTGCCGCTACCAGCACGGGATGCCGACCCAGGCGGGCCGACGAGCGATTCTTCTGAAACTCCTGCATGAGTATATCCTTCGTTTCGTTGTTGGTTGAATCTCCGGGCCATTGCCGGCCCTTCAGAGACGTTAGCGCGCCGTCGACCGGGTCTTGCTGATCTTGCACGGTCATTACCTCCGTTCAGATAACTTCTCGCGGAGAGCGTCTCGCGCTCGCGCTAGTCTCGACCTTACCGTACCCTCGCGGCACCCGATCACGGCGGCTGTCTCCTTCACGGAGAGACCCTCCAAATGGTGCAACGAAAGCACGGCCTGATACCGCGGCGCCAGCGTCAAAAGAGCCCGTTGGATGACCTCCTCGTCGACTGTGCCGCGAGTGGATGACACGGCGGCGGCGTCGAGCCCGTCGGGGTCGAGGGCGGCTGTCGCATGGCGTCGCTGTCGTCGTGCCCACCGATTGACGGTGTTGGTCGCTATCCGCAGGAGCCAGAACCGGAAGGGGACCCCCCGATGTCGATACCCGCGAATCGACCGCAGCACGATGATGAACACGTCCGCGACCAGGTCCTCCGTCGCGTGTACGTCGCCGGTGCGACGGTACACATGCGTCAAGAGAACCGGCCGAAACCGCTGATAGAGCGCACCGAAGGCCTCCGGATCGCGCTTCGCTTGCTCGATCAGTTCGTGTTCGGGCTCCGCCGACGCCGCGTCGGCTCTCTCCGTGAAAGCTTGCACATTAGCCAGGCTCATGCGGCCTCCATCACTTTCTCCGTGTCGAGTCCACACCCATAATAAGGCGCGCCGTGTCGATTACGCTCCCGAAAAAGTCCGACAATCCGAAGTATCGGGCGTAGTTCCTCGGCTCATCCCGCATCGCAAGCGTCTAACGACGAGCTGAGCCGCGGGCTTCAGCCCGCGCGGACGTCCGCGCAGGCTGAAGCC
>JAJDDX010000238.1 GCA_029260055.1 Phycisphaerae bacterium
GGTCGGTAGTCGCGATCCAACCTGCCTGCTGTTCACTCTTCCGCCGTCCCATCGACATGATCACGCCCTCCTGGCTAATACCATGCCAACAACTCCTTCAAGACGCGTGCCAGAAAGGAGTGAATTTCAACAGGCTGCTAGAGCCGGTGCACGGATGAGCATGGTTTCGAAAACAACAGAGCCGTGGTTGGCGTCACGGCCGGCTCGCTACGCTGCGCGCGCCGGTGGCTCCGCTCCGCTCGCAGGCCGCCAGGAAGCCGGAAAAAGCATGAAAACTCGCCCTCAGAGTTCACTTGTGCGGGGCATGCCTTTCATGGATAAGTCCTTTGCTGACAACACGTAGGGAGTTTTTGCTAGGGACAGCCGGATAGGGTTTTCGTGAGGGACACCCGGCCGGCACGCAGCCCCGTTGGCGAGAACTCGCGCAGGAAAGTGCAGAATGTCCCTGCGGATAGCACGGCACGGGAAGCGTCAAATCGTAACTGCTTTGCTGGCAACGAGTACGGAATAAACAGGACGGACAACAGCTATCCGAAGAGCAACGCGGAGCTTCAGCAAGAGCTTATCGACGGACACTTGGTCTTAAGCCAGTTCCCGACAGGTGACAAGTTCACTCGAAAGCTGGTGGCGGCGGAGATACACCTGGCGTGTGCGGCTTTGCGATCCACTCTCCGCTAGCGGCACGGTTCCAACATCGAATCGCACCGGATTCCGAAACAAGCCAAAGCCCATCGTCCGCATCCCAACCCATTACCCAAGGCATCTCACCGCAAATGTCCGTGATCTCGTAATGGACGGGTTGTCCTGTAGCGTCAAAGATCTTGTAGGCTATATGCTGGCATCCTCTTCCATTCTCAGGCCGGACGCCAGAAAGAACCGCAAAATCTCCTCCGTACGATGAGAAGCTGCTCTTTTCCCGGGACCACCCGCTGTGTCGAGTATCCCAATCGAGCTCCTGCTCTACAATCTTCTTCCGCAATGCCGCGGGTAGGGGACGGAGTCGATCGGATCTGTCGAGTTTAATATAAACGAAAACCGAGGCCGCACACACAAGCAGTATTAGCGCCCAACAGGCGACGCGCACCCAGGTTTCATCCAGTCTCGCCATCGTGTATCGGTCGCCTTTCCGCAAACGGCTCCACAGGAAGAAGAGCTTTCAAAGAGCTAAGGCATTGTTATCACTATTGGGTCGTTGGGCCCAGAGTTCCAAAAGACCTTATACTCCTCTTCTATCCCAAAGAACTCTCCGCCCGGCGCAATCAGGTTCTTCCATGAAAAAGCGAGGTTATTAATATCCTCAGCAGAATAGCACGCATGTAATCGAATAAACGCAAGCTTATGATGTAGATCCAAGTCTGACGGGGTCACAAAGCCCGGTTGCCCGGAGGCGGCTGGCCCAAGCTTGCCTTTCTTGGTTCCGGCAGGTACGAGGTATCCCATCGCACCACCGTGCCCCCAGTACTCAAAACCATGAAGGTCCGGCTCGCCACTCAACCTCGTGATCATCTGTTCGCTAGTAGACAAGTTAACGCGATCTACCTGAAACCCCTGTTCCTCCATGGAGGTCCAGGCATTGTACTCTTCAGCCCGTATCCTAAACCCGATCCAAAAATCAGCCATACTGAGCTCGCCCCGCAGAAGGACGACTGTATTAGGAATCGAATACACTCCGGAATCGATGGGGGCAGTTGCGCTCCCGGGCCAAACTGACTCGCCAGTGGCTCTCAACCACTGTTTGTATTCCACAGGGTCCAGATTAATCTTGCGGGCGAGGGATGTTACCGTGTCGCCCCGCTCGGCAATGGCGGTTGCCCTCGCGCCACCCCGTCGTTTGATCTTCCAGAGTCCTAGCGGATCAGCGAAGCGCGTGGGCCTGCTGCTGACGTATTCGTAGACGTTCATCCCGTCCGAGTAGCCGGCCGGATCGCGCTGCAGGGAAGCTGGTATGCCTGGCGCAGTCCCGGTCCCGGCCCGTGGAGACGCGCCTATGGCCGGCAACCCCGTTTGGTCCGGGTCGCGCTGCATGAACCTACCGAGCTTGGGATTGTATTCTCGTGCCCGGTTGTGGTAAAGGTTCGTGTCCGGGTCGTAGGCTAGGCCTTGGTGCAGCGTCCGATTCGTCAGCGTCGTGGCGGGCACGGGTACGCCGTCTCCGAGATCGGCCTCGACGAGTTCGCCGTAGGGCTCGTAGCGGTACTGCTCGACGACGGTACCGGCTGCGTTGGTCAGGCCGGTGACGTTGTAGTTGGCGTCCTGAAGGACGTAGCGCAGCGCGGCGCCGGCGCCCTGGTACTGCGCCACCTGCTCGTCGACGTAGTCCAGACCCCAGACGTAGCGACCTTTGAGGGCGTCGTTGGCATTGCGCTGCTCGATGACGCGGCTGCCGTCGTAGTAGTAATAGTGTTCGAAGTCCATCGGCAGGTCCGGCGGGCTCACCACGTGTTTGTGGGTTCGGATACGCCGCCCGAGGGCGTCGTAGTCGTTGGTGGTCGTGACGGACGCGCCCTTGGCGCCCGGCGTGATGACCTGCACCACGCGGCCCCAGGCGTCATAGACGTAGGTCTGTGCGGTGTCGTCGGTGAGGTTTCCGGCGTCGTCGTACACGTAATCAGTCGGCGCGGTATCGCCGTCGAGGGCGCGGGTCTTGATCTTGTTGGTTTCGTCGGCTACGTCGTGGATTCTCTCCATCGAGGTGTCCACGCCTTTGCCTTGGAAGATCCAGTCCGCGGCCGTGTCCGTATAGGTATGGACGGACGGTTCATACGGGAGGGTTGCCGGGTCTTCACCGGCTGCCCAGTTACCCAACACGTCAAGCTGCCAGTTTGTGACCATCGGTCCAGTACCCGCAGGGAACTCCGGCAGTGTCCCGGGCTGTGGCGTGTCCAGCGCCCCGTACCCGGCGTCGGAAAGCCGGCTCAACGGATCGTACTTGTACCGGTACGAGTGCGTGTTGTCGAGCCCGCCGGCTTGTTTGATACGTGCGTAGAGACGGTTGCCGGCGTCATCGTATCCGTACCGGTAAGCTTGGATCTCATCCGCGCTGCCGGTTCCGGGGTCTTTGATCATCGACATTTCCGTGATGCGCCCGTATTGATCCCAGCCGGGAGTCCCCTGGCTCGGATTGAAGTCGAGTTGGATCTTACTCGGCCCCCAGGTCTTTGTCACGGTGCGTCCGCCGCCGGTTTTGCCGTACGCGATGACGGAGGCGCCGTCATGCTCGGACATACCGGTCATGCGGTTGATGTGATCGTCCACAGAGCCGGCCGTGCCGTAGTCGTAGTCGAAGATCGGGCCCGGTGAGCCTGGCGCCGAGGGGTACTGCACGCTATTCAGCCTGCTGTGATGCAGGTCGTCCCAACTCCAATCGTAGTAGACGCTTCGGGCGGGGCTGGTCGTGCCGTCGCCGGGGTCGAGCGTTTCGGCTATCAGGTTGCCGAAACTGCTGTAATCATATTCGACGCGGCTCAATTGGACTGTTGCGTCAGGATCGTTGTAGACCGCGGCCGCGGTGAGGTTCCCCCGCGAGTCGTACCCGAACGTCAGATGGTCGATCGTCTGGTCGACGCCCGTGCTGCCGGTGTAGTCGACGCTGACTCGGCTGATCTGATCACCGGAGGAGCAGGAAGAACAACCGGAGCCTGAGCCGGTGTGGTCGCCGTACAGGTAGTCCAGCGTGACTCCGCGTTGGTCGGTGCGCGTGGCCACCTGGCCGTTTAGGGTGTACTGGAAGGCGAGCTTGTCGGTGGAACTGGGCTGTCCCGGATTGGCCGGATCCGCGTCCGGGTATCGGATCTCCGACACGAGTTGCGGCCCTACGGAGATCGGGTCGGCCGCGTGGTTTGACTCGTCGAGGATCTCGCCGCCGTAAACGAACTTGGTGGCTTGGAACGCCAAGACCCAGGGGAAGTTCTGTGTCGGAGACTCGATCGAAATCGTCTCGCCCATGCCGAAGTCGGTGGATGAGCCGGCCTCGTTCCAGTTGATTGCCGCCCAAGTGCCATTTGAATCCCAGCGCGGGCGAACTTCGGGGATGAACGCCGCGGAATCCTGGGCGTTTGCCGGGACAATGGCGACCATGCCGTCCAGCAGCCCGCTCCGCGTGTAGTGGTAGGCCGTATAACGAGTGGGGCCTACGAAGCCCTGAGCCTCCGAGAGCGTGAGGGCTCCACCGCTTGGATCGAGGTTCTCCCGGTCGAGCCAGTTTTCCGCGACGAGGAGCTTTCGGCCGAGCAGATCGTACCACGTACGCGTGACGCGTCCCATCGGACCCTGGGCCCAGATCTGTCGTCCTGCTGCGTCGTAGCCGTAGCGTGTAACCAGTGCGTCAGCCAGCGAGTAGGCTTGCCCGGTCCACGTCGGCGGCGTGTTGGCGACGTAGGTCGGCGGCGTTGTCGCATTGGTGAATCCGTCTCCGGGGACGTTGGTGCCGTAGCCGGCTGTGGCGACGAGGCGCTTGGCCGCATCGTACCAGTTGTGCGTGTAGGTGATGATGGCGTTGCCGGTACCGAGGTGGATTCCGGTCGCATCGTCCTTGCGATCGTAGTTCGTTTGCGTCTCGACGTTGCCGAAGGCGTCGTAGGTTGTCACGCTTCGCGTGAGTTCGACACCGTTGGTATAGGTCGACGGATCGGCGAACGGGCCGATGGCTGGATCGAATGCGGCTTCCGACCAGAATGACGTCGCTAGGACGTTCCCGCGCCGGTCGTACTCGTTTCGGCGCATTCCGCCGGGCGTTACCTCGGCGATGACTCGGTCGACATCGTCGCGATAGGTCCGCGCGTAGGTGTACTTCAGGCCACCGGTGGTGTACCCGGTGTCGTAGGTGCGCTGTTCGTAGGTTCGGCCGCGCTCGTCGTAATAGGTCTGCGTGAGCGACACCGGGCCATAGTCCAGGATGTCGGCAGCCGCGGCATTAGCCGGCAGTAGCGACCAACCGTCGATGATGGCCGGCGTCGTCAGCGGGGCGGCGAGCTCGTTGTCCCACGTGGCGGTGAGCACCGGGCGATCGAGGTTGTCGAAGACAACGGTCTTGGCGGAGACGAACGTCGGCGCGTCGGCCGTCCCGTCGCCGTAGCCGACGGTGACGTTCTTGCTGATGACCTGTCGGCCGCGCCAATCGTAGATGAACTGCGTGTCGCGGCTGTGTGCGTCCGCATTGAATTCGATGTCGCAAGACTCCGCGTTACCGGTGAAGCGCCGGTTGCGCACCAGCTTGCCGGCGTCTTTCGGGAAGTCGGTGTTGATCCCCGTTGACGCCACGACGGTCTCGCCGAGGTAGGGGGTGTACTCGCGGTCCGGGTCGCCGTCGTTGTAGAGGCGATGCTCGACGAGTGCCATGTTGTCGGCACCGGTGGCGCCGCTCGGCGGGAACCAGCCGCAGTCGTCCTCGTCGATGGTACCCCTGAAGGTCTTTGTCGGGCGCCGCTTCGGATCGAAGAGAGAGCGCGAGACGGTACCGTCGGGGTCCTTCTGCCGGGCGATGCGCTCCTCCAGGTCGTACATGTACTCGCGGATGACCATGCGGCGGTCGTCGTCGGGCGATCCGGCCGGCGCCGTATCGAAGCTCGAGAAGGTGATCTCGTGCGACGGCTTGAGCGTGGCCGGCTCGTTGTAAAGCTTGAAGCTCCTTGCCAGCGTGACGATTTGGTTGTCGTCGACCGGGGGCCAGTCGCCGTCGTTGTCTACGGGATCGCCGAGGGGCGGGTCGTAGTCGCCCGGATATGGCGGGTCGATGTCCCCCCCGATGAGGTCCGGCAGACCCTCCGTGTCTTGGTTGCAGTTAGGCGCGTCCGTGCAGGTCTCGTTTTGCCACAGGTCTCTCGGGATGTCGTCGATTCCCCAGTGATCCGCGATCCTCCCGTCGTAGTCGTAGTCGGTCAGGCTGATGCCCCAGCCCAGGTCTTCGTCGCTGTCGATCTTGTCACCCCGTGGGCCGGCCCAGGCGATGACGCGCTGTTCCTTGAATCGCCCACCCTTGTCCATCACCGTTACCTTGGTCGTGCCGTTGACCCGTTCATCGGTCTCGCCGGTGGCATGCGTGACGTAGCTATACTCGAGGCTATAGGTGTTCTCGTCTTCCCAGGCTTGCTGAGTCTTTTCGTTTGTATCCTTGTACATGATCTTGCGGTTCGAGATCAATTGGTAGTCGGTTCGAATGGCGTCGCCGGCTCCATCCGCGGTGGGTCTGAACGGGCAGTCGTTGGGCGCTATACACCCGGGGCCTTCCTGTCGCGACGTCATCATGCCCGCCGCGTTGAAGCCGGACCATGTCGTGTGATTCGCGAAGTCGATTGGCTGGCCGTTATCGTCCAGCTCCACGAAGAGCGCCGGTATGACGTACGTGGGGATTTCAGTGCCCGGGAATTGACTCGCGTCAAACCCGAGATTCGCGTAGGTGTCGCCTCCGGGGTCGGTATCGAGGACCCGGACGTCGAAGTCCTCGACCTGCACGGACTGCCGGCCGAGTTGATCGTAACCGTAGTAGCTTACGTAGAACGGGTGGGCGGGGCGCAGTATCGGGTCGTCAGTCGTACCGGTGACCTCGCCGGCGCCACGCCCCGACAGTCGCAACCGGCCGTTGTAATCGAAATACGATACCTCCAATGCCACCTTGCTTGCGGTGTCTGTGCTTGTTCCGCCTTGCTCCAATGGAACAGGCTCGCGCCAGCGCCATTTCCACTTGACGGAATCATCACCCTGCAGAGTTCCGTGCGAATAGAACTTGTAGTGATACCGCGTCTTGCTCACGCCGTCCGTGGATGGATCACCCGTGTCGTTGAACAGGTCCAGATGAACCTGGGCCGGACGCTGATCGTGAAGGTCGATGCCGACGAGTTGGCCGTCTGCGTCGCATCCGTCACCCGACTCACTCTGGTTTGATCCATCACCGATCGTCCCTGCCGGGTCATATACTCCGTCGTCGCAGGTATCTTGGTTGTCGCAGGTCCCGGCAATGAAGTCGAAGGTGTTCCCTTGCGTTACCCCGTAGAAGACGGCCTCGACCTTCGGCATGTCTCGGACGATAAGGCCGTCGGCATCCGGCGGGGTGTTGGAAGGCTCTCGTTCAAAGTGTTCCGTGGCCGAAACGACGTGGAGTTGCTCCGGCGTCACGCGCTGCACCGGGACGTCCTCGATCACTTCGGGCGTAGCGCATTGTTGGTCGTAGAGGTTTCCGCCTCTAGAGCCCCAGGCGATTCCGCGCAGCACTGAGTGCCAGCCCTGGTGGCCGCCGAACAACTCGACGAGCACGCGTCCGCTGTTCTTGACGAAGTCATGGCCCCACTGATCGAGCGTTGCGACCCAACTCGGATCATAGAGGTGTTTGACTTGCCCTCGCACGTTCACGAGTTCGTACTGCTGGTCGTCGACGCGTACCGTGTGGTCACCCTTAAACCCGGGCGTGACGATGAGTCGATCGCTCAGGGCGATGCCATAGTAGTTCATCGTGACCACACGTCGGGTCTTCACCTTGACGGGGACGTGCAGATAGTGGGTGCCTGCATGGTACATGGGTGCGTTGTCGTACGATGGGTGTCGGGTTTCGGCAGGATCGAGCACGAGGCGGAAGCCATCTTCGTAGATGTAGAACTCGTTCCTGAAGCTGAAATCGCCGGGGTTGGCGAGTTCGTCGGCGTCTTGCTCGACGAGTTCGTCCACCACCGTAATGTTGTGCGCATCGGCATAGGACGTGATGCGATCGGGGTCGGCATAGACGCTGTTGGCCGCACCGAGGTAGTCGAAGCGGTAGAGGTGCATGTTGCCG
>JAJDDX010000239.1 GCA_029260055.1 Phycisphaerae bacterium
TGTCATGGAATTTAACGATTCACGATTGGCATTTTTGGTGGATCATGTGGATCGTATTCATCGCGTAAGCTGGAACGAGCTGGCGAGCGTGGATGATTCATTGGGTTGTAAAAATCAGAGCATCACGGGTGTGTTGCAAATCGATGACAACATGGTCTTGATGTTGGATTTTGAACATGTCGCATTCCGAATCGCGGGCATTGATAAATTTGAAGCGCTTGAAAATAATGAGTTTACGGCTCAGCGATCAAATTACCGTGTGTTATTGGCTGAAGACTCACCCACAATGCGGGCAATGTTGAATGCTTCGCTGCAAGTCGCTAATTTCAAATCCGTGGATATCGCTGTCGATGGTGAAGAATGTTGGAAGCGTTTGAATGAAATGGTTGATGGTGGAATCGCCCCCGATATCATCGTCACCGATATTGAAATGCCGCGAATGGATGGCCTGTTCCTGACCAAAAAAATCAAACTGGACCCACGACTAAAAGACATACCCGTCATCGTGTTTAGCTCATTGGTTAGCGACGACAACTTGAAAAAATGCGCATCAGTGGGCGCCGACAGCCAAATCACCAAACCACAATTACCCCAATTGGTCAACATCATAGACAATCTGCTCGCTGCGCGTGTGCCAGCATAATCATGCGCGCTTCATACAAAGTGAATCATGCAAATGACAGCCGAAGTACATCGTAAAGGATGTCGTCATGTGCATGGTGAACATTAATGCACCGGACTCTGCAGGTACATTTCTGCAAATATGCGTACACATATCGTGTTGTATGTGCGGCATGCGTGAGTCATATGAAGTTCATTTATGTTATTTGGTGATCAACAGTAGGCACATATGATACGCCATTAATTCATGTTCCTACATCAACAGCAACGTCAATTGGCTAATCAACATTATAATACACATCTATCGCTTCCATGGCCTGTAGAATAATAACATGAATGTATACCACCATTTAAGTATGTAGCCTGAAAATGACGGCATGACAGGATGTAATCATCTCGACTGCGAATTCATATCCCGTTCTGGTAATATCCTCATCCATGGGTATAGCCCGAAGGCTGTAATATGTCAGTTTGAGCATCGATGCTTTACTCACAACGCAATAAACGCAGACACATCATCCGCTGAATACACTGTTCGTGATATAGTGTGTTAGGTATGTCATCTCAGAATCAGCACCCGCGGGCGCATCAACAATCGTCATTCTCATATTCTATGTATGCTTGAGTGTGCATATTTTCATCTGCATGTATAATGCCTACAATTGGATCACGTTATGACCTAACATGGACGAAACCGCAATCAGCATGCTAAGATAATCGATGACGTCATGACCATGACATACGCAACACAAACGTGACGGTCGATGCCACATACGAATAATGGAGATTTCAAGACACAGCGCGACTCAGCACCACACATGAAACGCTCGTAGCTCAGTAGGATAGAGCACCGGTTTCCTAAACCGGGGGTCGCAGGTTCGAATCCTGCCGGGCGTAGTTGATTGGCAGGCACCGACTCTCGCCGACTAACGTTGCTTTTAACCGCTGTTAAATCAGTAGTTACGCACCTTTCTTGGTGCTTTGTTACTGTGAATTATCGATTCACGTCGTCTGTCGCCGACATGTACCGAACGTCGCTTCGGTATGTCAAACGGTATACGCAAATCGTCGGTACCTGTAGATGCGCTATAGTTGTATGCGTATATGTTACCTGTAGACAACGATGGAATGGTATTTAATGCGACCGATTGATTCTGATTCCGCACGTGTGAATACAATTATTTCGACAACTTTGGGTCTGAATGACGGGCAAATTCTTGTGCCACCATTGCCTTCGCGCTGCGATTGACACTCCGGGTGACGTTCGTATACCGCAATGCATCGAAGTCGGCAATGCGGATCGCATCATCGAATGGACAAATGTACGATGATCGCTCACGTTCCATATGTTTCGCCTTACTTTTGCGTTCGCGATCCACGTATTACGGCCCTTGCCCATATCTGAGCACGGCTGCGTGTCCACACGCAACACTGGACTATTGCAGCCCAGTCGAGTATTAAGAAGTCAACAATATGTGTAGCAACGTCAAAAACCAAAATTCTGAGCAAGTCTTCACGCTGATACAGGAGATGACCACAAGCAATTGTCTGCGGATCGCTATTCACAGTAGTGAATCAAAGTGTTCAAGGAGTGTGTTGGTGTGACCCATGATATTGGAACTCAAGAAACGGACAGGATGGCCGCAGAGACGGCAAATTTACCGGGTCAACCCGTCGCTTCACCTCTTGGAAATGAAGATCATAGAGCGATCAACCTCGCTCGACTGTGGAAATTTGGCCGTATCACGCTGTTCGTTCTGGCTGCCGTCGCACTCGTCTATTGGTTTCGACTGCGGCCGGTTGAGGTTCGAGCGCACATTATTCAGAACGGCGATATCGCAGTAGAAGTTTTGGGTACCGGCACTCTGGAAGCGCGCGTCAAAGCCGTCATCAGCCCCAAGATATCAGGCCGTGTAGCGGAAGTGCTATCCGATCAGGGTGACGAGGTCACGGCAGGACAGCAACTCGTTCAATTGGACGACGAGGAACTAAGCCAGCAGGTTGAGATTGCCAGCGCGAGCGTAGAAGCGGCAGAGGCTGCGCTTGACCGGGTCAAGGCGGACAAAGATCGCGCCGTGGCGGTGCATCATCAAGCCGGGTTCGATTACGAACGCACCAAGGGACTCTACGATCAGGATACGGCGGCAAGCGTCGAGATTGAAAAGGCCACAGAAGCCTTGAGCATAGCCCAAGCCGAACTGGCACGAGCCGACGCCGGGATCATTGAGGCACAAAAAGACCTCATCGCAGAAGAAAAGACGCT
>JAJDDX010000240.1 GCA_029260055.1 Phycisphaerae bacterium
CTGCCGTCGACCTCGAGCGTGCCTTCGACCGTCATGCCGTCATCGCTGATCGTGCCATACCAGTTGGTGTCATCCGGTGCGGCCATGTCGCTCGATGCCCACATGCCTTCGAGCTGTCCGTCGGCGGCGCTCAGCACGCCAAGGCTCGCAGCCGGTGCCGGTCCTTCCATGCGGGTCACGCTCAGCGTGACCGTGCCCTCGACCACGGGTTGGCTAACAGCCCAGCCCCAATAGGACGAACCGTCGGGCAGCACCCGTTCGACCACCCACGTGCCCGCCAGTGCATCGACGCCCTGGCTGTCGCTTGCGTTGTCATTGGCGTTGCTGTCCCCGTTGTCGTTGGTGTTCCCGTCGGGGTCGTCACCGTTCGTGTTGGTGTTGCCGCCGGCGTTGGTATTGGTGTTCGCAGCGCCGCCTCCGCCGGTGGACGGATTGCAGCCCGTCATCACCATCACGTTCGCCATGATCAGCAGCGTGCCCGAGCAAGTGCGCAGAAGGCTATCGATCACGTTTCCCGTCTTGAAGTAGTCTGACACGGTGGATGTCCCTTCCGAGTTGGCCCGGCGCCATGTAGATCACTGGCGGCCCGTCGCCGGCGAGACGCAGGTGGCTTTGGAGCCGAATCCTAGGGAAACCACCGCCCGCCGCAAACCACCGGCGGATCCGCCGCCAGGGCGGCCGGTCGCTTGACGGTCGGCTCGCCCCGGGATAAGCTCTGGGGTGCCGGAAAACTAGCGCTTGTTAGTAGGGCGGAGCGAACAGTGCCTGATACCACAGTACACCGACGCGATGACGTCATCGCCGCAGCCGAACGACTCTTCGCAGAACGAGGATTCCAGGCGACCAGCGTGCGGGACATCGCAGAAGTCCTCCACCTTCAGCCGGGGAGCCTCTACGCCCACATCGAGAGCAAAGACGATTTACTCTGGGACATCGTCACCGCCGCCGCCGACCGCTTCTTCGCGGCTGTGCAGCCCGTGGTCGACTCGGATCTCGTCACCACCGAAAAGCTTCGCCGCCTGATCACCGCCCACGTCGGCGTCGTGACCAGCAACCTGTCAGCCGCGGCTGTCTACTCGACGGAATGGCGGCACCTCGAGGACCAGCGTTGTCGTCAGTTCGCCGGTCGGCGGGATGAATACGAAGCCATCGTCCGCGGGCTCGTCCATGCCTGCATCCGCCAGGGCGTCTTCGCCGCGGTCGATGAGAAGTTCGCCACGCTCCTGATCCTCTCCTCCATCAACTGGATCTATCAGTGGTACAGCCCCGATGGGCCGATGACGCCGGAGGAGATCGCCAGGAAGCTGACGGACATGTTGTTCAACGGACTCAGAAGAGCCGGCGCGTAAGGATCGACAATCACGCAGAAGGATGAGCTATGGTCGCCACCGCACCCGATAAGACCGGCGGGCTATCGCAGGCCGAATACGATCGTCGACTCGCCGAGTTCGAAGCGAGGATCGCCAGGGGCGAGAAGGTCGAACCGGCTGACTGGATGCCGGACGCCTATCGCAACCAGCTCATCCGCCTCATTCACGTTCACGCCAACAGCGAGATATGCGGCGCACTGCCCGAGGGCAAGTGGATTCCGCACGCTCCGACGTTCAAGCGGAAGCTCGCCCTGGTAGCCAAGGTGCAGGACGAAGTCGGGCACGCCCAGTTGCTCTACCGGGCGGCTGAGACGCTCGGGCCGTCGCGCGAGCAGATGGTCGAAGACCTCATCGCCGGCAGGAGCAAGTTCTCGAACGTGTTCCACTATCCGGCTGAGACCTGGGCGGATGTGGCGACCATCGCGTGGCTCATCGACGGAGCCGCCATCATCAACCAGATGATGATGTCCGAGGGGTCCTATGGGCCGTACGCCCGGGCGCTCAAGCGCATCTGCTATGAAGAGGCCTTCCACCTCAAGCACGGCTACGAGATGTGCATCGCCCTGGCGACCGGTACTAAGTACCAGCGCGACTTGCTCCAGGACGCCATGAACCGCTGGTGGCCGCCGATCATGATGTTCCACGGGCCGTCCGACAAGGAGTCGACGCACACCGAGCTACTGGTCAAGTGGGGCGTGAAGCTCAAGACTAACGACGAGCAGCGGCAGCAGTTTCTCAAACAGTTCGTGCCGAAGATGATCGATCTGGGGATCAAGGTGCCGGATGAAGGCTGCCGGTATGACGAGGCGACTGATACGTGGCTCTACACCGAACCGGATTGGGATGAGTTCAAACGCGTGGTCCGTGGCGGCGGGCCGGTGACGCACGAGCGAATCGAAACGCGACGCATGGCCCACGAGGATGGACGGTGGGTCCGCGAGGCCCTGGCCGCAGCCGCCGCCAAGAGGCCCGTCCCGATGCCGCCGGCGAGCTAGTGTAGTGTTTCGGAGTAAGTGCGACCTTCCGAACCGCGACCGTCAGGGAGCGAACGGGTGGCATGGGTCCCGGCGCGCCGGGATCTGCCCGTATGCTCAAGGACGTGACACGGTGGGTGGCATGGGGCCCGGCACGCGTGGACTTGCCCGCGTTCGAGGCCTCACCATCACGGACAAGCCGCAGCTTGTCCGTGGCACCCGGTGCCGATGGTGGCGTGAGCATGGGTGGCATGGGCAAACTCGTTTGCCCGTGTTCCTCGAAGACGCCGCAAGGGGACGAAGGCCACACGGGCAAGCTGCTGCTTGCCCATGCCACCCTGTCACGACTCGTTTCCAGCCCCGACGGGGTGCAGTGAGACAGCCCCGAAGGGGCGTAATAGGCCCAGCCCAGGGCAACGCCCTGGGGAAAAGGCCGCCCAGGAGGACGCCGAGCCCTGAAAGGGCGGGATAAGACGGCGGGCCCGCGCACGGGCGAGATGCCATGGAGCTACAGACATGACCGACACAAGCAACCCGACCGACACGCAATGGCCCGTTTTCGAGGTCTTTCACCAGCAGGCAAGAGGCGAACCGCACGTACACGTCGGCTCCGTCCACGCCACGGACCCGGAAATGGCCCTGCTTATGGCCAAAGAACAGTTCGCGCGACGCCAGGCTTGCGTTAACCTGTGGGTCGTGCCGGCCTCAGCCATCACCGCTACCAAGTACGAAGATGACGACATCTTCGAGCACGGCACGGACAAGAGCTACCGCGAATCGTGGGGCTACAAGACGCCCAAGACGATCCACGTCACGAAGAAGGAGTCGCAGCAATGATGACTACCTATGACGCACTCGGCGAGCTGCGCGGCGACGTGAAGCACGCCGTGATCGACCTGCTCTACCGGCTCGCTGACGACGAACTCGTGATCGGACATCGTGACTCGGAGTGGACGGGCCTCGCCCCGATCCTCGAAGAGGACGTGGCGTTCTCTTCCATGGCGCAAGACGAAATGGGCCACGCGCTGACCTACTACCGCTTGCTCCACGAACTAGGCGAGGCCGACCCCGACACGCTGGCCTTCACGCGCAAGCCTCGCCAGTTCCGCTGCTGCTCGTTCGTGTCGCTGCCGTCGACGCGCGATTGGGCGCTGAGTTTGATGCGGCAGTTTCTCTACGACGCGCAGGAGAGCGTGCGACTCGCGGCCCTCACGACGAGCACCGTTACGCCCCTGGCTGAGGTCGCGCGGAAGCTCCGCGGCGAAGAGAAATACCACCTCATGCATGGCCGCACGTGGGTGCTCCGGCTCGGCAACTCGACCGACGAAGCCCATGAGAAGATGCAGGCGGCGTTGAACTCGGCCTATCCCCACGCCCTGGGCATGTTCGAGCCGACCGAGGCGAACGAGGTGCTCGCGCAATCCGGCGTCTGCCCGCGTGAAGAGGAACTCTGTCATCAATGGGAGTCAGCCGTCGCGCCGGTCCTCACGGATGCGGGCCTTGCGGTGCCTGCCAACGCCCGGCCGATACATGGCGGCAGGGTGGGCACGCAGCCGGCTGCTCTAGCTGAGCTGCTCGAAGGGATGCAACTCGTCCACAGTTCCGACCCGTCAGCGCAGTGGTAACGCCCATGCCAAACGATGAGGCCAAGGTGACCGGCGCCGACAGCGACGCACGATCACAGCGCGTCGAGCTTGTTTGGAATGCACTTCGCGGCGTCCCCGATCCGGAGATTCCCCCGGTCAGTATTGTCGAACTCGGCATGATAGCGCAAGTGCGAATCGACACTGAGGGGATCGATGGTGGGGCGGTCGACGGCGGTGGGATTGACAGTGGCGCGGTCGACGGTGGCGCGGCCACTGGTGGGGTGGTCGTGGTCGATCTGACCCCGACCTTCGCCGGCTGCCCCGCACTGGATCTGATCCGCGAGGATATCCGCAAGGCTGTCCAGGGTGCAGGCGAAGCCGACGTGAAGGTCAACGTGGTCTTCGATCCGCCGTGGACGACCGACCGCATAACCGAGGAGGGGCGTCGCAAGCTCAAGGAGTTCGGCCTCGCCCCGCCGGGCAAGCGCTGTACCGGCGGCGAGTTGCCCGACCTGGAAAAGACCGCCTGCCCCTACTGCGACTCGACGAACACGAAGGTCGAATCCATCTTCGGCCCGACGCTTTGCCGCAGCATCCACTACTGCGACGCCTGCCTGCAGTCGTTCGAGCATTTCAAAGCGGTGTAAGTTGCGCGCCGACCACGGAATGCAGGCTGAAGGATGGGGGAATCTGCAGGCTGAAGGCCTGCTCGATAGTAGCCGGCGGCAAGCGCAGCGCCGCCGCCGGATTCGGACGCTACCCACAAACACGACCCTGACGGGGTCGGCCCTGCGCACAGGTCCGGTTCGCCCCCGTCAGGGTCGAGTCGATCGCGTGAAGCTATAGGGCGAAGTGGTCTTCGCTACGCTCGGCCGGAACCCTTCCCTTCAGGGCTCGGTGACCCTGGAAGAGGAAGAGCATCGACAGGCTCAGCACGACGATATGAGCCAAAGTCAAGACCCCCTGAGACAACGACACCGATGGGACCTCGAAGACGAATGCCACCGCGGCGATGAACATCAAGGTCGGGAATTCCTTCCACCTGCCCGCCGCCGCTTTTCTCATCTTCTCGGGCAGGGCGTCAGACTGTTGGGCAAGCTCTCGAATCAGCATCCCGGCTACCCAGCTAAGCGTAAGGGAGACTATTGCTATCATCCACTTGGCCTGAAGATCAAGCGCAACGAGGACCGCCATCAAGGCCAACTCGCTGACGAGGAGATAGCCGCAGACGCGCATGCTCTTGGTGCGCATCGCCTTCCTCGTGGGACCGGAGAGCGCCCACCAAGCCAGGACGGCTAAGCCGCCGAAGAAGACCGTGACACCCAAACGGGGTTCGGCGGACGCGAGCAAGATGCATACCACGAAGAGCACCACGCCAAGGCCAAGCGCGACGGACAGTCGCCTGAACGCCTGTACCGTGGCGCACCACTTCGCATGCGGCATGTCCGTCAAACGCGAGGCATAGTCCCCGACCGACTCCGAGATCGGGCAATTGCATTCCGGGCAATTCCCGTCAAAGGTCAGGCCGCGTAGATCATACCCGCATCGTTTGCATTCACATCCCGTCATAGCAGCCGTAGGGCGGACAATCTGCCCGCCTTTCTCTCTGTGCCGACTAACCGCGCGCTCCTCGCCTGACGGTCTACGGACCGAATAGGTCCACTCTTCCGCCACCGGTGTTCCAGTGCCGCGGCCCTGCGAGGCCCACCAAGAGAGGCGGGCGAATCGCCCGCCCTAATGTCATGAAGAGGCTGTCCTCCGGTGCGCCGTGTCGTACCTTACGGCCTTGTTTCAGGCCAATGTCTGACGGCGTTGTTTCACGCCAACGG
>JAJDDX010000025.1 GCA_029260055.1 Phycisphaerae bacterium
AAACGGCCATCCTCGGCTTCACTTCACGGCGCTGCCACAAGGGGTGGCGCGACAGCGCTACACGCCATCCCGGACTTTTCAACGGGCTGCTATCTTCAAAGCGCACTCAGGGCAGACGCCGGACTCGTTGCCCGTCAGATCATAGCCGCACCCGATGCACAGGCCCCGTCGGCGGCGGATCACGCGCCGGTAGGGGCCGCGGGCAAGAGCGATCACGGGGTACAACGCAAGGAGCAGCGGGACGGCCGCGACCTGCCACGCGGGAAAGCGGCCTACATCGAAATCCTCGCCGCCCGCACCCGTGGCTGTGATCTGATAGCGTATCGTGCCCCGCGTCCAGAACAGCGAATAGGGACCGACCTCGACAGAGCGAACGCCCATCGGGCTGGTGATCACCGGCCGGCCGTAGCCCGTGGTTCGGCTTACCGCCGCGGCCCCGCCTTCCATGTGCGCCACCCAGAAGGCCGCGCGGTCGGCGTTGTACGCGCTGAGCGAGAAGCCATCGACGCAGCTAACCGCCATCGCAGCGGCAAAGACCACCGCCGCCAGTGCTAGAGCGATGGTGAGCGCCTTGCGAATCATGGCTGCCTTACCTCAGTAGCGCATTCTGGGCAGACGCCCGACTCGTTACCCGTCAGATCGTAGCCGCACGCCACGCACAGGCCACGCCAGCGGCGGATCATGCGCCGACATGGTCCACGAATGAAGGCGACTGCCGGGTAGGCCAGCAGTGCCGTGACCACGAACCACATTGGAATCATCAGGATTCTGCAGCGCATCCCTCGGTTGTAGATTCGGTCCGTGAATGGCCCATCCACCCACCGGAAGCCCGCGACTGACCGTGTCCCGATCAGCAAGGGACTGCGCCCACTGTCGTTGATCTTCCGCTGACGCGCCGCAAGTTCTTCAAGGGACGGTTGCACCACCGGTCCGCCCCCGTCCGCCACCGTCTTCCATTCGACGTACAGAGTTCCGTTGATGAGTTCCACAACGCACAGCTTGCCGTCCTCCGGAAGCCACGTCGGCATCCATTCGGGCCTCAGCGAGCGTTCTCGCCATGGACCGGTGGTACTGAGAAGAAACCGGTCTGTCTCGACTAACGTCGTGCGGCCTCCGTCCGGCGCAAGCTCCCGGTAGGCGAAGTAGCCAACGCCGAGGAAGGTCAGAACGACAAGGAGGGCCTTTCGGAGCATATCGAGATTCTACGGCCTCGCGACGTGGCCTCAAAGGCAAGCCCCGATCCACCCTACCGCTCCACCGTCTCACCGTCCCTCACCACAACCACCTGGCACTCCGGCAGCGCACGCAGAAATCGCTTGCCATACGGCTTGGAGACCACACGCGGATCGAGAATGACGACAATCCCTCTATCCGTGCGCGTGCGGATCAGCCGCCCCACCCCCTGCTTGAACTTCAGGATCGCCTCGGGCACCTGGAACTGCATGAACGGATTGCCGCCGGATTCCTTGATCAGATCGATCCGCGCCTCGATCATCGGATGGTTCGGCACCGCAAACGGTAGCTTCACGATGATCACGTTGCTCAGCGAATCGCCCGGCACGTCGACCCCGGCCCAGAACGTATCCGTGCCGAAAAGCACACTCCGCGGCACCGCCCGAAACTCGTCGAGCATCTGCGACCGGTTCATCCCCGAGCCGTGCAGCAGAAGCGGCATGTCGTTCTCTTCGAAGAAGTCGCCGAGAAGCTCCGCGCACCGCCGAAGCATGTCGAAGCTCGTAAACAGAACGAACGCCCGACCCTCGCTCTGCAGGACGTACTTCTTGATCGCCTCGCAAGCGGCCGGCACGTACGTCGCACTGTTCCCCGGATCGGGCAAGCCCGCTTCGATGTAGACCGTAAGCTGCTCCTGGTAATCAAACGGCGAACCGAGCGCCGACTCGTGGCCATCCTCCAGGCCGATGCGACCTCGCAGATAAGCGAACGGCTTGTCCCCGGAGGTCGCCAGCGTCGCCGACGTAAGCACCACGCTACGAATCGGATCGAAAAGCGACTCCTGCAGGATCGGCCCGACATCCACCGGCCGAGCGTTGAGGTTCACACGGAGCTGGCGACCGCGCGACACGTCGACCCAGTAAACCCAATCCTCGGTCTTGAGCTCGTGCCAGTTGTCGATGGCGGTGGCCGCCTCGGCGCAGCGCCCCATCATGCTCTCTAATTCCAGCCGCGCCTCGTTGTCGTCGGTCTCCTCGCGCACCGCACGCAGCCGCTGCCCGAGATCGACGAGGCTCGCCGACAGGTGGTTCGTCACCGGCGGCGGCTCGCGGAGTCGTCCGTTCCAGTTCGCCTGCTCCCCCGACCACGAGGCGAGGTCATCGAAGTAGTCGCCGGCGATGGCGTGCGCCTCTCGCACAGCCGAGACCACATTCTTGCCCGGACCGCCCTTGAGCATGCCCTTCCCCGTCCGCTCGTTGTGCAGCAGGTTCAGCAGATAGCGAAGTTGAGTGCTTCCGATACCGAGCCCGAGATGGTCGCCCGCCACGCGCTCGACCGTATGCGCCTCGTCGAGCACGACGCACTGATAGTCGGGCAGGATCGACGCCCCCTGCTGCCGCACCGCCAGATCGGAAAAGAGCATCGCGTGGTTGACCACCAGCAACTGGGCGGCAGCCGCCTTCCGCCGGGCACGCTGATAGAAGCACTGCTCGTGATGCGGGCAGCGGCGTCCGAGGCAGTCGTCCGAATCGCTTCGGACGCGCTCCCAAACACCCGGGCTGGGCCGCTGCGGCAGATCAGCCAACGACCCGTCGGTCGTCTTGTAGGCCCAATCCTCGATGGCGTGCAATTCGCTGATCGCACCGCCGACATCAAACAGCATCTCCTGCTTCAAGCTCGCTCGCGTGAGGCGCCGCAGCCCCAGGTAGTTCGACCGCCCTTTGACCAGCACCGCCAGGAACTCGTCCGGCATGATCGACTGAAGGAACGGGATGTCCTTGTTGATGAGCTGTTCCTGCAGCGCGATGGTGTGCGTGCTGATGACAACGCGCTCGCCATGCGCGATAGCCCGCTCGATCGCCGGGATCAGGTAGGCGAAGCTCTTACCCACGCCGGTGCCCGCCTCGACGATGAGGTGCTCGCCGGCCTCGAACGCCTCCGCCACGGCACCGGCCATGTCGAGTTGCTCCGGCCGCACCTCGTAGTTCGGCAACTGCCCGGCTACCAATCCGTCTTCACCGAGTATGTCGATGGCTGTCATGTTACGTCGTTCGTTCCTTCGACCAGACTGCGTCAGCGTCTCGGAATACACGCGACATTCAGAACCGCGACCGTCAGGGAGCGGTCCACACAGGGGTCCCG
Source organism: Phycisphaerae bacterium (assembly GCA_029260055.1). Classification (GTDB taxonomy): domain Bacteria; phylum Planctomycetota; class Phycisphaerae; order UBA1845; family UBA1845; genus JADFOB01. Next base: position 3,316 of record JAJDDX010000025.1, read on the forward strand.
GCCGATCGCTCCCTGACGGTCGCGGCTCGGAGCACCTGCGTCGCAGTTGTAGCGAACCATTACTCGATCGTCATGTCGACACGATCCAGTGTAGCGATGCACCCGACGGCACCAAGCCCCGAAGGCGCGCAATCGCCACAGCCCAGGGTGGAACCCTCGTTGTTCTACACAAGTTTCGGTCCGGCTCGGGC
>JAJDDX010000241.1 GCA_029260055.1 Phycisphaerae bacterium
CCTCGTCTCGTCACCGGACATCTACTTCAACGAGTGGGCGTCGTTTTCCACCAAGGACTTCCCCGAAAACCGCGACGCCAAGTGCGGGGAGGTTGTGCGCATCATCGTGACCGCCCTGGACGACAAGAGGCCGGTCGACGACATCATTTTCCCCGACAAGGACTACCGTGAGGTGTTCGGAAAGGCGGGCCTGGAGGTCGTCGAACTCCACCAGCCGCTCGGCACGCCCGACGAACCCGTCGAATGGGTCAGCGAGGAAGCGACTCCGCCCTGGAGTATCTACATCCTTGGCAAGGCGTGATTCGGCGGCCTGGCGCGCAGGACACCCGGTTGGCGATTCACATCCTCAGAAGTCAGATCCGAGACGGGACGCTACGTCGCAGCCGGCTTGCCCTGCCACACCGGGAGGCCCTTGAGGGCGTCCATGAACATGTCGTAGGTCGTTTCCGGCTTGTCGTTGAAGTCCTGGAGGGCGGCCATCGCCGCCATCTGGGCATCGCGGTTAAAGTGTGGCTTTTGCGGGCCGAGGAGGTGCCGCGCTACCTGTCCGAACAGGTCGCATGCCCGATGCCAGCCGAAAAGGTGGCAAATGCCGCCTACGAGGTCCCAGGAGACGGCTGTGGTGTCGTCATAGTGGACCGGCGAGCCCTCGGCATCGCGCGCGTCGACCTCGCGACACCATTGGACTTCCGTCTCGAACAAGGTCAGCAGTTTGTCCTTCTCGTCCTGTAGCATGCGTTCGGGCTTCTCCTTTCGGCGGTCGTGCGGGCCCTTCGGGCCCGGTCGCCGGGCCGCTCCATGCGCCCCGTCACCGCCACTTACAACAAGATCATAGTCGGAAACGTTCGACCCCGACACCGCAAAAATCCGGCAAATCCGCGCGGTCGCCGGCGGGGCGACCGGCCCGCCAAGCCCCGAGACCGACGCCGCGCATGATCTTGTCGGACCCCGAGAAAGCGTTTGACAGGCGTAGCCGATGATGTATTGTGTAAGCGTGTACTTACGTTACCCGGCTGTCCGTCGAGGGACCCGATGCCCAGACCCGACCAGACCTCTGAAAAACGCGAGCAACTCGTGCCGATCGTCGCACGGGCTTTCGCCGAGTTGGGCTATCGGCGTACGACCACGGCTGAGCTGGCGAGACGCTGCGAGGTGCGGGAGAACATCCTCTACAGGCTTTGGCCCGACAAGAAGGCGATGTTCGTGGCCGCTATCGAATACGTCTACCAGGTCTCGACGCAGTTGTGGCAGAAACTGCTCCAAAGCGATGAACCCGGCGCTAGCTCGGCTGAGCGGCTGCTGGATTATGAGGCGAAGCATCACGGTGAGTTGGGCCTCCATCGCCTGATCTTCGCGGGCCTCTCCGAAACGGACGACCCGGTGATTCACGACGCCCTCCAGGCCATGTACGGGCGATTCCACCGCTTCATCGCGCGCCAGATCGCCGACCATCGCGACGACACCAGCGCCGCGGGACGCAAGGATGCGGAGGTGACGGCCTGGGCGATCGTCGGGTTGGGCACGGTGGCGGCGATCGGCCGAGAGCTGGGTCTGATCAAAGCCACGGGCCGCAAACGGCTCGTCGCGGACGTGGGAAAGTTCTTACTCGAAGGCAAGGCGCGGTAGTGCCTTTTTTTGACCGTAGTGTAAGTATATGCTTACACCATTGGAGTTCTAGACGGAGCTAAGCCATGAAGAAGAAGTGGAAGATCGTGATCGTAGTAGCGGCGATGTGTGCCGCGGTCCCGCTGATGATGGGTGGGTGCAAAGGCATTCTTGACGAGGAAGCGCACGCGGAGCTGCTGGGCCGCATTGGCGAGACGAGTTTCACCGTGTTCCCGACCTACGTGCGCGGCGGACCGGAGACCTACTACTCAGCCGAGGAGGCCGGCAAGATCGGCGCGTTCATCACCGCCGACGGGCTGGGTACGGTGACGATGTCGGAAGCGGAAGTGCCGATCACAGGGCCCTGGCATTCGAACCAGGCCAAGATGTTGCGTGAGAGCGCCGAGGCTTTCCGAGCGTACATCGCCGACAACCCGATCGCGACCGAGTACGCGCTGCTGCCTGAATACCTGATCGGCGGCCGGGGCGGAGTCGGGGGCATCCACTGCTACGTGCTCGACAAGGACGGCCGCATCGCCGAGGTGGCGCTGCTCAACTCGCACCACAAGCCCTTCTACGAGGCCGACCCGAAGACGGTGGAGGACTGCACGGACATCCTGATCGGCGTGCTGCGGGATTGGTTAGTCAAGCCGGACGGGACGCAGAAGCAGTAGCGGCGCCTCAAGGTTCATGTGGTACTGCCGGCAGGTCTCGTGCCGCCAATCCGTACTGCGACCGTAGGGGAGCAGCCATGCCCCACGGGGCCAACAGCATGCGTTGTTCCCAGGGTCGCCGAGCCGCTCGTTAACACTCGCGGTACTGATCGGTGCGGGTGCCCCATCCTCTGGGTACTCCCGGAGGGTGGGGGACGGGGTGCTACAGCCGCGTAGGGCACGGTGGAGGCACGACACGTGCCGGCCGGGTTCCTTTCACCACAGAGGACACAGAGCACACGGAGACACTGTGGCGGCCGGCCACTCTTCGGCAACCGCCATGCCGCGTTCCTCTGCGCACTGCGTGGTCGCCTTGGCCCATGCGGTTTCGACGTTTGGACTTTCGGACGTTTCGACTTCTATCCGGTTTGTTTGCGCACCCGGCAGAACACGAGCGTCGCACAGGTGCCGACGAGTAACACCATGACCGCGACGCCCCATTCGGAGATCGCGGGGATCGGGCCGCCACCGAAGCAGGGAAAGAAGATCGGCGGATCGTTGGCTGTGTCGGTCCAGCTGAGCTGGAAGGCATCCCAGTCGGTGCAGTCCACGTCGGTGTCGGCGTCGAAATCCGCCCAGCGAGCACCCGGTCCGGCGTCGACACCCTCGCCCGAGAAGTACTCTCCGAAGAAGTAGAAGTCGGCCGCGTCGACCGTGCCGGAGGTGTCATAGTCGCCCGAGGCGTCCACCGGAATCAGGCCGTAGCGGATGTAATCCCACTGGGTCGTGTTGGGCAGCCACGCGGCCTTGGCGCGCCAGGTAATCGCCGAGTTGGGAAAGGTGGGAAACGCGCCTTCCGGCACACCCTGATCCATTACCTGACCGTCGATGTACCAGACGTACAGCTCATCGCCGTAGAGTTCCAGCCGGTGCACATGCGGCACGCCTGGTTCGATGTCGCGGAACAGGATTGGCAGTTCATTGTCGCGGTTGAGCTTTACCTGGTCGGAAGCCACCCTGAACGTGTAATCGACGCTTCCGGTGCTCCAGGCCGAGAAACTCGACAGCCCCCCCCAGATGATCTCGGACCGATCGCCGTCGGTCATCATCCGCCATTCAACGAAGAAAGTTGGCGAGCCGAGGAAATCCGCCACGCTGGCAACGTACGAAGCGGATTGACCGCCCGGCGGCGGGTATCCGTCGCAAAGCTCAACGTGTTGGAAGAACGTCCCGGCGTCAATCCAAAGTGCCGGGTCGCAGACGATCTGACTGATCTGCCAACCGTCCTCCTCGGGAAAGGAGTCGCACTCGTATGAGACGACAGCCCCGAAAACGCTGGACGTAGCCAAGAGCACAAGAACCGCAGGGATCAGCACGACCAATAGAGATGACGAGCACACCGACCGCATACATACAGTATATCAGCCGGCCGGCCGGGTTTCCTACTTTCTCCGCCTCGGCAGGTCTCGTGCCTCGACCGTGCCCTACAGGCTGTCGGCAGATTTCGTGCCGCTAATCAGTACTGTGACCGTAAGGGAGCAGCCATGCCTCCACGGGCAACGCCGTGAACTGAAAGGTACATGTGGGTGGCCCACCTCCTCTGGAAGAATGCGCACGAAGGGCCTCATGCGACGTTCTCCCTGACAAGTAATCTCGCGTGGTAGATGATCACTTTTGCTGTAATCCACCGGTCCACTCGCTCCAAGCGACGCACCCATGCGGGCAATGGGGCCAAACCGCCAC
>JAJDDX010000242.1 GCA_029260055.1 Phycisphaerae bacterium
GCCGGGCAGGCAGTACCCGTACCGTCGCAAGATTCGGCGATGTCGCACGCGCCGGCGGTGGCACGGCACTCCGTAGTCGCGGGCTCCACGGCATCCGCCGGGCAGGCAGTACTCGCACCGTCACAGGATTCTGCGATGTCACACACATCCGCGGCCGCACGGCATTCCGTCCCGATTGTCGCAGGTGTCGTGAAGTCGCAGACGCCGCCTGTCACGAGGTTTTGCGTGCATGGATTATTGTCCTCGCATACCAGTGTTATGCTTCCGGAGTCCGTCGTGGTTTCCGTCAGTTCGCTCTGGTCGGGCTTGACCAGCTTGGTCTCGTACGGGACCGCATCGGTATCCACCCAGAACGTAAAGCTCGTCGTGCCCTGGTCGATGGCCGTGAACGTCAAAGTGGCAATGGTGTGGTCGGCGATCGTCTCGGCACCGGCCTGGTTGAGGACCACGCCGTACACCAGCTTGCCGGCCGTATAGGGTTCCGAGTAGTTCTGCGTCCAAGGCACGTTACAGTCTGCGTCGGTAGCGCAGCTAAGCGTGTCTCGGTAACCACCGACACAGACGGTAGCCGTACAGGTACCACTCGCGCCGGTCACCGTGCTGCCGTTACCGTTCGGCGCCGGACCGCCAAGAGCCGGCGCGATCGATTGCAACGTCAACAGCGTGGCATCGTATTGGACAAGCGACTGGGCTGCGTTGATGCCGGCCGAGAGGTTGGCCACATTCAGCTTCACCGTGACCGTATCACCGGGGGCGAACGTGGGTCCACCGACCACAGTGAGGTTCAGGTCATCGACGGCCAATGCAGGCGTCGCCAAGACCATAAGGGCCAGCGTTTGCACGGCGAGCGTCGATATGTTCTTCCGCGTACTCATAGCAATTCTCCCACCAACTTCACCCATCCGGCCCAAATCGGCGGGTGTTCCTACAAGACCACGCTCCTCGAGCGTCCGGACGATTCATTCGTATCCGGCTGCCGTGCAGTCATCGCTCCGGCCGGTTCAGCCGTCGGCGACAAGCAGGTCGGACTACGATCACATTTGTTCATGCCCTCAGTGCGTCGGGTTGACTGCCCAACCGACAAAGTTCTTGAAGTCCGACGCATCCACATCGCCATCGTCGTCGTAGTCGAACGCCGCGCAGCACAGTTCCGCATCCGGCGGATAGGCCGGTGCGGTCGGTCCGCTTTCCAACGGAACGGACCCCGTGTAGCACGCCTGTAGACGATGGAATTCATAAAGATCTACATCGCCGTCACCATCGCACTCTTGCGGCCAGACGACGGCGATGCCGGCATCACAGAGGTCACCGGTCACGATGTGATTCGGCGCGTCGCCGCCGAACACTTGCGTCCTGGAGTAGGGCCCCCACGCAGGTTCCAGCCAGATGCCTGTCGCCTCGTCCGTCGCATGAGCGACAAAGCGAAGCGTAGTCACCAACAGGCCGGATGGTGGAGCCATCGCCGGATCCGCAAGCCCGGCCAGCGCCGTATACTTGGCATCCCCATCCAGGAACGTATCGTTCAAGCCATCCAGAGCCGAGTCGTCGGGGAACCCGGACTGAGCCCACCCATACGGGCCGTTGTCCACGACGCCCACGAGTTCCATTACCAGCGGATCCCATCGGACTACGGCATCGATCGCGGCGATCGACTGAACGGCACCGTCGGGCCGAGTAGCGGTGGCGATGAGGAGAATATCGAACGTCGTGCCCAGCGTGATCGAGCGCGGCTGCGGTGCCAGCATGAGATCCGCACGACACACGACCGAATTCTGTGCCATCTCGGCGACATTTGTGGGGTGCCGACCGCTCGGCCCCTCATCCGATCGGCCGCCCGCGCAACCGTCAACACCCTCGCTCCTGGTAAACGCGTTAACCTGAAGCGTCGAATAGTCGGCGGTATCCTGGACCCCATCGCCCGTGGCGTCCCCCCCGGCACTCTCGCCGGCGTCGATCGGTTGGTTCCACTGACTTGCGAGGATCGAGAAGTCGGTGATATCCACGAGGTCGTCCTGCGGGACGGTGGCAGTGTGGAAATCGCCGGAGTGCAGGTGGTTGGCACCGGTCAGATCGATTGTGGCCTCGTTGCATCCGTCGAACGTCAGTGGCCTGAGCCTGGCCAACGTGTGGCCTTGCCGGACGCTGATCCACTCCGGCACGGGCGTGGCCACGAGATCGTCCAGCAAGACGCCCAACGCCTGCTTGTTGGTGAAGGTCACCGGCAAGGACACGCTCTGCGTGCTCGGGCCGGTGCATTCCGTGATCACGAAGCTCACGTCGCGCGTGATCGGGCTGAGGTCAAATGCATCGATTTCCAAATCGGCCCAGATCCGAGCCGTACTTGCGCCGAGGTCGACCGTAGCCACATCCATCACGTCGACCGGGACACCGCTGACACCGTCATCCGCGTCCGTGTAAATGGCTGTTACCGTGTCGTTGGCGACAATTCGAAGGACACCGGCGCTGTCAATCGTGTCTAGCGCAATCGATCCGCGGAAGACCGCCGAACCGGCCGACGTCTCCGTCAGGGTCACCACCTCGCCGGGAAGCGGCTCCGTGGTGGACGTGAGGACAACCTGAGCGGTCTCGACGACGGAGCTGTTCGTGTCGAGGTCGCAGTCGACCACGTCAATCGAGACGGTGCCATCGCAACCGTATTGCGTTTGATCCAAGGCCACGGTCCCCGCGACGGAACACGCTTGAATCGCCGACGCGCCGCTAATGAGTACTGATACGTTCTGTGCGCCTCCGGAGAGGGTTCCTTTGTGGGTGATACGAAGAGCGAAATCTCCCACACCGGGAGTGTACACCACGACCTGTTCCACGTTGTCCCTGTTGTTGTCGCCCGTGGTCGCAGCCGCGCTCGGGATCGCCGGGTTCAGCACCCAGGGCTGATAAGTCGTCAACGGCGAGACTCGTTCGATCCTGAGATCCAGGTCGTTCACCAGGATCTTCGTGGCCGGGTCCAAGACCCCACTCTGCGACGGACCCGGTGGATCGGTCCAGCAGATCGTGGCGTGCAGGTCGCTCGTTCCGTCGGTCGTCATGAGCAACTCAATTGAGCCGCCGTCGTTCAGCGTCCATTCGCTGATGGTCATCGGGTCGGGTACGTCGCTTGAAATGGCGTTGGCCGCGGTGAGTGTGTTCATCAGTCCCCAGCCGTACGCATAATCCGGTCCGTTCGCCGAGCCGGCCTCGTCCGCGGTGTGCAGCACGAGCCCCTTCAGCGACGACGAAAGCATGTCGTCTGCGCCTGCGTGCGTCGCACGCCAGTGTTCCACAAGAAGCCCGAGCGACCCGGCTACGCTCGGCGCTGCCATCGAAGTACCCGACAGCGTGCTGTAATCCGTGTCGCTACCATCGAATGCTGAATACAAAGTGACGCCGTTGCCCGTGATGTCGGGTTTGATTCGCCCGTCGTCCGTCGGACCCCAGCCCGAGAACGAACTCATGACGACCCCACCGGGTCCGGCGTATCCACCGATCACGTCCTCCACCGCCCCCACGGTCAGGATGTTCTTCGCGGTATTCCGTGTGGTAATGCTGTCGTAGTCGCCGTCGGCATCATGCAGGTCAGTGGAGTATTCCCATTCCACGTTGAACGGCGTGACCATGTGAAAGTGCCCGCCCTCGCCCGGGCCATTCGGATCGGGACCGATTTGGTCACGGTCGTTGCCGGCCGATCGACAGATGAGATAGTATGGGTAGTCGTGCGCGGCGACATCGAGGAAATAGCTGTACCCGCCGTACAACCCGAACCGATAGTCTTCTAGATCGCTGACGTTTCTGTCGCCGTACCACCACCACTCGCCCTGGACCGAGTCGTAGTACCAGCCCTGCACGAAGCCGTAGGAGTGGTTCGAGACGCGCATCCCCGCGGCCGCGGCGGCACGCATCTCCGACACGTCGAAGCTCCAATCATAGCAATCGACAGATGCGGAGGGTGCCATGCCCGTGGCGCCAAGCACCACGCCCGACGCGATCATCGTCCCCGCCACATGCGTCGAGTGCCAATGCGTTGCGCCCGGCACGTCGCCTTGGCTCGCCCGGCTGCCGAACTCCTGATGCGTCAGCCGCACACCCGCGGCGTCCCAAACGCCTAGTGTCACGCCGCTGCCGGTCAGCGCGAGACCGCTCGAACCCCCCGGCTGGCAAAGGTCGGTGCTGATGCTAACAGCGGCTGCCCGGTTGTGGGTCGTATTGTACCAGGGCGCACCGTTCACGATGGACGCAAGCTCGATCACACCGGTGGGCGTCTCCTGGCGAATCAGCCATCCGTTCTCGCGTGCGATCTGCCTGGCTTCCATCTGTTCGATGATCACTTCTTGCGCCCATGCAGGGTGCGTCAGGCCATACGCAAGGATCACCGCGACCGCTTGCACGATTCGAGTCACACACGTTGTCGGTCTGGAGAACATCATGAGTGGATCCAGCAGGCGACCGATCTGATCGCCTTCGTGCTCGATCGGGTCCGAGTTTCGCGGCGCTCCGTTCCTCATAAAACACACGCGTAGGTCAGCGACTGACCTCAAAAGCCTACTAGCGCTATACAGCGCCCGTGATTTCGTCACAATTGGAATGTGGCCTAGGGCATCGCCCTATCCTCAGCGCCACTGGCGAGCGCCGGCGTCAAATGCCCTGAGGCGACACAGGTCGATCGCCTCAACTCCATGCCATGATTGCCGCCTTCCCGCCGCAGCTTCCCACTTGCCCGTACCATCGACGGGAAGTGTAAGAGCGCGGCGTGCCCAGAGTCGGGGCGGCGGCTCGCCAGCCGGCGAGCCGGAGCCCTTTCCCCACAAGTTGGAATCCCCCAACCGGTCACTTCGGAAAACTCCGGTCAGTAACCCAGCACGGCCCGGTTCGCCGCAACGAACCGGGCCGGCTGGCGCTCTTCCTCTCACACGGTCTCACGAAACCAGTGTGAGCGGCCGTCTGACTGAGTGATTGTCGAGTGTGAACTAGCGTGCCCACCGTAAGAAAGAGCAACGTCAGGACGCTAAGCCCCCACACGGATACCGTCGGAACGTCCGGCACGGTCAACGCTTCGATCGCCGCCGCGCCCGTAATGACGACGGATACCCTCTGCGAGCCACCGGACAGCGCCCCTTTGTGCGTCACGCTGAGAACGAAGCTGTCCTGCCCCGGAGAATAGACGACCACCTGCTCGACATTATCGGTAGTGTTGTCGCCGGTCGTAGCAGCCGCGGCGGGATTGCCGGGGTCGAGCACCCAAGGCTGAAAAGCCGTCAACGGCTCCGTGCGCTCGATGCGGAGATCCAGGTCGTTCACCAGCATCTTGGCCGGCGGATCCAACACGTTGCTCTGTGATGGACCCGGCAGATCGGTCCAGCATAGCGTGGCGCGCAGGTCGCTTGTTCCGTCGGTCGTAATGAGTAAACCGATCGAGCCGGTGCCATGCAGCGTCCATTCGCTGATGGCCAGCGGATCGGTCACGTCATTTGAGATGACGTTGGCCGCTGCGAGCGTGTTCATCAGGCCCCAGCCGTATTCATAGTCCGGGCCGTTCGCCGAGCCGGCTTCGTCCGCCGTGTGCAGCACGAGACCCTTCAGTGTCGACGAGAGCATGTCGAATGCGCCCACGTGCGTCGCACGCCAATGTTCCACAAGAAGCCCGAGCGATCCGGCCACGCTCGGCGCTGCCATCGAAGTACCCGACAGCGTGCCGTAGTCTGTGTCGCTACCGTCGAACGTCGAGTACAAGTCGACGCCGTTTCCCGTGATGTCCGGCTTGATTCGCCCGTCGTCCGTCGGCCCCCATCCCGAGAACGAACTCATGACCACCCCGCCGGGTCCGGAGTATCCGCCGGCCACGTCCTCCACCGCTCCCACCGTCAGGATGTTCTTCGCCGTGTTCCTCGTCGTAATGCTGTCGTAGTCGCCGTCGGCATCATGCAGATCAGTCGAATACTCCCACTCCACGTTGTCCGGCGTGACCATATGGAAGTGTCCGCCCTCTCCCGGGCCATTCGGATCAGGGCCGTCTTCGTCGCGGTCGTTGCCGGCCGATCGGCAAATGAGATAGTACGGGTAGTCGTGCGCTGCGAGGTCGAGGAAGTAGCTGTAGCCGCCGTACAACCCGAACCGGTAGTCTTCGGCGTTGCTGATGTTTCTGTTTCCGTACCACCACCACTCGCCTTGGACCGAGTCGTAGTACCAGCCCTGCACGAAGCCGTAGGAGTGGTTCGAGACACGCATGCCCGCGGCCGCGGCAGCGCGCATCTCCGACAGGTCGAAGCTCCAATCGTAACAATCGACAGTCGCGGAGGGTGCCATGCCCGAAGCGGCAGCGACCACGCCCGACGCGATCATCGTCCCCGCCACATGCGTCGAGTGCCAATGCGTGGCGTCCGGCACGTCGCCTTGGCTCGCCCGGCCGCCGAACTCCTGGTGCGTCAGGCGTACGCCCGCGGCGTCCCAAACGCCCAGTGGCACACCGGTACCCGTCAGTCCCAGACCACTCGAGCCGCCCGGCTGACACAGGTCGGTGCTGATGCTCACCGAAGCTGCCAGGTTGTGCGTCGTGTTGTACCAAGGCACCCCGTTGACGATGGATACAAGCTCGATCACACCCGTGGGCGTCTCCTTACGGATCAGCCATCCGTTCTCGCGTGCGATCTGCCTGGCCTCGATCTGTTCGATGATCACGTCTTGTCCCCGCGCAGCGTGCGTCAGCACGCTTACAAGGATCACCGCGGTTGCTCGCCCGTAAGGAGTCACGCCGGATCCCTTCGCCGGTTACTTTCATCTGGAGGAGCCTAGAGAGCACGGCGAGGGAAGAGTTCGGGTCCCGGCTCGCTAGCCGACGAGCCGAGACCCTCCCCCACCGGTTGGACTCCCCCAACCGGTCACGTCAGAAAGCTGGTGTTAGTAACCCAGCACGGCCCGGCTCGCCGAAGCGAACCGGGCCGCCTGGCCGTTTCCTTGCTACGTCAGAATGGACGAAGGATCGTCATGCTAAGGACGTTGTTGCCGGGATCAGGATCCCAGTCCGGTCGGTCCACATGATCGATTTGGAAGGACAGCGTCGGGCCGCCTTCTTCGATCGTCTCGGTCGCAATGACGAGCGTGGTGTCCTGGCCGTTGACCTGCTCCTGCTTCCACTCACCACCACCGAACCGGTACATGATCTCGTCGCCAAGATCGAGTACAACCGGCTGATCGCAGTTGAGATCCCTGAAGCTGAGCGTGACTTCGGCACTCCATTTGCCTTCGCCCTCATTCGTGGTTTGGGCACTCAGCGAAGCCACACGCACACCGGCCTGCACGCAGCCGCCGCACGTACCTTCGGCGACACCGCAGCCACAAGCGCCTGCGCTGGCCGACTTGGCAGGATCGTTCGGACAGACGTCTTCGCAGTCCGGCACGAGGTCGCCGTCGCTGTCGGTCTCCGGCGTTCCGCAGCCGCAAATGCCGGCAGCGCTTTGCTTGAGCGGGTCGTTCGGGCAGATGTCGGCACAGTTGGCGACCAGGTCGCCGTCCGTATCGACGAAGTTGCAGTCACCTGCCGGAACCAGCGGACAGTTGCAGAAGTCCTCACCCGCGTCACAGACTCCGTCACCACACTGAGCGACGAAGCAGAGACCGGTTGCACCGCCCTCCGCCGGCGATGCGATCTTGAAGCAATCAGGGAAGCAGGCCGCATCGAACGCCGCGATCATGCCCTCAGGCGCGATCACCGCCGCGATCGTCGCGGTAACCTCGGTAATGCCCTCATCCTCAATCTCTTCGATGCGCAGCGTTGCCGTACCGTTCTGGCCGGTGATCGCAGCCGACTGATCGCCGGTGCTCCAGAGCACCAGAACTTCAGCGCCGCCTACGTTGCCGAACGGGCCTGTGACATGGACATCGATCGAAGCCTGCCACTTCGTCCCCTCCTTGATGGAACTCGACCCACCGGTGACCTCGGCGCAGAGTCCGTCGTTGCCGCCCGGTGGCGGAGGAGGATTGAGAGCCGCGGGAAGCGACCAGTCCGCCTCGTACTTGGCACCGCCCTGGTTCATCGTGTAGGGCAGTTCCAGGGTAAACAGGGTGGGATCGTGACACGGAGCGTTGCTCTTGGTCGCGTCGCACTCCGGAAGCGCTGGATCGTTGCCCAAGTAGAGGTGCAGGCCGGGAGGGAGAAGACGGGTGATTCCCACGTCTTGGCCGAGGTCCGGACGATCACAGATCGCGCCGTACGGCAACGGCGTCACATTCGGATCGGCCGGCGTTGTTCCCGGATAGCAGATGGCTGACGGCTGAACCAGCGTGTCAATCGTGTAGCCCAGGTAGTCCCGGACGATCACGCCCAGCCCGACGAGAACCTGCTTCTCTTCGGCCATGGCACTGTACCATCTGTGGTCGAGGAAGAGGTCGTCGAAGATGGCGCCGTCGAGCGAGCCGGCCTGTGGCACCAGCGTGTGGATGCCGTAGTCGTTCCTGAGGTCCGTCGCGCCGCCGATGGTCACCGGGCGATCGACGACTAACTGCCCTGCCAGCGGCCCCGCCGTCTCACCAGGCGCGTGGAACCCGGTCGGCAGAGTCAACCGCACCGTGTAGGTGCCCGGAGCCACATCCCTGAACTCGTAATAGCCGGGCATCGGGCCGGAGAAGAAGCCACCCCACTCGTCCGGCGGCACGCTGACGCCGGGTTCGATGTAACCCTGAGCCACGGCCACGGCCGAGTCATATGCACCGCTCGTCGTGATGGTCGCAGGGTCCTGGACCGGCAGCAGGGTGATCGGATCGATGACCGGCAATAGTGTTACTGGATCAATGAGAGGGATGATCCCACCGGCTGCATCCAGGAGTTCGATCGTCGCGCGCTCGACGACTCCCTCTTCCACGTTGTCGTAGACGCCATCGGGCAGCCACGTACCCATGGCGAGCGTGTCGTTGTGCACGAGCCCGGAGATGTGACCGACCGTTGCTGGAACCGACTCGAGGTACAGTGTCGACTTGTAGTTCGCCGTGTAATACTGCACCCAGCGGTTCATACCGTTGCGCTGAATCACGGTCCCGTTCGCCGGCGTACAGAGGATCGGGGCGTTATTCGCATCATAACCACAGATGACACAACCCGGATCGATACCAGGGTTACACCCGTCCGCCACGATGGGACAGTTTTCGAACCCCGTGCAAGTCGGGTCCGGCGGCACACCCGCCTGGGGCCAATACGTTTCGGTAACGAGCTTGCCGCGGTACCCCGGTGGCGGCTCAACGTCGAGCATGGCCATCACCTCGATCTCACCGAGGAAATCGAATTCGTACCAGCCGACGGCGTCCGTGACCGTACTGAACGCGACGTTGCCGGGCTGGTACCGCAGGTTCACGGTTGCCCCCGCAATCGGGACATCGTTGCCGTCCACCACGAAACCGTTCAACCGGGCGCCGAAGCGTGGGCTGAGGGTCATCGGAAGATTGGGGGCCGTTAGTTCGTCAACGAACTTGGGGAGATTGAGATCGGTAACGCCGTCAACCGTGACCTGTATTTCCCCGAAGACGCGCTTGAGCGGCTTGTCAACGAAGAAGAGGAAGTAGGTGCCGGCCGGGACGTTGTGGAAAGCGAACTCGCCCAAGCCGTCCGTCTCCGTCGTGGCACGCGGGAAGAAGTCATCGCCGATCCGCTGGTGAAGCACAAGGAACCCGTCGGTCACGGGTCCGTGCGCGGACACCCCCTGGTTGATGAAGACGGGATCGAGCGGGGCTCCGGCCTCGGGCGGCTCGCAGAGGTCCGGATCCCAGTTGGTGGGCCAGACACATCCCGCGGGGGCCGCCTCCCAGGCCAGGTCGGCGTCGTCGACGGTGCCTGTGATCGTCGAGCCACCGCCGGCGCACCCGGCGGCAAAGCTGCACGGGTTGGTCGCATCGCCGATCTGGCCGATTTTCTTGGCAAAACCGAACCAAACGAGGAAGGCCCCCAATTCGGTGCCGGGATCGCCCGGATAGACCAGGACTTCCCATTCCTGCGTGCCTTCCATCGTGTAGGTGTGGTACCAGCCGTGGGTCCACAGATCGCCGGCACCGTCGGTCGTGGCCGGCGGAGTCGCCCGCATCAGGTACTCACCGGGCACGATGTCCTCGAAGTAGTACATGCCCGCCGACTGAGCAGCGGTGAAATTCAGACCATCCTTCGTGGTGATGGCCGTCGGCGCTCCGGTGCCGCCCAGGGAGGTACCGCAACACCAGTTGGGATCGGGCGTGCCGGGTGCCGTCTTGGGGGCATTCGGGTCGCAGTTATCACACGCGGGATTGCCGGTCCGCGGGTCCAGAAGCTCGAACACCGTGCCGGGCAGGCTGGGGTCCTTCGGCCAGTCAGGTGCCCCGTTGATAGAGTTTTCCTCGAACGCATAGACGAGGATGTTGCCCAGCGGCTCGGCCGGTTCGGCCACGGGATCAACCACACCCGTCGTGATGTTCATGTGCAGTGCCGGCAAGTACGCATCTACGATCATCGTGGTCTCAGTGCCCTGGATGAAGGCATCACCACGAAGATCATAGACCCGGCTTGTCAGGTTGTGAGCGTCGGCGCTGAACATAGCAATGTAAAGACGCCCCGCCGGAACGCAGGCGGTCCAGCCGTTGGTTGCGGCCACGAACGTGCCGTAGGTCACGATTGATCCGTCTTCCATGTCCTGGATCATGACCTTAGTGCCGTTCGCCGCAGTGAGTGCCGGTGCGGCCGGCGCCATCACTCCGTTCCGGTGAACGATCGGTTCGCCAATGGCATCAAGCGTATACGTCACCGTCCCTGTACCGCTGTACACCGCGCCACTGATTGTGACGTCGGCACACTGTCCGTACGCGACGCCGCCGCTCACCATGAGCAGCACCGCCACCCCAACGATCGTTGGATTGATCTTCGCAATCATCTTTCGTTTCTCCTAACTGTAATCCAGCATCTGAACTTGCATCTCTACCCAGACCCCGCGCGGCTGAACTCTCACCTCGCTACGCGAGGTCGCGAGTTCCGGTTCGCCGAATCTGCGTCATCGCGATGACAACCGATGGCTCGGCCACAGATTCGGAAAGATGAGCGCGGCGTGCCGGCTCCTCCGGCCACTCCGTCATTTCAGTGGTTCGGAACTCAAGACCGCCTCCACGAGGGGATCGAGCATTCCTTCGAATGCTCCGGACGCGTAGTAGTTCGCCCCCGCGCCGAGCACCCTCCGTTCGAGGTCAGTGGAATGCTCGATCGCCACCGCTATCAGCGGCGCGCGGTGAGGTTCGGTCACATAAAGCTGAATGAACTTCAAGGCTTCGTGTCCCTCGGGACCGACCTGTAGGGCGATCACGCGGGGCGCGGCACCGCGGACGTGCTGAAGGGCGTGCTGTGCAGCCTCGACTTCGACAATCGTCAGCGCACGCTTCTTCGCTATCCGCCGCAAACTTGGCGCCACTTCGCCCTCCAGGACCAAGACGATGCCTCCTAGCACCTTTGGAAAAGTCACACTCGGGACTCCTAGGGGACGGTATCTATTGCGCCCCTGCCATGTGACTACTGAGCAAGCGGCGTGCGAGACATGCGGGGGCGCGCGGCCATGGCACGGGACCCGTAACTCCAGCATACCAACCGAGTTACGAGCTTTGTGTGCCCGTTGCCTGAATAGGAATCCTGGCTAGGCGATCCACGCGGAGGGTCACGGCTTTGGCACAGTTGATGCCAATAGATCACGAATAGCAGCGCAATGTCCGCTGAGGTAAGGGATTAGGCGGGATGGAACGGTCCGTGCCGTGTGGCAGGTTTCGTCCCACATCAATCGGGCCACATGTGCAACAAATCCACCACCGAGTCGGCTTGCAGCTTGGTCATGATGTGACCGCGATGCACGTCAACGGTCTTCCGACTCAGGCCGAGTTGATAGGCGATTTGCTTCGTGGTTTCACCCTTGACCAGATAGCCCATGACTTCGCGTTCTCGAGTAGTCAGTTTGTTCAGACGCGCGGCTGCCGAGGCGTGTCGGGCTTCGTCGCGCCGGCGGCTCGCGTCTCGTTCGAGCGCCTCGCGCACGCGTTCCAAGAGGACCTTGCCTTTGTAGGGCTTCTTGAGGAAGTCGACGGCGCCGGACTTCATGGCGCGGACCGTCGTCTCCACATCACCATGAGCGGAGATGATAATCACGGGGATCAGACAACCCTGTTGGGCAAGCTGTTCTTGAAGATCCAGGCCGCTCATGCCGGGCATCTTGATGTCGAGCGTCAAACAGCCCGGCTTGTCGGGGTCGTAACCCTCCAGGAATTCCGTCGCGCTCGCGAAGGCCTCCACGCGGAAGCCGACCGACTCCATCAGTCGTGTGAGCGACTTGCGCAGGGCATCATCATCGTCCACTACGAATACAGTTGATTCCGAAATCATGCTGGTTCACTCATCTCGCAAATCGGGAGTGTAAAGCTAAACATGGCGCCGTGAGCCACAGGCGTCGCCGAGAGGCAACCACCGTGCGCTTCGATGATGCGCCGACTGATGGACAAGCCCACCCCCATGCCTTCCCCTTTGGTGCTGAAGAAGGCCTCGAAGACTTGTTCGCACTGCTCCGCCGTCATGCCCGGCCCGGTGTCACGAACGACACACTCGACCGTCCCGTCGGCGGACTCTTTCGTTTCCAGGTACAGATTACGGTTCTCTGCCCCGTTCTCCGCCATCGCCTCGATCCCGTTCTTGATCAGGTTGACGAGCACCTGTTGGATCTGGACACCATCCGCTTCCACCGCGGGAAGTGCTTCGTCCAGTGCCACATGCGCCTCGATGCTGTACGGCCTCATTTCAGGGCGCATCAGATCCAGGACCTCGGATACCAGGGCGTTCAATCCCAACCTGGTTCGCTGCGGCTCCGGCCTGCCCACGAAATGACGCAAGCGTTCGATGACTTCGCCGGCACGGATGGCCTGGCCCGCCGCCATATTCATGTCCTCGAGGAGCTCCTCAGGGCAGTCCCTGCCCGAGCGGATGGTCTCCAGGGACGCCTGGACGTAGTTGACGATCGCGCTGAGCGGCTGGTTGAGTTCATGGGCGAGCCCGGCAGCCATTTCTCCCACGGAGCCCAGTCGCGCGGCGTGCGCGAGTTCTGCTTGCCTCTCCCGGGCAAGCCTTTCCGATCGCTTCCGCTCCGTGATGTCCTCTACGACCTCGATAAAGCCGGTCGCCTGCCCATTGCCATCAAAAACCGGAAACGCCCGTATGTGGACGGCGACCCGGCTGCCGTCATCGCGGACCCCCTCGGTCTCGGCTTCGGCCGCTTTTCCGGTCGCCATGGCTCGCGTGCCCGGACAATGCTGGCACGCCGCCTCACGCCCCTCGAACTGTTCGAAGCACTTCCTTCCTGCGAACTCGCACAGCGGCTTGTGAAGAAGCCTCCCCTGCGCTTGGTTCGTCATCACAATGTTGTGGTCACTGTCGATCAGCGTCACACCGAGCTCGATGTTCTCCACGAGCGTTCTGTAACGATGCTCGCTCTGCCGCAGAGCCTCCTCGGACTGTTTACGCTCGCTGACATCGCGGAGCAGGCCGGTGAACAGCTTGCGATCGCCGAGATCCAACTCGCTCACGTCGAGTTCGAGCGGAACAGTCGTGCCATTCTTGCGGAGGCCCGGCACCTCTCGGCTCTGGCCGATGATCTTCGAATCACCTGTCGACAGATAGCGTTTAACGTACTCGTGGTGCTCCTCCTTGTGGGGAGAATCCATGAGCATGGACACGTTCCGGCCGATCACCTCTGCGGTGTCGTAGCCGAAAATCCGTTCGGCCGCTCTGTTGAAATCCAGCACCGTGCCGCATTCATCAATCGTGATGATGGCATCGGCGGCGGTTCCGACGATCGCACGCGTGCGCGCCTCGCTCTCCGCTAACTCCTCAGCATGCACGTCCGCCCGAGCCCGCGCGGTCTCGAGGACCGGAAGGACGTGGCAAAGTCGCATCACCACGATGCCGAGCAGGAGGACGACACCGGCAATGCTCCACGTAGTCAGGCTCGTCGGCACGCCGGCCAGGTCGTCGTGTACGGTCGGATTATAGACGTATGCGAGGTACCACTTTTGGCTTCCCGGCAGATCCACCTCCTGCCACAGCATTTCGCGCCCCATCGCCTGAAGCGCGGGACCGCACCCATCAAAGAACCCGACGGGGTCTGCTGGATCAAAACGTGCTTCAAACCACGTTCGCATCTCGTCCGTAGCATCCTGGCAACTGAAAACAGCGCCAGCCTGGCTCACCAGAAACACCTCATCACCAGTGCTCGAACTCTCGAGGATCTCGGAGATTGCGTCGGACCGCACCATGCCGGCCACGATCCCGACCATCGAGGTCCGCGTCCAGATGGGAACCGAGCAGACCACGCCCGGTCTGCCCACGCACAACTGCACCGGCCGGCTGATCAGGAAGTCGGCCGACGGGTCGTCAATAAAGCGCCGAATATGCTCGATGTGGACCGTGTATTCCTCCGACTCACGCTGCAGCGGATGATGCGCTTCGACCAGTCGCCCGTCGTCCTCCCTGAAGAGGCTCAAGAACGGGTGTTTGGTGCCGTCGAAGTCGCGCTCGGTCACGTACACTTCAGTCAACCCGTGGAACGCGAAGGTCACCCGGTGCATGGCCTGGATATGTGCGAACGGGGCGCGCCGCATCTTCTTGATGTCGGGGTCGAGGCTGATGAGCCGCAAGCAAAGCCAAGTGCTCCGCACGTGATCGCCCAAGTGCTCTGCGGTGGCCTGCATGCGAAGCCGGCTGCGCTCCCTCAACTCACCGCGGAGAATCTCCTTCTCTTCGTAACTGGCTGAGACAACAGCGGCGGCGGTCAGTGCAGCCGCCAGCGCGCTGGCCCATCCCAACAGATACAGTATTCGTACTCTCTTTCTAGAGACCTGGCTCACCGCGACCACTCCTGTGTGGCGGGTTAATCGGCCCGCACGGAGGAAGCTGTCCGTAGTTGTGGAACTTGCTATTCACGCATGCTGAAGCGTGTGCCCCTTGCATCGGGCACTCCCTCGTGTCCTGTACGACGGGCATCCGAGCTTCGTATCCCAAGACTTCCGGTCTGGTCCAGTCCGATTCCTCATCCCGTTCCATGAACCTGGCCGCCATCCATGCCGCTGCACGCACCGTGCCGAGAGCCACGACGTGGCATCTCTCGCACGTAACGCTAGGCGACTACGCGTCTTACGAGTCGCGATACCACGAACGTCACACCAGCGGGGCTCGGGCCGCTACGGCACACACTGTACCGCCGGCGGCACGCTTTGTTCCGCGTCGCAGATCGGGCGCACCGAACGCGCCCCCGTTCGCACACGCGCCGAGAAGCAAAGTCCGGGCGCGACGTCCTCACGCGCCGGGCCAAGCCGGCTCTGTCACAAAATCAACTCCCGCGAGTAGTTGAACTATCCGGGCTCGACGAGTGCCGGAATCACGCCGTAGGCAACGGGACTTCACGTCCATCACCAGGCGCGTGCGTCGTGCTGTGCGGACACGCGTCGAGCCTCAAGTTGTGCGTGGCGGGAAACCGAGCTGTGCGGCGCTGGTGGGCTAACCTCCGCGGTGTGCCGTACGCGTTGGCACTTCCCAGCTCACCAGTTACTCGCCTGCGACCCGGAGCCCAAACCTCCGTACCGAAGCGCGTTCCATTGTGCCTGAATCGACGAAGGCCTTCAAGCGAAATCGGGCGTGATTCTCGACCGAGATCGGGCGTGCTGGTGGCGGGAAAGCCGCCGAACTATTCGCGAGCCTACTTACCGTCTCATCGCAAGAGGTGACCCGCAAACGAACAAAGTCCCATAATTGCAAGAGAATCCATGCGTAGGCAGATGTGCGGCGCGTCTGGGCCGAAAGGTGGCGCGGCTCAAAGCGTCTCGTGTGACTGTGTACGCCTTCGAGTTCGCAGCCCAGTCAGGCCAGCCACCAAAGCGCCCAAGGTAACAATGCCAAGGGCACCGCAGCCAATACTCCCGGCGGGACCGATGCCCCCCCCCGTTGCCTCGGGCACCGGCTCCGTATTCAGGCCACTTTCGTCACCGAGGCGCTCGGCATCCGGCTGGGGCAGTGTTTCCGACGGTGCGTCGCGCGACGTCACACATGGGTCGCGTGTGGCGTCTGCCACGTTCGCACATCCCGTCGTGAGGTGGCAGGTGTCGACCGTGCACGGATCGTCGTCATCACACTGAGCATCGTTTGCCGCGGACGTGCATGCGCCGGCGACGCAGCGATCGTCCGTACAATCCACGAGATCATCGCAGTCTGCATCGGCGTCGCAGGTGTCCCCGGACACCAGCGCGGCGGCTATGACCAGGTCGAACTTGCCCGTTCGGTCGGTCATCGTGGCCACAAGGGAGTCGCCGGGGAGCAGGCCGTTCGAAACATCGAAGCCCGGTGAATTCCCATCCTCGAACACCCCATCGGCGGTGGTGAACGCCAGGCTGCCGAACTCCAGACCGGCAAAGTGAGCGGTCCCGATGAACCGGCCGTTCGAGTCGATTGTCCCGCTAAAGTCGTCGATCCGCCTTCCCGGAGCTAGATAGCCGGCCGGGAATCCTTCCAGCATGGTCGCCTCGGGAATATGGAACGTCCGCGTCGCCGCATCGATCCGAACGTCGATCGGCACTACGCCGGTGAGCCCGATACCGGCCGAATCCGTATCGTAATCGTAGCGTAATTGCCCGCCATCGAAGGCAAAGGTGTACCACCCCGTACCCGTCCCGGCGTTCGCGCCCTTTGCGTTGAAGGTGAACGTCATGCCGTCCGGTCCAGTGGCCGTGAACTCCATCTTCCCGTCCAGGCCGACGCCGTTCCGCAGGTCGAAAAAGTCTCCGGAGTTCCCGTCCTTGATGAAACCCGAGGTGACGCGAAGCTCGTCGAAGTCGCCGATGAACGTATCCCGCAGCAGCACCGCGCCATCCGAGATGGGTGCTACGTTGGATACAGGCGTCCCACACGTCCCGTCGGCCAGCGCCATGGTGAAGTTGTGCGGCCCGTACAGCCGCTCGCCCAACAGCATCGCCGTCCCGGGCTGCCCTTCGACCAGAGACGAGCCGGTCACCGTTCCATCGTCATCGATGAGCAGGTTAAGGACGCCGTTCGGCAGAGCTGCCGTGTCCGGCACACCCCAAACCGGCGTGTCCGGCCGCACGACCCCGTCCCGCACCACGTCGTACCAGATCTCTATCCTGCTGGAGTAGATGGTCGTTTCCGCCGCACAGCACGCGACGCACTGCAACACGGAAACTAGGCACGTTCTCGACAGCCGGATTCTTGGCTTGCCCATGTGCTCTCTCCCCGTCGAAGTTGAAGCAGCGTGCCCGCGGTGATCAAAAGCAACGTCATAGCGACCATGCCCCACTGCGAGACCGTCGGGATCGCGGTCGTGCCCGCCCCCCCCCACGTGCCGTTGATGACTAGTTCGACGCTCCCGGGTCCGCCGCTCAACACGGTCGTGAACGAATCGCCGGGCATCAACCCGTCGCCGGCATCGAAGCCCGTTGAGTTGCCGTCTTCAAAGAAGCCCGCCGTCGTCGCGCCGGTTACGCTCGTGAATTCAATCCCCGCGAAGCTCGCGGTTCCAGCGAACGAGCCGTTCGGGTCGATGAGCCCGCTGAAATCGGTGATCCTCCTCCCGAACTGTCCCCAGGTCGCGGGGAAGTTGTACAGCAGTGTTTGCTCCGGGATTGCGAACGTGTGGGCGCTTGCGTCAATCCACATCTGCAACGGGATGACGCCGGTAAGGCCCACCGACGCCGCGTTGGTTCCCTGCACGTACCCGATATCGCCGCCGTCGAATGCGATCGTGTACCATCCGGTCCCTGTCCCGTTGTACCCCTTCCCGTTGAACGTGATGGACATCCCGTCCGGGCCGCTGGCTGTAAACTCGAACTTCCCGTCGAGGCCGATCCCGTTTGAGAGGTTGAAGTAGTCGCCGGAGTTACCGTCCTCGATGAAACCGGTAATGTCGTTGAGCCCGGAGAAGTCGCCCAGGAACGTATTCCCGAGTCGGACGGTGGCAGCGCTGATGGGAGCCACGTTCGCCACCGGGGTGCCCAATGACCCTCCATCGAGTTGCAGAAGCGGATTGTAGATCCCGTGCAACCGCTGACCGAGGAGCATGCCCAGGCCCGAATTCGGGTCGACGGGAGAAGAGCCAAGCACGTTGCCGCTCTCGTCGATCAGCAATTCCAGCGTTCCGCTCGGGAAGTTGACGCCCTGCGGCATCCCCCAGACGAGCGTATCCGGCAGCACTTCCTCTCCGGCCACCACATCATACCGCAGCGCTACGTCAATCTGGTACGTGAACGGCTCGGCCAGGCAGATGGCTGCCGGGGCGTGTGCCGCCATAACGACGATGCCCATCGTTATGGTGTGCCTAGTCATAACCGCCCCTCACTTTGTCGTCGACGACATACGCCGCGCCGACCGCGCAACGGTCGAAATCGAGGCAGCCGGGATCTTCAGATGCACGCGCGGGCGACACTCTCGCCTCCCTGATCGAAGCCACTGACGGTCGCGAGCTACGCAAGGAACTGACGAGTCCACTCAATCCGTGGCGACGGATCATTCGGGCAAACCGATGTCGTTCGACCTCCAGCAGTTGAGCTGCCTGACTTTGGTTTCCTCTCGTCGCTTCGAGCGCAACCTCGATAGCTCGACGCTCGACGACATGGAGCGGTGCCACACCGGTCGCGCCAGGAGGTTTCGTGGGACCGCGACTCGTCGCCGCGTTCCTTATCTGGCTCGGCAAGTCACCGACACCGAGGCACGTGCTGCCCGACAGCGCCGTCGCGCTTTCGACGGCGTTCTTCAATTCCCGGACGTTGCCCGGCCAGGAGTAGCTTTCCAGAACCGTAGCGGCATCGGCGGCGAACGCTTGCGCGGGCTTCTCGTATAGACTCGCCTGCTGTGCCAGGAAGTGCTCCGCCAAGAGCGTGATGTCGCTCTTGCGATCCCGCAAGGCCGGCACTTCGAGCCGTACTACGTCGAGGCGATAGTACAGGTCCTCGCGAAACTCGCCGCGTGCCACCATCGCTCGGAGATTCCGGTGCGTGGCCGCGATGATCCGCACGTCGACCTCGATGGGCTCCACGGCACCCACCGGCAGAACCGACCGCTCCTGGATGCACCGGAGCAGCGTCGCCTGAGTATGCAGTTGCATTTCTCCGATCTCATCGATGAACAACGTACCGCCGTCGGCCGCGCGACACAGGCCAAGCGTTGATTGCTTTGCGTCCGTAAATGCTCCCTTCATGTGGCCGAAGAGCTGTGATGCGATAAGCGCTTCCGGCAGCGCAGTGCAGTCCGCCACCACGAACGGGCCATGCGAACGCGAACTGGCAGCGTGAACGTGTCGCGCCACGAGTTCTTTTCCGGTGCCCGATTCACCGCAGATGAGCACCGTGGAATCTCGTTTCGCGACCGTCGTGATCTGCTGCCGCATGTGCCGCATGGACGGGTTGCAGCCGACAAGGCCCGGGACTCTGCGTCCGTTACTCGACTGCGTTAGACCGCCCTGTGAAGTCCGGTCGCCCATGGATGTGCCTCCTTCGGCTGGTTTGCTGGACCGCGAGATGCGGGCTTCGAACGCTTGCTTTTTACCATAAGTCACTTGGGAGTCGATATAGGTTTCTTGGTTAGGGAATCTGCCTATGCGGCGCCCATTTGTCGCAGATACTACCGCATGCGCGGCACGTTGAGTGCCGCGTGCCTCACGATGTCACTCCACCACGGCGCTTACTCACGTCTTCGTCGCAGTGTATCGGGGCGAGTCGACGTAATTCAGGACGAAGAGTGGAAACTCTCGTTGAACGCTGCGACTCGTATCGCTATGCTATCGATAGCGGTTCGGGCCAAGCGCAACTCGGTTCAAACTCCATAACACGCGCTTACGGCGCAGATGGTCACAGCCTGTGCAAACGAGCGCGGAAGGAAGGTTGGCTGGATATGACACGTAATCCTGGAACTCTACCTTTGGTCTTGGCGGCAGCGCTACTGCCTTGCCTGGCGGGCTGCCCTTCAGCACAGATCGTGACCGACCCGTGCGCGGGTGTGACATGTGCGGATGGAGAGGCTTGCGAGAGCGGCTCGTGCGTCGCGGCGGCGGCAGTCGATCCATGCCCGGACGTACCCTGCGCGGACGGCGAAGTCTGCGAGCACGGACAGTGCGTGCCGAATGAACCCGCAGACGCCTGCGCCGACGTGACCTGCCCGGACGGCGAGGTCTGCGACGCCGGAGAGTGCGTCGCCGAACAAACCGGCGATCCGTGTGCGGGCGTGACATGCCCGGACGGCGAAGCGTGCCTTCAGGGGCTGTGCGTGGTGAGTCAGGCAACCGGTGCCGATCCCGACGCGGGGCACACGTACTACATGGCTCGGTGCGAAGGATGCCATAAGGACGACGCCACCGGAATCCTGGGCCCTGACATCGTCGGGCAGAGCGGCGACCGGGTCTTCGCCATCCTGAGTGGTGCTGCCGATCACGGCTTCGGACCGACGATCGAAGACGTGACCCAGCAGGAGGCCGACGACGTAGCCGCGTGGCTTGCGACGCTGCCGTAGCAGAAGGCAAGCGAGGCGGCCGCTGAGAGCGATGACGATTTGCGCCTCGCAATGGGCTCGGAGGACGGGACGCACCCGGTCCACTATGTGCTCTTTACCACCGCGACATGCGCGAACGCCGCGCAGAGGGTCTGCAAGACTCTGCTTCCTCATGGAGGTCATCCCAGTGAGTCCGCGCCATCACTCAGTGCCCCGGCCCTATGCCCACGTCGAGGGCGTATCTAACGCGACGGGCAAACACCCCGTGTCGGCCGGAACCATGATTATCGAGCGTCTTCCGGTGCTTGCGGAACGGTTGCCGTCCTTCCCGCCGCGTCCTCGAGCAACAGACGCATCGGATTGAGGTGGCATGGTCGGACCGTTGCCGTACGAGCCATTCAGGAGATGAAACGGTGGCGCGCTACCACAGCAACCACCACCGCGGTGATTGCTGCCGCCAGTCACACGATGCTGCGCCACGGCCAGCCGACCTGACAACCTGGAAGCGCGACGTAGCCCACCTGACGGGCATTGACTATGCCGGCGTGGTTGGACGGTGACGAACGACTCTCGATCGAGACGGCAGTGCGTCCAGGGCACTGCCGCCTCGAAGGCGGGCAACTCACGCGTACTGCCATCCATATGCACGTCTAGCCGGCGCTGCCACCCTTGAACACAAAGTAATCGCCCCTGACCTTCGGGCAGTAGACTTCGCTCTTGAACCCGGCGGCTTTCACTTCGGTGGCTGCTTCCCGGTACTTGTACTCGCTGTTATGAGCGTGAGTCGGGATCATGACGCGCGGCTTCAGCTTGCCCAGCGTGTACATCGTGCCCTCCTTCAGACGCTCAGGATCATGCGTATGACATCCGCTGACATTCAGCATGGCGACATCGATCCGACCGGTCCGCCCGGCGAGGTAGTCGATCTCACCAATGAAGCCGTCTCGCTGACCGTCGGCCCACCCGGCGTGATCACCGGCGTGATAAATACTCAGTCCGTCGACCTCGACGAGGAAGCCGACGCCGGCGTCGTTCGCGGCGATCGTGCTGATCTTCATCCCGTCGATGGTTCGCTCTTGCCGGGGACCTATGTACTCGTACGCGGGTCCGTTGTACGCCGCCCCACCGCTAGCCTGCTGCGCTTCGGGCCGCATGCCGTAGACGTACCTGACGTGACTCATCTTGTCCGCCCACGTGAAGATGGACGGATCAAAGTGATCGCCGTGCTCGTGCGTGACGAAGACCGTCACGTTCTGTTCGGTGAGTTCGGACGGGTTGATGTGACCGTTTGCGAGCCATGGCTCGGCTGGATCACCCTCGGGATTCCAGTAGTCGAAGACCAGAACGTGGTTCTTGGTCTTGACGGCCCATCCGCAATGGCCGAGGTACCAGAGGACGGCCTCCTGTCGTCCGAGCTTCTCTGTTAGAAGAGGCGATGCGCCGTAGTTCTTCTTGAGGTCCTTCGCCGAAGCGCCCTTGGCCGTCAACGCGTCGACGACACCTCGGTGCCCATACCTTGCCGCCAATTGTACGGGCGTCGTGCCGGCTGCGTTGGTGGCGTCGATCCCGGCTCCGTGTCTGAGCAGCGTCTCGGCCAGTTTCGAATTGCCCTTGATGGCGGCCCAATGAAGTGCGGTTCTGCCGAAATGGGGATCCTTGGCGTTCACGTCAGCGCCGGCCTTCGCGAGCACCCTGATCAACTCGCTGTGGCCCTCTCGCGCCGCGACGGCCACGGGCCCGGCTCCCGAATAGTCCGCCGCGGCGATGTCCGCCCCCTTCGCCAGCAGAAGGGCGACTACATCAGCCCGCCCGCGACGAATCGCGCCGTTCAGCGGCTGTGACTGGCGCTCGCGGCTTCCGTTCGGGTCCGCTCCCTTCTCCAGCAGTGTCTTGACGATGTTCACGTCGAGTTCTCTCCACGCGGCAACCTCCAACGGCGTCTCGCCGCCATTGGTCGCGGCGTTCGGGTCCGCTCCCTGATCCAACAGGAAACGAACTAGCGACGATCGGCCGCTCAGAAGGGCGCAAACCAGCGGGCGGTAGCCGGCGGCGTTTTTCGCCTCGAGATCGGCGCCCCGTTTCAGAAGCAGCTTCGTCACCGCCTCGTGGCCGCCCAGCGCCGCGCCATGCAGTGGCGTGCTCGCGTTGACGCGAGCGGCATTGATGTCCGCTCCCTTGTCGAGCAGAACATCGGCCACATCGGCATGCCCTTCATACGCCGCGAAGTGCAGGGCCGTCATGCCGTTGTTGTCCTTGTGCTTCGGGTCGGCTCCGTGTTTGAGCAGAAGGACGGCAAGTGCCTTGTGCCCTTGTTGTGATGCGACATCGAGAGGCGTGCTATCGTCGCGATCCCCGCCGTCGACCCGTGCCCCGCTCTCGAGCAGCAACGCGGCGATCTCGCAGCGCCCCGTCATGGCGACGGTGTGCAGCGGCAGATTCCCGTTCTCATCCGCGGCGTTCGCCAGGTCGGCCTTCTTACCGATGAGCGCCGTGACTTTGGCAAGATCGCCACTCTGCACCGCCATGTGGATTTCGCCCGCGCTGACGGACGCGCGGAACGCTCCGATCGTCGCGACGGCGACCGCAATTACAGTGATCGTTTTCATTCTCGTCTCCTTTGCCTTTTGTTTCATTGACTGAAGAGGATTTCGGTCCATTAGCGTCATCCGAACGGTCATTCCGAAACGACTCGTTCCGCCAGATCCAGCGCCATGATGTGTTTCCGATCCCGCACGTAGAGCGTCGTGCCGACGAGCGTGGGAACGCTCAAGGAGTAGCGCTCCGTGACCTGGAACTGCGAGTGCTTGGTCAGCCTCTTGGGTGTGGCGGTGGCGAGCGTGAGGCGGCCGTTCTCGTCGTGGATGATGAGCTTGCCATCCGCGTATAGACAGGTGGCCATCGGAAAACCTCGCGCGATCCAGGCCCGCCTCCCTGTGTTGAAGTCGATTGCCACCAGGTTCTGCTGAGTCGAGCCTACGAGAAGGTCGCCGACCCGGACCGGCGTAGCCATCGCGAACGTGCCCTTCCGAGAGAGGTAGACTTCTTCGCCGCTGACTTTCCCGGCATCCACACTCAGCTTGTCCACGCGTGCCGGCGATTTGTCGGACCCCGGTGACCAGTAGATCAAATCCGATCCATTCCAGACGGGCGTGACGAGCGGGCTTCCCGCCGCGGGCTGTTGCCAGAGCAACTGTCCATCGTTCGGGTCGATCACGACGACCCCACCGCCTGAGTTAAAGACGACCAAATCCCGCTCTGACACCCGAAGCAGGATCGGCGAAGAGAAGCCGCGCGGGTGAGCGACGCTCCGCCAGACGACCTCACCGGTCTCTTGCTCGAACGCCATCAGTGCCGGCACGGTACACGCAGGCGTTCCGTCTTCGGAGTCGAGGCAGCCGCCCAGTGCGATCACGAGGTTTCGATAGGCGATCGGGCTGTTCGAGTAGCCCACCGTGTCCGACAGCGTGGCGTCGAACTCGCGATGCAGGTCGTGTGTCCAGAGAACGCGACCGGTCCTCCGATCGAAGCAGTGCATGGCAGCCCGCGAACCGATTGTGTAGAGCCGGTCGTCCACGATGAGCGGCGTCGAGTTCGGTCCCAGCCCGCCCCAGCCCTCGTCTTTTGTCGTGATCGGCGCCTTCACCTCGTGTCGCCAGACTGTCTTGCCCGTCGCGGCGTCCAGGGCGATCGTGAGTTCGCGTTGGTCGTCGGCACGGTTACGACACATCGTGTAGAGCATGCCGTCAGCCGCCACTATCGCGGAGTAGCCGTCGCCGATCTCGCGCTTCCAGAGCTGACGCGGACCGCTCGACGGCCATTTGTCAGCCAAGCCGGTGGTTTCAACGGTGAAGTCCCGAGCAGGTCCGCCCCACTGAGGCCAACCGACATCAGGCGCCTCCGGCGCGGGGCCCGCGATAACGGCACCGGCCCCGAGGGCGGCAAGCATCGTCGCACAACGCCACAGCTTTGGCATTTTCGGAGTCCTCCTCTCGGTGCGGATCGACGTGCCAATGCAAACCTCGTGGTCCCGCATGAAGCCATGCGTAAACGGTGGTGCCGGCGCCTCACGGAAGGCAGTAGAAATGTCGTGGTATCGAGTCGGGTGATGCACGAACGACGGCTATAAGCGTGCAGAATGGGAAACGAGCGCCAGCGCGCGACAAGTTCCGACAAGTCGGCGATGTCTCGGGTAAGCACGAACGGCGGCTACTTCGTGGCGATCCGTGAGCGCCAGATCTCAGCTTGATCCTGTCGGCCCCAGGCCTCGTAAAGCCCGACCACGCGAACGAGGATGCGGTCGAACCGCATCTTGTTGGTCTTGGGGCTCTTCTTGGCGGTATCGACGGCCTCGAGTAGCAACGCCTCCGCCTCTTCGAACCTCGCCTGACCCGCGAGGCTCACAGCCACCAGGCTCGCGGCATCGGCGACGCCCCAATGCCTCACGGAGAGCGCCGCCCGCCTTGCCTCCAGGCAAGCCCGGAGGTCGGATTCCGCCGCCACGTAATCGCCGGCGCCTAACGAGGCCAAGCCGCGCAGGTACAACTCGCCGCCGGACTGCGTCGAGGCAGTCCACACCTCGGCCGCGGCGTACGTCAGGTGTTTCATCGCGATCCGGGCCTTCGCCGCCGGATCGCCCGATTCCGCCAACATGGTGGTCAGTCGGCTTTCCATCTTTCCGATGTCGTACTCACCGCCAAGCTCGGCTCGGGCGATTGCCCGGTACTGCGTCTGGATCGCCCGGTCCAGGTCGCCCGTGCGCCAATAGGCCAGAGACAGTGTGTCGATGATGTTCGGATCACGCCCGCCGTCGAGTTCAACGGCTCGCTGCGCCGCCGGTAGTGCCGCCTCGGGGTCTTGCAGGTCGATGGGCTCGCATGTAAGCAACGCCCACGCGTACTCGTTCAGAGCCAGTGCCCCGACTCCCGGTTGCGTCGTCGCGCGCTCGAGGTATGCGTTTCGCTGAGCCACCACCTGCCGCATTTCTTCGAGCTTTCCGCCGGCCTGCAGCACCCGCAACAGGTTGCTTAGCGGAATCTGGGTACCCGGATGCGTAGCGCCGAGGACTCGATGGTCCACATCGAAGGCCTCGCGATAGAGAGCCTCGGCCTGAGCCAATTGACCTTGTCGCTCTAGTGCCAGAGCCAGGTTGTTGACCGCGGTCTGCGTATCGGGATGCTCGGTGCCGAGCACACGACGGTCGATCTCGACGAGTTCTCGGAGCAACTGTTCGGCCTCGGCATATTTGTCATCTTCGAGCAACGCCGTGGCGAGCAGCACGCGCGTGTGCAGCGTGTCGAGGTGCTCCTCGCCGAGGATTCGGCGCTGCACCTCGAGCGCGTACCGGTGAATCTTCCGCGCTTCGGCATTCCGGCCCTGACGCCAAAGAGACACGCCGAGCCCGTTCAGAGAGGCAAGCGTCTCGACATGTTCTTCGCCGAGGATACGCCTCTGAGCCTCGGACGTCTTCCGGAACATGGCCTCCGCTTCACCGTATTTTCCACGACGGCTGAGCACCGAGCCGAGCGCGCTTTGCGCTTGAAGGGTCTCGGCGTGCTCGTCGCCGAGCAAGTTCCGCCGGGTCCGGCACGCCGCCCGCAGGTGTTCCTCAGCCTGCATATACAGACCGACCGCGTCGCAGGCCTTTCCGAGCGTCACCCGGACGGCGGCCTCCACGCGCGGCTCGGTCGCCAGTGCCTTGGATTCGACACGCGCCGTCGCCGCGTTCATGACCTCACGCACCGTCACGTCGCGCCCCAGCGATGACCGCGGGTCGACGGATGCAAACATCTCCTGCAGGAACCCGTGTACCGCCGAGTACTTCGCTGCCTCCTGAACGGCCTCGGCCTCGCTGGCCTCGGCGGCATCACGCTGGCGCTCCAACTCCGATCTCGCCTGCGTTGCCTGGACCAACCCGATCGTAGCGAGCGACAAGCCGACCAGAAGAGCGAGCGCCACCGTGGCACCGGCAGCCACCCCGACGCGATTGCGGCGGATGAATTTCCGCAGCTTGTACGCGACGCTCGGAGGACCCGCGAGCACGGGCTCGTTGTTCAGATGCCGCTCGATATCGACTGCGAGGTCGCTGGCGCTCTGGTATCGCAGCGCGCGTTCCTTCTCGAGCGCCTTCATGGCGATCCAGTCGAGATCGCCGCGCACGAGCTTCGTCAGCGCC
>JAJDDX010000243.1 GCA_029260055.1 Phycisphaerae bacterium
CTGATCACGACGCAGCGGGCGTTCGAACTGAACAGTCAGTCGATCCAGAGCGCCGACGAGACGCTCCAGATCGTTTCGAACTTGAGAAGGTTCTAGAGTAGGACGCCGGTTGTGACATAGCGCGACACTTTCGGGCCGTATGACTCGGCCGCAGGACGCAACGATGAACCGCAAGGATTGCGACAATACGAACGCGACAAAGGCAACGAGGCCGGGCCGCGCCGTCTCTTCACGGGCGGCGGGTATCGCCATCGTTGCCTTGCTGCTGTCGCTGGTTGCAGCGCCGCAAGCGCTGGCAGCGTCGGTTCGCGTGTGGCCTTCCGCGGTCGTGGTGACGGACGAAATCCGTCTTGACGACCTGTGCGAACTGACCGGGTTCCAGCCCGATCAGGAGCGTACGCTTCGCGAGATCGTCCTGGCGAAGGCACCCGTCGTCGGCGGTTCCCGGATCATCCATCTCGATTTGATCCGTGCAGGCCTGACCGGTGCGGGGGCCAACATGGCGCAGGTCCGTCTCGGCGGGGCGACTCAGTGTGCCGTGACGCGACCGTCCGCACCCGCGGCGAAGCGCGCCGTGCCGGTAAGCGCAGTAGAAGGCGGGCACAAGGGAGTCCAACGTGTGGCCGGTGAACAGCCACGGGCCACGCTTCGAGCCGCTGTGATCGACTTCTTCAACGCCGAGTTTGCCCGCTACGGCGGCAAGGCCGAGGTCGTCTTCGACCGTAGTGACAGGCAGTTACTCCAACTTACCGAACCGACCTACCAGTTCACCATCAGACGACGCGGCGGTTCGCCCATGGGGCTTACGTCGCTCGAAATCGACGTGCTCGCCGGCGGCGAGACCGTACAGAGAGTGCCGCTCGTGGTTCAGGTGACCATGACCCGCCGCGCGCTCGTGGCACGCCGCGCGATCAACCAGGGCGCGAGCGTCCGCGACTCCGACGTCGTACTCATGTCGATGTCGTTTTCCAGATTGAACCAACTCGGCCTCGACACCACCAGGCTCGCGGTCGGGCAGCGTGCCAAGCGATTCATCCCGGCCGGCACCATGATCGAGCCGAGCCTTCTCGAACCCGTGCCGCTGGTCATTCGCGGGCAGCTCGTCACGCTGGTGGCGCGGTCGGGCGGTGTGCAAGTGAGATCGACGGCCAAAGCCGCCTCGAGCGGCATGCTGGGTGAAGTCGTCAAGGTGCGCGCAGCCGACAATCGGCGCGTCGAGTACGACGGCGTCGTCATCGGTCCCGGCGAGGTTCTGCTCGGATCAACTGCGGCGTCGTTCTCGAACACGCGGCTTGTGTCGATAGGGGGATCGCAATGAAGCTGACCGGTTTCTTGATCTTGTGTAGTGCGGTGCTGTGTGTGGCATCCTCCGCGGCATTCGCGCAGACGTCTTCGCTCGGGGCGCAAAAACGCCAGGCCGACGAAAAGAACCCACCGAAGCCCGAGCCTCGCGAAGCCGTCAGGGTCAAAGCGAACAAGGTCTACCAGAAGTACGCATGGGGCGCGGTCAAGCCGCCGGAACCCAAGACCTTCAAGGTCAACGACCTGATTACGATCGTCGTACGCCAGCGGAGCAAGTACGAAGCGGAATCCGGGCTCGGGGCCAAGAAGGAATGGGACATCAAGTCCGAACTCGACGCCTTCCTGAAGGGAACCGCGGGCGGTGTGGGGGCGGCTGCGTTTCGGCGCGGCAAACCCAACGTCGACTTCAGATTCGCAAACGAACTCAAAGGCGACGCGGACATCGAGCGCGAAGATAAACTGACGACGCGGATTACCGTGAAGATCATCGACGTAAAACCCAACGGCAACCTCGTGCTGGAGGGACGCGGGCAACTGGTCTTCGACGATGAGATGAGCCGGATCACGATCACCGGGCTATGCCGCAAGGAAGACGTGACGGCCGACAACACGGTTCTGAGTACGCAGATCGCCGATCTTGCGATCGAGGTAGATAACGACGGTGCACTACGGGCTTCGACGACTCGCGGTTGGATTCCGCGAATCCTCGACATCATCAAGCCCTTCTAGAGGCGACGGGATGTTGCACAAGGCTCTGACATTTTCGATCACGCTGGCAGTGGCCACCACGGCACTCGCACAGCTTCCGACCGCGCGGGTCGGCGACGTGACGCGGCTGCAGGGCCAAGGCACCAACACGCTGATGGGCTACGGCCTCGTGACGGGTCTTGACGGCACCGGCGACGGCGGCAA
The DNA here is from genome assembly GCA_029260055.1 of Phycisphaerae bacterium. Taxonomy (GTDB): domain Bacteria; phylum Planctomycetota; class Phycisphaerae; order UBA1845; family UBA1845; genus JADFOB01. Next base: position 2,215 of record JAJDDX010000243.1, read on the forward strand.
GTACCTGCCCGCGATCAAGCAGCTCGCCGAGACCCTGAAGCGCTTCGGTGCCGGGATCGACAGCGAGGTGGATGTGCAGGCGGCCAAGAACGTTGCGGTGGTTACGCTCGAAGTGACCATCCCCGAGCATGGCGCTCGCGAAGGCGATCTTCTCGATGTCTATGTGTCGGCGTCCGCGGCGAAGAGCCTGCAAGGCGGAAGGTTGTTGCCCACGCCGCTTATCTACCACGATCGGAACGTCGACGGGTTGTTCGGTTTTGCCTCCGGGCCGGTCGTGCTGGACGGGGTGAACAACGCCGGCGGCTTCATCCGCGGCGGGGCGAGAATGGAGCGCGACGTGCTCATGCACGTCGTCGCCGGCGGTACTGAGGTCCTCAACGCCGGCGTCGTCAACCCCTGGATCAAGGCGGACGCGGAATACATCACGCTCGTGCTCGACGAAGCACACGCGGGTTGGTCGATGGCGGCCGCAATCGCCCAGGCCGTCGACAAGGAACTGAGCGTCTCGGCCAACGTCGCACGCGTCGCGCTGGCGGTGGACAGCAAGAACGTGGTCGTGCTCCTTCCCAAACACCAGCGGGGCGACCCCGCGTCGTGGATTCGCGATGTCGAACGCACGCCGATCCTGATGGAATCAAACGAAGCGCGGGTCGTCATCAATCGCTCCGCGGGGACCATCGTCGTCACGGGCGACACGCGCATGTCGCCGGTCGTGATCTCGCAGCGCGGCCTGACGGTGACCGTGGCAAACCCGATGCCCGACGGCACGCCGATCCCCGCGCCGGCGTTCGAGCAAGCCGAATGGGTGCCGGTCGATATCGAGCGAACCAGACAGGCGAACGTGAGGGATCTTCTCGAAGCGCTGAACAATCTGAAGGTGCCCTTCGAAGATCGGGTATCGATCATCGAGCAGATTCACCGTGCGGGCAAACTGCACGCACGGATGCTTTACGAGGGATAGTCGTGGACATTGGCAGTATCTCAGTCGCAGCGAAGGACTCGTCGGGCTCGCAGACCGATCTTGCTCGGTTGCGTGACGCGACCGGCAAGGTCGTCGGCTCGGTCTTCTACGGGACGATGTTCAAAGCCATGCGCGACAGCGAGATGAAGGGAGCCTACGGCCACGGCGGACGAGCGGAAGACATGTTCGCCTCCCAGTTGCACGGGATTCTGGCCGAACGGATGGGAGAGCGGACCAACGGCAGCATGGCCGACGCACTATACAGGCACCTCGAGAAGCAGCAGCGCCTCATGGTCGGGGTGAATGACGCAGCGAGCGAGACATCAATATGACACGCGTGATTGAACGAAAGCGACTGAGAGACCTGCTGAGACTGCTCGACCAGCTCCGGCAACTGCACGTCGACCTCGACGGTGTGGTCCGGATCAAGATCAACGCGATGAGGAAGGCCGACATGGCGTCCCTTCAAACCGTCAACGACGACGAACGAAGCATCGTGCAACGGATCAACGAACGCGAAGGTCTCAGACGCCAGCTCATGGACGCCATCGGTGAAGGGCTCGGGCTGCCGCAAAACGCGGCGCGGGCCATGAGCTTGTCCCAGTTCGCGGCTCGTCTCGAGAAGGACCAGGCGAAGGCGATTGTCGAGGTCGCCGACCGTTTGAAGGAAGCCGTCGCGGCACTGGCGCGAACCAATCGGATGGCAGGCGTGATCGCCAAGGAACTGGCGAACCATCTGCAATGGGTCTGGTCCGCGGTCAGGCCGGCTGGTGGCG
>JAJDDX010000244.1 GCA_029260055.1 Phycisphaerae bacterium
GCTTGTCGCCGATCTTCACGTCGGCTTCCGACTGGATGAGGAGCTCGAGCAGTGCCTTGCGGGCGACGCGGTCTTTCCCCGTGCGGCCACCGGACAAGGCGATTGCATGTAGCGGTGCGTTGCCTCGCGAATCCTTGGCGTTCACGTCCGCTCCCGCGGCGATCAGACGGCGGGCTGCCTCCGTGTGCATGCCCATGACTGCCAGTTGAAGCGGCGTACGTCCGGCATCGTCCGTTGCGCCCGCGAGTGCCGGTGACGCGTCGAGCAACCTGCCGAGCGTAGCGACATCCCCGAGCCGAGCGGCGTCATGGATTTCACCCGCTTGGGCGTGACCTGCCGCGAGCGCCGAAATGACAAGCAGCGTGATCATGCCGATGCCTGATGTTCTGCTACCCATGGTTCGACTCCTGCCGGTTGCCAGCGCCGGCACGGGATGGCGTCGGAATGCGACCGTGGCGGCCGCCAGCGTCAGAAGGACCATTACGATCATACCCCAAGTCGAGACCGTGGGAATCGGGTCGAACGTCTGGACGACCTCGAATGTGCTCGCGCATTCGTCCCAGTTGCCGTAGACGCCGTTGCCGTAATAGGCCCGAACCGCCACTTTGTAGTCGGTTCCGTTGCCGGTTGGCGTCCAACTCGTCGACGTGGCGCCGACATCGGTCAGCGCGACGATGTCGGTCCAGACGGTACCGTCCTGCGTGATCTGAAGATCGTCGATCCACGCCGTGTCACTGCCGTTCGACGTGTTGACGTCCTTGGTGTATTCCCATTTGAGCTCGTAGGTGCCGGGTGTCAGCGTCGTGGCATACTGGGTCCAGGTGCCGGTGGTGCCCGATTCGTGAACCACCCGGTTGCCGTCGATGTAGAAGTTGAACCAGTCGTAGGTGGATTCGGAACTGACGCGGTACCAGAAGCTCAGGTCGCCGCCGCTGACCGTGCGCGTCATCCAGGTCTGCTGGTTGTCGCCGATGGCGCCGGCGCGGGCCGCACGGAAGCCGGTGTGGTGATCGGTCGTCGTCACGTCCCAAGGCAGCGAACCGCCGGTCGTGTACTCGCCGCCGAGCACGGTGCCTTCGAAGCCGTCGGTGACGACGGTGAGGTCATCGGCGTTGGCGGTGTACTGCACATGGAACTGGGCATCCGGGCTGCCGGACCACGTGATCGTGATCGGTTCGCCGGCTGCGAACACCTCGCCGCCGTCCGGGTAGGTCAGATTCGGCGGGGGGCTCAAAGTGACATCGACGCGGGTCGCGTTGCTGCCCAGTACGGTGATGCCCGGCTTGACTACGGGATCGTAGCCGTCCGCCTCGAACCGCAGATCGTAGGTGCCGGACAGCAGCATCCGGTGATAGTCGCCCACATCGGGGTCGGTGTAGATGTCATGGTTGCGTCCCACGACCGACACCGTGGCCGCCAGGGCAGCGCCGGTGGATGCATCGGTGACGACACCCCGCACGCCGATCATGCTCGTTTCGATGTAGGCGAGCATCGAGTCGCGGTTTTGGCTCCAGAAGGTCGGAATCTGCGATGCGGGCGGTTCCTTCACGTCGCTCAGCTCGATCGTGACCTCGTTGCAGCCCAGGAAATGATAGTTCCAATCCTGCATGCCGCCGTCGATGACGTACCAGTCAGCCCCGTTGGTGATGCCGTGGAACCAGCTTCCGTTCCACATCGGTAAGTTGTGCTGCGAGTACTGCTCGGAGATCCAGATGAACATGTCGTCGTCGGGGCTGTACTGCGAGCCGGTATCCATGTTGTCGAACGGATAGTTCACGACGAGCGCGCCGGCGTGGAAGTTGGCGGAGAGCGTGAAGGTGTGCTGCGCCGCCCAGTTCATGATGACCTGCGTTTCCGTGGCATGTCCCGCGGGTGTGTTCGGGTCGGCGAGATCGGGGAAGTCGCGGTTCAGGTCGATGCCCTGGTTGTTGGTTCGGCTGCGATTGGCGAGTTCGTACCCGTCCGGGTTCATCAACGGCACGATCCACAGGTCCACCTCGTCGACGATGTTGTTCACCTGGGCATCGGAGCCGTAGTTTATGGTCAGGTGGTCGATCAGGTTGAGGCACATTTCGACGCCGATGATCTCGTCGCCGTGCATGGTCGAGATGTACTTGAACTCCGGCTCATCCTCGTCGACGCCGACGTTATCGGAAATGCGCAGCGCCCAGAGCTCTCGCCCCAGATGGCTGTCGCCGATGTTGTACCACTTGCAGATCGCCGGATAGTTCGTCTCGGCGTTTTGCACGATCGTGCCTATCTGGGCGTGCGTGCGGTAGGCCTGTGCCTGTGCCGCCTCGACACCGCATAGAAGCCACGCGGCGATCGTGATGCAGGGCAACCACAGTTGAACGAAACGCGCGGCGTGCGCGGGCCGGTTGTTCTTCATGTTTACTCGCGTCCTGTAACTCTCGGCATGGAACCCCTTTAGAGGCGCTAGTTTAACGCCTTATGCGTTGCCGTTTCAAGGGTTGAATCCTCGCAGGTTATTAGGTCCTTCGGGCTCCTTTTGGCCTTCGGGGCGCATAAAAACGGCCGGGCACGTCCGAATGAGCGTGCCCGGCCGATTCAAGTCAGCCTGTGCTTAGTTGCACGGGACGGGGCAACTCGTGATCGCGTAGCCTTCGCCCTGGAACGCCTTCACCGTCATGTCGATGTCAGCGAAGTTCACGTTGCCGTTCGGCACGCAGGGTTCGAGGTCCGTCGCCTCGAGGGTGGTTTCCACGAAATTGCCCTGGAACCCTTGGACCGTCAGATTGATGTCCGTGAAGTTCACCAGGCCGTTGTTGTTGATGTCGCCCCACGGGTAGGTGGTGCCGGAGCCCGATGTCGACCGCGCGCCGCCCGCCAGTTCCGCCGAGACGGTGTAGGTCGTGCCCGGCAGGATCTGTTCGCCATAGGCGTACAGCGTGCCCCACGTCGCGGGCGTCTGGTAGACCGCGCCGGCGCCGAGGGAACCGTCCGCCTGCAAGTAGGCCGAGACGCAAGCTACGTCGGGATCACCCGCGTCGCCCGTGATCAGGACCGCTACCGGAAGCGTCAGCTCCGCCGGGAGCGGCGTGACACCGAGATACCGACTGCCGGAGCCTACAACCAAAGGTCCGGAAATATCGCACTCGTCCGGAACGCTGTTGCCGTTGTCGTCCGACGAAGCGCCGCCCGCGATATCGCAGCCGTCCTGGATGGCGTTGCCGTTGCAGTCGCTGCAACCCGGTGCGCCTCCGCAGGAGGCCAGGTCGCAACTGTCCGGGATGCCGTTGGCATCGCAGTCGTCGGCCGCACCGCCGCTGATGTCGCACCCGTCCGGCACGCCGTTGCCGTTGCAATCGCTGCACGCGGGGAAGCCGCCGCAACCTGCGATGTCGCATTCGTCAGGGGCGCCGTTTCCGTTGCAATCCTGAGACGATCCCGCGGTGATATCGCAGCCGTCCGGCACACCGTTGCTGTTGCAGTCAGGCTCGGTGCCGTCAGCCACGTCGCATTCGTCGGGCGCGGCGTTGCCGTTGCAGTCTTCAGAGGCTCCCGACGTGATGTCGCAATCGTCCGGAACACTGTTGTTGTTGCAATCCGGTTCGGTGCCGTCAGCCGTATCGCACTCGTCGGGAATGCTGTTCCCGTTGCAGTCCGCCGAGGTGCCGCCCAGATCGCAACCGTCCGGCACACCGTTGCCGTTGCAGTCGCCGCACGCCGGGTCGCCCGCACAATCGGCGATGTCCTGGTCGTCAGGGGTGCCGTTGCCGTTGCAGTCGGGCGGTCCGCACGCTCCGGAGTTCGACAGGTCGTTCTCGAAGAAGTCGGGGCTCAGGCCGTCGCCGGCGGAAAGACCGGCGATGCCGTCGGTGACCGCGATGGCGAGGTAGCTCACCACGATCTTGCCGTCGAAGAAGAGCTCGACCTGGAACGTGTTCGAGTTGGACGTACTGTACTCCGCCACGTTGAGGTAGGTGATCGCCACGCGGTCGGCCAACTGCTTCCAACTGACCGTGCCGCCCGCAGTGGGGTTCAGGTCATCGTACACGCCGGAGATCCTCGGCATCGAGAAGTGTTCCGTCAGCGATTCGGAGTAGTCCGTGTCTCCGCCGCCGAACGTGACGTATCCATTGCTGCCGGCGTACGCTGCGGCATACGCCGTTCCGTAGAACGAGACCGTCTGTCCGCCGGTGAAGTTCATCACCGCACTCGAATCATCCGAAAGCGACAGCGTCGTGCCGCCGGTCGGATCGGTGGGAAGCGCGGTGATCGTTTCCGCGCACCCCGCGTAGTAATCGAAGCTGCCGTTCGGCGTGAAGATCAGCGACCAGTTGTCCAGGTCGTTGCCGCCGTCGAACTGCTCCGTGAAGAAGTTCGGGATGTCCGGCGTGGTGAAGGTGTAGCACGCGCCGCCGTTGTCGTCACTGCCGACGTTGCCGGCTTCGTCCGTCGCGTCGACGGCGAAGAAGTAGGTTGTGGCGTCTTGCAGACCCGTTACCTCGACCAACGGTGTCGTTGAGAAGCCCGAGCCGCTTTCCGAACCGGTCAGCGTTCCGCAGGCCAGGCCGTAGCGAATGGTCCCGACCGAAGGCTCATCGGTGTTGAACTGCATGGTTGCCGAGCGCGGCTGCACGTCGGTCACCTGCACGTTCGAGATGACGGGAGCCGTGCAATCGGTGTCCGCTGTTGCGGTCACGGTGATGTTCATGCCGCCACTGCCGTCGTCCGCGTCGAGGTACGATGCGGTGAGGGTGTCGCCGGCTGTGACCTGCACGATGCCGGCTGCGTTCGTGGCACTGAGCGCGATCGAGCCCTCGAACCGGCCCGAATTCGGTGCGGTCTCGGTCAGCGTGACCGCTTCGCCGGCCGGTTCGGTGCCTGATGACACGGTTGCTGTGGCGCTGTCGATCACGGCGTCGTCGAGGTTCAGATCGCAGTCGATCACCTGGACACCGGCTGTGCCCTCGCAGCCATACTTCGGGCTGTCGAGGTTGACCTCGCCCGCGCTCGAGCAGAGTGTGGCCAGCGAGATGGTATCGGTGGTCACGGCGCCGGTGCCGAGCGGATCGAGCCAGTTGCTCAGGCGGCTCGAGTTCGATCCGCCACCGGTCCAGGATACGGAGAACTTGCCGTACCAGTCGGAGGTCTGGCTTGTGCAGGAGGCGTAGCCGCCGTGGAGTTGTCCGATGATACGGTGGTTCTGGTCGAACAGCGGTGAGCCGGACGAGCCGGGCTCCGTCGTGCCCACGTCCCAATCCTCGACCCGCACGTGCGTGCCGTCACCGGGCACTGGGTTGCCGAGATAGCTGGTGGTGGTGGTCGGCTGATACTCGAAGCTGATCCGTTTCTCGTCGGTATTGGGATGGTGGATCGCAATCGCCTGAAGCGCATCGCCGGGGTCGTTGCTCCAACCGGCATAGGAGACGTTCCACGCCGGATCGGGATCGTTGTTCAGCCTGACCAAGGTCATGTCCGACGGTGAATAGGAGGCCTTGAACACCGCGCCCGTATTGAACTGTGCCAACGAGCCGTCGCCGGGGCCGCCGCTGGGCCCGCCACCCGGAGGGCGACACCAGGAGTTCTCGTAGTTCCAATACGCCCACAACGTTGGAGCGTTACCCGCGTTGATGCCGCAGTGAGCGGCTGTCATGAAGAAAGGCGCCAAGTCCTGCGCCGTGTTGTTCACCATGAAGCCGGTGCAGAAGGTGCTGCCGTTCGTGCCGATGACCGCTACCGACGGGATGTCGAGTCGCCAGTCGTCGCCTTCCGCACAAACCACGTCGACATTGCACGAGCCGGACATCGCAGCCGCCGGGTTGACCGCGCCGAAGCCGCGGTAGCCGACGTTGACCCACTCGAGTTCGAGTTCCAACTGATCAGCGACGGCGTCCGGTACGGTGACCTCGACGATCATCTCGTCAGAGAGAAGGACCGGCGTCCAGAGCTGGGCCGCCTCGCTGTTGTCGTAGTCGGTAAACGGGCGATAGGCGCTGCTCATGTCCGACGCGTAGATCATCAGCCGGGCGCCGCGGGGCATGACGTACCGCGTGAAGCCGAGGTTCAAGTGCGCTGCGCCGGGTGAAGCAATCACCATACGCCACACCTGCGTCTGATTGTCGACTCGCTCCCACGTGCCGTCAGCATCGGGCGTGTAGTAGACGGGGTTGCGGATCGCGAATCGCGGTGGCAAGCCGTTCAGCTCGCGCTGCTCGTCTTCTATCGCGACGGCCTGCAGATCGACGGGCGGTGCCTCGAACCGTTCGAGCGTGTCGGTCGGCGCAAGGTCGTGCGTGACAGCCGTCGGCTCCGCCGCCAGGGCATTGCGGGTAAGCAGCGCCAGCGCGACGCCGAACAGGATGAAGGACGCGTGATTACAGGACGTTCGGGGGTGCATGAACAGCTCTCCTGGGGCCGCACGATCTCGAGTTGCCAACCCTCTTGGCAGTAGGAGTAGTGCGCGGCCCGATCTTCTTTCCGCGTGGACTAGGACGCTTGCCGGGTGTGCCGGCACCGCCGGGGAGGTTCTGGGCGGAAGCAATCGGAGAGTGACGCACAGGTGACGCCGCGCGGACGAACCACGGGCTACAAAATGCCCGCGGATGGCTCCACGGTGAGCGCAGTATGCGCAACGGATTTCCTCTCGGCCCATGCCCCTTCTAGGCAGTGCCGCCATGCTAGCTGTTTTCGGCCTTTAAATCAAGGAGTTAAACGTGTAGGCCTTTGACCATGGCCCGGGTTGAAGTGCCGGAGGCTCGTACGGGAATACCCCATGAATTGGCCCCCTAGTTCAAAAGTGCCAGATTCAGTTGATCGCTGCGGTGGTGGTCCGCTCGGGGCCTGGACGTGCGTGCCCTGCAGGTTGTCAGCTAGAGAGGCGGATTGCTCAGGAGGGGGGAGGAACCGAGTAGGGGGCACGAACAGGAAGCAGGCTGTTGAAGAAGTGTGGTGTCGCCCTTTCAGGCAACGCCGTGAACTGAAGCCGAGAACGGCCGCTAGGCCGCGCGAAGACGGGGAGCCCTTGCCCGAAGGACCGTCTTACCGACGTTTTCGCTTGGCGGGTGCCACGGACAAGCGGAGCTGGTCCGTGCTTCAGGCCACGGTTCGAACGGACTCAGACCGATGTACCCACATGTGTCCTTCAGTTCACGGCGTTGCCGTCCTGGGTGGCGCACACGCGCGCTCTTCGTCACCCACAAGGGGTGACGCTA
>JAJDDX010000245.1 GCA_029260055.1 Phycisphaerae bacterium
ATCGGAGTCCATCCTTGACTCGTTTCGCCACCCGGAGCCCATCCATGGACCCATCAGAAAGCTCCAATCTACCAGGATCGACGCGGAGATGTGTAGAACAACGAGGGTGGAACCCTGGGTACTCAGGCCTATTGCCGCGGATAGCCCTGAAGGGGCGAGATAGAACAGCCCGGCGCCAAACGGAACGCTAGATCTCCGTCCCGCACTCCGGACACCGCGGCTCGGACAAGCCGCGCAGGATGTGGCCGCACTTGCGGCAACGAGTCTGGCCGTCACGGCGCATTTCGTGGATATTGATCATCACCCAGCCGATGCACGCACAGACGGTCAGCATGATCGAGATGACCATGTACATCGGCGCGACGGTCCAGCCGACCCACGCCTTGTACCCGGTAAACCCCCACGAAAAGACCGCGAGGACACCGATGAATGCCGTAATCAGGATGTTGGCGTTACGCATTGCCGTGACCTCTGTGTCCGCTGTGGTTCAAACCCGGAACGCTACGACGCCAGCAACTCGAGAATCTGAATCGCGTTGAGCGCCGCGCCCTTGCGGAGCTGATCACCGCACACGAACAGCTCGATGCCTCGTCCGTCGGGCTGGCTCACGTCCTGCCGGATGCGACCGACCATGCAGTCATCCCGGCCGGAGGCGTCGATCGGCATCGGAAACCGCCTCGCCTCGACATCATCCACCACCTCGACACCCGGAGCCGACGCCAGAATGTCACGCACCTCGCCCGCCGTGATGGGCTTCTCGAAGGTCAGGTTAATCGACTCGCTGTGCGCTCGCAGCACCGGCACGCGGACGCACGTCACACCGATGGCGATCGCCGGGTCGTGGAAGATCTTCCGCGTTTCGTCGATCATCTTCCGCTCTTCGGTGTTGTAGCCGTCCGGGCCGATCGGCGTGTTGTGCGAAAAGAGGTTGAACGCGCATTGGCTCGGGAATACCCCGGGTTTGATCGGCCTATCCGCCAAGTAGTCGCCCGTCTGGCTCCGAAGCTCCTCCATCGCAGCCGCCCCCGCGCCGCTGGCGGCCTGATACGTACTGATGACCATCCGCTCGACGCGGTTGACCTTGTGCAGCGGCCAGACCGCCACGTTCATGATGATCGTCGAGCAGTTCGGGTTGGCGATGATGCCGTTGTGGACCGCGAGATCGCCGGGATTCACCTCCGGCACGACCAACGGCACGTCCCGATCCATGCGGAAGGCCGACGAGTTGTCGATGACGACCGCACCAGCCGCCGTCGCCACCGATGCGTACTGCTTGCTTCGATCTCCACCGGCACTGAATATCGCGTAGTCGACACCCGCGAAGCTATCCTCGGCCAGTTCGAGGACAGGCAAGTCCGTTCCGCCGACCGGGATCAAGGTGCCCGCGCTTCGGCTCGACGCCAGCAGGCTGATCCGCTCCGGCTCGATGCCCCGCCCGGTCAGAATATCACAGGCCTCGCGGCCAACCGCGCCCGTCGCCCCGACGATGGCCAAGTGGTTGATCATGCTTCGTAAACGCCTTGGTTTGAGTCTGAATTCGAGTGAAACACCGTGGCACGATAGACGGTAGTAGCCCTGCGCCGAGGGGTCAATTCGGCATGCTGTTCAGCTCCGCGCCTGTGCGAAGTTCCTATCGGAGAAGAAGTTGAAATGGCCTGAGAATGGCCCTTGAACCGCTTTGGCGAGGTTGCTAGACTGCTGCCCCCTTGCGGCGGGCCGGGCTCGACGCGGGCGGGAAGTGGCGCGTGCGTCGCGCCATATTTTGTCGCTGACTTTGTATCCGTTTGGCACGAAGTCGCGGCGACCCATTGGGCTTCCCGATGGCGGAAAAGAAACGCGGCGGCCAGGGCTGGCTCAGGTACTCCAGTATAGGGATCGAGTTTGCCGCGGCCGTGGTCGTGTTCACGCTGGTCGGACTGTGGATCGACCGGAGTTACGATTGCCGCCCCTGGGGCGTTCTGATTGGCGCGGTCTTGGGCTTGGTCGGCGGGATGTACAACCTGATTCGCGAGTCGCTTGCCGCCATGAAGATGGCCGAGCGAGATGCAAAGGAATCTGAATCCCGCCGCGACGATCCGGAGAAGCAACAAGAGGATTAGCCCCGCATTCGGGCGTGACCCAGCGTGAAGTTCATCGCCGCATCGCTCGGAGTGACGTTGGCGTGTGTCGCCCTCGGGTACTATCCAACCGTCAACCTAGGCGGTGAAGAAGCGGTGGTCCCGATGCTCGTCGGCTGCGGGATGAGCCTGGCGGCATCCTGGATCGGCGCGATCCCGCTGATCGTGGCGACGCGCCACAAGAAGCAAGGCGACCCGTCGACGATCATGGCGGGCACCGCGCTTCGTTTCGTGGTCGTCCTCGTGTTGACCCTGGTGGTCGCCTTGGGCAGCGAGCTATGGCGAACGCCCCTGCTTCTTTGGGTCGCCATCAGCCATATGGTCCTTCTGATACCGGATACGTTTCTGGCATTACGCCTGAACCAAAGCACGCGATCGCAGGAGTGATGATGTCATTCGGTATACCCATCCTCGCCTCGGGCAGCCCGCTGGACCATGTGGTTCAGCATCCACTCAAGTCGGTACCCGGCAACGTCCATCGGCTGCTGACGCCGAAAGGCGAGATCACGGTCATGAGCGACCAGATCGTGATGATGATCGTCGCGGCCTTGCTCCTGATGCTCCTGGTGCCCGTGCTCATCAAGAAGCGCAAGGGAAGGGACGAGATCGGTTCGATGGTCCCGACGGGATTTGCCAACTTCTTCGAGGCCATCTGCCAGTACCTCCGAAAGGAAGTCGCAGAGCCCGCCCTGCAAGAGCACACCGACCGGTTCATCAAGTACATCTGGAGCGCGTTCTTCTTCGTGCTCACCATCAACCTGCTGGGCTTACTGCCGATCGCGCCGATCTCAGCCTTGTTCGGCACGCACATCGGCGGTACGGCAACCGGGAATATCTTCGTCACCTCCACGCTCGCGATCTGCACGATGATCATGATGGTGTTCAATGGGCTGCGGTTGGGCGGCAGACAATACCTAGCTCATTTCTGCCCCGGGCCGATCGGTCTCGCACCGTTGCTTGTACTGGTGGAGGTCATCGGGCTGGGAGCCAAGATCTTCGCTCTGGCCGTTCGATTGTTCGCGAACATGATGGCCGGGCACGTGCTCCTTGCCGTGCTCGTGGGCTTCATCCTGGCGGCTGGCTCGTCGATGGGCGTGGGCGGCGGCTTGGCGATCGCGGTTCCGGTGATCATCGGAGCCGTGGCGATCACCCTGCTCGAGATCTTCGTGGCCTTCCTTCAGGCCTTCATCTTCACGTTCCTCACAACGCTGTTTATCGGGATGTCGGTCGTCTTCCATCATGATGACCACCATGAGGAGGCACACGCTCACTAGCTACCGTCGCAAAGCGACGCGATGGAAGAGAGATTCATATATTCGCCATGCCCGGATATGCGTGGGGCACTCGGGTCATGAGGCGTGACTGCGATGGCGAACCGAACGATAGGCAAGCGGCCCCACCCGTTGCCAAGAACGAAAGAGGATTGAACGAAATGGATAAGAAGTTTGCCAAAGTGGCGTTGTGGGCGATTGTCGCCGGCTTCGTCCTGATGTTCGCCGGTGCCGCACAGGCACAGGACCACGGTACGACCGGCGCGACCGACGCCGCGGAACACGGAACCTTCCTGACTACCACCGGCGCCGGCCGGCTGGGTGGCGCAATTGGCGCCGGCCTCGTCGTCATGGGTGGCGCAGCCGGCATCGGCCGGATCGGTGGCAGCGCGGTCGAGTCGATGGCTCGTCAGCCCGAGGTCGCCGGCCAGATCAGCACGGGCATGATCATCACCGCGGCCATGATCGAGGGCGCGACCCTGTTCGGCGTCGTCGTCGGGTTTATGGCTCTGGGTGGCTAGAGAATCGTAGCGATGCGGCCCGGGGGCGACGGTTCGAGCCGTCCCCCCCGGCGGTTCGCTTGTTGGTCTTCGGCGCGTAGACGCTCTACTGTAGCTCGCTTTGGATACTCGCAAATGCGCAATGCACTTTACTGCGTAGCGGCACTGGCAACCGCAGCCCCCGCGCTCGCGTCGGGCGAGGGCGGCACCCCGAGCCCGTTCGCCGGTGACATCGGCAACGCACTCTGGACGCTCGTGATCTTCATCATCGTGGTGCTCGTCCTCGGCAAGTTCGCCTGGGGCCCGATCCTCAATGCGCTCAAGCAGCGCGAGGACTTCATCCACGACTCGCTGACGCAGGCCAAGAAGGACCGCGAGGAGGCCGAGGTCAAGCTCAAAGAGTACGTCGACAAGGTCGAAGCGGCCCACGCCGAGGCCACCGCGATCGTCGAAGAGGGCAAGCGCGACGGCGACGCCCTGCGACGAAAGATCGAGGAAACGGCGCGGAACGAGGCCCAGACAAGCATCGAACGCTCGCGGCGTGAGATCGCCCTCGCGACCGACACGGCCGTCAAGGAACTCTACGACCTCAGCGGCAAGCTCGCGACGGACATCGCCGCCAGGATCATCAAGGAAGAACTCGACGCCGCTCGGCATCAGCGACTGATCGCCGAGTCGATCGAGGATTTGACCAAGACCGTCAAGGGCGGCTAGAGCCGGGGAATCGTTAGATGGCAGGTACTGGTGACATCGAGATGGCCCTCGCCCGGGTCTACGGCGACTCCATGCTGGAGCTGGCCGAGAAACAGGGCGAAGCGGACGCCCTGCTCGAGGAGCTGACCGACCTGGCGGCCTTTCTCGACAGGGACGCCGGGCTCGACGCGTTCTTCATGAACCCGACGCTCGACGAAAACGCCCGCGAAAAGAGCATCGAGAAGATGTTCCGCGGCAGAGCCAGCGACCTGCTCGTCAACGCGCTCCAGGTGCTCAACCGCAAGGGACGTCTCTCACTGTTTCGACAGGTCGCCGACGCGTATCACCACGCCCACCAGACGCTGCGCGGGCATGCTGAGGTGTTCGTCAAGACGGCCGTGCCGCTGACGGCTGAACTACGAGCCAAGATCGTGGCGACGATGGCCGAGCACACCGGCAAGGTACCCGACCTGGTCGAGAGCATCGACGAAGACATGCTCGGCGGCCTTATCGTGCAGATCGGCGACGAGAAGTTCGATTCCAGTGTGGTGCAGAAGCTGAAGGTACTCGGCGGCTCCTTGCACGAGCGCGCCTTGAAAGAGATTCACAGCGACAGGACGTACGTAGGCTAGTTAACGCGATCCGCCCGGCGGCTATGGCCCCGGAAGGTCGAATCGCAAGTAAGGACCTCGCGGGAACGGCTCGACGCCGTCCCGCCCGTTACACAGGTAGACGCATGAAGTTCAAAGTCGACGAGATTTCATCGGTCATCACTGAAGAGATACAGCAGTATCGCAGTGAGGTCGACGTGGCCGAGGTCGGCAAGGTGCTCGAAGTCGGTGACGGTATCGCGCGCATCTACGGCCTCAGCAACGTCATGGCCTCCGAGCGCGTCGAGTTCGCCAACGGAGCCGAAGGCCAGGTCCTAAACCTCGAAGAGAACTCGGTGGGCGCGGTCATCCTCGGCGACTATCTGGGCATCAAGGAAGGCGACGAAGTCCGCCGAACAGGCGAACTGCTCTCCGTGCCCTGCGGCGATGCCATGATCGGACGCGTGGTCGACCCGCTCGGCCGCCCGCTCGACGGCAAAGGCGTCATCCAGACGCCCGACCGCAGGCCGCTCGAATACAAGGCCCCCGGCATCGCCGAACGCCAGCCGGTCACCGAACCACTGCAGACCGGCGTCAAGGCCGTCGACAGCATGATCCCGATCGGTCGAGGCCAGCGAGAGCTCATCATCGGCGACCGCAAGACCGGCAAGACAGCCATCGCGATCGACACGATCATCAACCAGAAAGGCGGCGACGTAGTCTGCGTTTACGTCGCGATCGGCCAGAAGGAATCCACCGTCGCGGGCGTCGTCGAAAAGCTGCATGAAACCGGCGCGATGGACTACACCATCGTGGTCTGTGCCGGCGCGTCCGACCCGGCTCCGCTGCAATACATCGCGCCGTACGCCGGCGCGGCGATGGCCGAGTACTTCATGTACAAGCATGGCCGAGCCACCCTGTGCGTCTACGACGACCTCAGCAAGCAGGCCCAGGCCTATCGCCAGCTCTCGCTGCTGCTGCGTCGCCCGCCGGGCCGAGAGGCCTACCCCGGCGACGTGTTCTACCTGCACTCGCGGCTGCTCGAGCGCGCCGTCAAGCTGCGTGACGAATACGCCGTAGTCCCGAAGGACACGCCGGAGGATTGCACCGACCGATCGGTGACCAAGCAGCACCCCGACGGCCTCAAGGCACCGGAAGAGCATCGACCCGACGACGTGGACGGCCTCTACCACCGACCCCACGGACTTCAGAAGGCCAAGGCATGGCACGAGTCGCTGCCCGACAAGGACAAGTTCCGCGTGCATTTCTTCGCGGATTCCGGCGGCTCGATGACCGCTCTGCCGATCATCGAGACGCTCGAAGGCGAAGTGTCGGCCTACATCCCGACGAACGTGATTTCGATCACCGACGGCCAGATCTACCTCGAGCCGGACCTCTTCTTCGCCGGCGTCCGCCCGGCGGTGAACGTCGGCATCAGCGTCTCACGGGTCGGCGGTAACGCCCAGCGAAAAGCGATGAAGAAGATCGCCGGATCGTTGCGGCTCGACCTCGCGTCGTTCCGTGAGCTGGAGGCGTTCGCCCAACTCGGCACCGACCTCGACACCGCCACCCAGCGTCAGCTCGATCGCGGTAAGGCGATGGTGGAACTGCTCAAGCAGCCGCAATACGCCCCCTACAACATTAACGACCAGATCATCAGCATCTATGTCGGCGCCAACGGCTATCTCGACGACCTGCCGCTGAACCGGATCGCGGAGTTCGAGACCGGGCTCATCAAGCACTTCCACGAGCGCTTCCCGGAAGTGGTCGAGGAACTCGACAAATCCGGCGCTCTTGGCGACGAACTCGCCGAGAAGTTCAAGGCGGTGACCGAAGAATTCAAGACGCAGATTTGGAAGGGCTAGTGGAGTCTGTCATGGCGAGCGTGCCATTCCGTACCGCGACCGTAAGGGAGCGGCCCGACTGCCCCGGGCGGAACAGAATACAGAAGTACGGATCGACCGGACGGAATCGAGACCAGTAACGTTCCTCGGATAAACCGATGGCAAACAGACGAGTCCTAGTCAAAAGGCGCAAGGCGGTTCGCAACATCCGCAAGATCACGCGGACGATGCAGCTCATCGCCACCGCACGCTTCCAGGCGGCGCTAACCCGGGCCACAGCCAGCAAACCCTACACGGAGAAGCTGGCACAGCTCGTCGGCGACCTGTCCGAGGTGGCCGGCGACGTGGATCACCCCCTGCTGTCGACGCCGGAGGACACCTCGAAGTCCGCGATGATCGTCATCACGAGCGACCGCGGCCTGTGCGGCGGATACAACGGCAACGTGCTGCGCAGCACGCTCGCCCATCTTGATCAGCAAAACGAGGCCGGCGTCGAAACCGCGGTACACATGGTCGGCAAGAAGGGCAACAGTTACTTCCGTTTCCTCGACCGACCGATCGCCGAGCCGATTCTGCACCTGAGCGACACGCCGCGTTTCGAGGAAATCGAGCCCATCGCGAACGCCATGATCGAGCGCTTCACGAAGGGTGAGATTGCGTCGCTGCACGTCGGCTATATGAAATTCCATTCGGTCGGCCGCCAACGCCCCGAGGTTGTCCAGCTTCTGCCCATGGTGCGCGAAGAGGCGGAGGGCGACGAATCACACAGCGCGGGCGCTCGACCGGATTACGAGTTCTCGCCGCCGCCGGCGGAATTGCTCGATGAACTGCTGCCCGCCACGGTGCGCATTCGCCTGTTCCAGTGCTTCATCGAAGCCAATGTCAGCGAACACATCGGGCGAATGGTCGCCATGAAAGCCGCAACCGATGCCGCGGGCGACATGATCAGTACGCTAACCCGGCAGTACAACCGGGCACGGCAGACGCAGATTACGATGGAACTTCTGGACATCGTCGGCGGAGCGAATGCGCTAGCGTAAGAATAGCGAAGTAAGAATAGCGAATAGCGGCACGGCAAGAATGTGCCGACTGCCGAAGTCTGAGAGACAGAGGATTTCGTTCAATGGCTACTGAAACACACGGCGTCGTTTCGCAGGTCATCGGGTCAACGCTCGACGCGACATTCCCCGAAGACAAGCTCCCGAAGATCTACAACGCGCTGCACGCGGAGGTCGAGCGCACCGTGCTCGGCGAAACCATCAAGGAAACGCTCTGGTGCGAGGTCGCTCAGCACCTCGGCGGCGGGTCCGTCCGAGCGATCGCGCTCGGCTCGACCGACGGCCTACAGCGCGGTTCCAGGATCGTGGATACCGGCGAAGCGGTCACTGTGCCCGTTGGCGACGAAACGCTCGGGCGCGTCTTCAACCTCGTGGGTGAGCCGATCGACGGCCTCGGTCCGGTTAAGACCGACGCGCGCCGCGCCATCCATCAGGCGCCGCCGGAGTTCGCTGACCTTTCGTCCAAGACGGAACTGTTCGAGACCGGCATCAAGGTCATCGACCTGCTCTGCCCGTTGGTCCGCGGTGGTAAAGCCGGCCTGTTCGGCGGTGCGGGCGTCGGCAAAACGGTCATCATCCAAGAACTCATCGCCCGCCTCGCCCGCTTCCACAGCGGCTATTCCTGCTTCGCGGGCGTCGGCGAGCGCACCCGCGAGGGTAACGACCTCTGGCTCGAAATGCAGGACGCCAAGATCGGCGACACCGGCAAGAGCGTCATCGACCAGACGGTCATGGTGTTCGGGCAGATGAACGAGCCGCCGGGCGCGCGTCTTCGCGTGGCACTGTCGGCCCTGACCATGGCCGAGCACTTCCGCGATCAGACCGGTGCCGACACCCTGCTGTTCGTCGACAACATCTTCCGCTTCTCGCAGGCCGGCTCCGAAGTCTCGGCTCTGCTGGGTCGTATGCCCTCGGCCGTGGGCTATCAGCCGACGCTCGGTACCGAGATGGGCGAGTTGCAGGAACGCGTCACCTCGACCAGCCGCGGGGCTGTCACCAGTATTCAGGCGATCTACGTACCGGCCGACGACTACACCGACCCGGCCCCAGCAACCGCGTTTGCCCACCTCGACAGCACCGTGAACCTCGAGCGTGGCATCGCGGAAAAGGGTATCTACCCGGCCGTCGACCCGCTCGCGTCGAGTAGCCGGATCATCGCACCGGAATTCATCGGTGAACGACACTACGCCGTCGCCCGCCGCGTGCAGCAGAATCTGCAGCGTTACAAGGACCTCCAGGACATCATCGCCATTCTCGGTGTCGACGAACTCGCGGAAGAGGATAAGGTCCTCGTCGGTCGCGCCCGGAAGATCGAGCGATTCCTTTCACAGCCGTTCTTCGTCGCGGAGCAGTTCACCGGCTTCGCCGGCAACCATACGTCGCGCGAAGAGACGATCCGCTCCTTCGAGGAGCTGTGCGACGGCAAATGGGACCACCTGCCGGAATCCGCCTTCATGTACGTCGGAGCCATCGAAGAGGCCGCCGCCAAGGCCGAGAAGATGGCGAAGTAGTCGCTGCTGACGCGACCGTCCGCTTGGTGACAGACATATGGCAAAAAGCGACACATTCAATTGCACGGTGATCACGCCCGAGGCTGCGGTCCTGGATTGCGACGCGACGTCGGTCGCCTTCCCGGCTCATGACGGCGAGATGGGCATCCTGAACCACCGCGCGCCGCTGATCTGCCGCATGGGCATCGGCACGCTCCGCATCGAAGGCCCCGACGGGCCGCACCGCTTCTTCGTGGACGGCGGGTTCGCCCAGGTCGTCGAAAACCGACTGACCCTGCTGACCGAACAGGCGAAAACCATCGACGAACTCGACGGCGAAAAGGCGGCCGAGGCATTGGTCGAGGCCAAGGCCATGAAGATCACGGACGACACGTCGTACACCGCTCGCGACCGCGCCCTGCAAAGAGCCCAGGTCCAGCTCAAGCTCGTCAAACGCGGTTAGACTGAACCCAACGCCACCCGCAGGGTCGCCCGAGACGCCCCTCTATCTTGCGCACAGGCGATTCGAACCCACGATGGGCCCCGAAGCACCACCGCCGCGCCAGGACGGCGTGTGCCCACTGCCGTTCGCCCCTCGTGCTGCCGCCCCCGTCATCCCGGACCGTCCGTTCGTCACAAACCTACCGACTCACGGCAAGAAGTCCTCGTTTCGCCCTATTGTCTATTGCCTCCGGCCTCGTAACTCCGTTGTAGGCGGGGTCACTGCGTAGCAGACGGGTGTCGGCTACGACCGATAACCGGGGGCGGTCTGGTGCGGTCACGGTGGAGAAAGTGGTATGGAACTCCTGTGCAGGTCGATTGGCGCCCTGGTTCTGGGTCTGGCGATAACGGTCGGAGCCGCGCAGGCGGGCGAAAACAACGCGACGACAACCGCCGTTGAACAGCTCGAGGCTCAGTTTCCGCAGGCGAAGGTGTCCCAACGAAGTGGACGCAACATGCGCGTGTATGGCCAGCCGCTCGCCTTTGGCGATGCGCCGCAGGTATCCGCGGAAGCGTTCCGCGCACAGCATGCGGCTGTGTTCGGCGTCGAGCCAAACGACCTCGTGCCAGATCTACGGCGTGACGGAGATCAGACCATCCAGCCGGTCATGTACCGGCCTGACACCGGCGACTACAAGTTCTACCTCGCTTCTTACACACAACAGAAGAGCGGCGTGCCGGTCTACGGCGCCGGCTTGCGCCTGCTCATGCGAAACGAACCGGGTTACCCAGTGGTGCTGGCGGCCGCCGACCTCCGCAACATCGGCGATTTCGCCGTTGCGGTCGGCGCCACTGCCCCTGGGCCCGGAGACACTGGCCACACGCAGGCGGTCGTCGCGGCCGCCGACTTGGAGGATCACGATTACGCCGGCAGACGACTGGATATCCCCGGCCCGGTCAACTTCAACCCATCAAAATACGTCATCTGGGCCGGCGTCGGCGATGAGGTTGAGACGCCCGTACTGGCTGTCACGTTCTTGGCGGACAACGGGTTGAGTGGAACCTCTTCGATCGGCAGATGGCGTTTCGTCGCCGATGCGGTTACGGGCAGAATCCTCCACACCGAAAACCTGATTCACCTCGAAGACGTGACGGGAAACGTCAGCGCGATGGCGTCGGAGGGGCCGAAGTCCGACGACTGTTCTGAAGAGGTCCTTACGCCGATGCCATATGCCAAGGCGGAAATCAGCGGCGTCGGCACCGCGTACGCCGACGTAGATGGTAACTTCGTCATCGCCAACGGCGGCACTTCGCAGGTCAGCGTCACATCGTCGATGAGTGGCCAGTATTTCGTCGTGAACAACACGCAAGGTGCCGAAGAGACGCTCACGCAGGTCGTGACGCCACCTGGACCGGCGAACTTCATGCACAATGCCTTCAATACCAGCGACCACGTTCGCGCCCAGGTCAACGGCTACATTCAATCCAACATCGTTCGCGACCTCTGCCTCACGTACAACCCGTCCTTCCCGGTCGTCGCCACCGACATCGAGTTTCCCGTGAACGTCAACGTGTCCCCCGGCGGCATTTGCCCCGGCAACGCCTGGTATGATGATGTGGGCGGGTCGATCAACTTCTGCGCAGCCGGGCAGCAGTTCCCGAACTTCGCGTTTAGCAACATCGTCCACCACGAGTACGGCCACCATATGGTCCACTCGGGCGGAGGCAGCAACGGCGCCTATCATGAAGGCATGTCGGACTCGATTGCCATGATGATCTCCGACGACCCGATCATGGGTTACGGTGCGCTGGGTGACTGCAACAGCGGCGGCCGCACCGCGGACAACAACTTCCAGTACCCCTGCTCCGGCGGATCCCACACTTGCGGCCAGCTGCTCTCCGGTTGCATCTGGAGCACCCGCATGGAACTCATCGTGACCGAGCCAGCGGACTACCTGAGCATCCTCTCCAACCTCACCGTCAACTCGATCCTGATGATCGGCGGCGGCGGCATCACGCCCGACATCACCATCGACTTCCTTACCCTGGACGACGATGACGGATCCATCGGAAACGGCACCCCGCACTACAACGAGATCTGTGCCGGGTTCGGCGATCACAACATGGACTGCCCGCCACTGTCGGTAGGCTTGGATGTCGGCCCGACCAGCCACTTCGAGTCCGAAGGCCAGGCCGGCGGTCCGTTCACGCCCGCCAGCAAGGACTTCACGCTTGCCAACCTGTACGCGACACCGATTGACTACGAAGTGACGGTCACGCAGTCCTGGCTCGACGTGACCAACGCATCCGGGACCATTCCCGGAAACGCCAACGTCGTCGTCACCGCGTCGATCAACGCAAGCGCCAATTCGCTGCCGGAAGGCGCGTACGGCGACACGCTGTCGTTCGTCAACCTCACGGACCACGTCGGCGATACGACGCGCGCGGCGAACCTGACGATCGGCGTGCCGATTATGGCCTACGAGTGGCCGCTCGATGCCGAACCGGTCGGCTGGACCACCGCGGGACAGTGGGAATTCGGAACCGTAACCGGCCAGGGCGGCAACGCAAATGGAAACGCCGACCCGTCCGCCGGACACACTGGCGTGAACGTCTACGGCGTCAACAACGCCGGCGACTACTCCACCACACCAGGCGGACCCTGGTACCTTGCGACCGAGCCGATCGACCTCGGCAACTACTACGACACCAGCGTCAGGTTCTGGCGCTGGCTGAATACGGACTTCGCGCCATATGCCGAGGCCACCGTCGAGGTCTCCGCCAACGGCTCGAACTGGACAACGGTCTGGCAAAACGGAGCGAACGAAATCGCTGATTCCTCATGGGCCCAGTTCGAGTACGACATCTCCGCGGTCGCCGATCAACAGTCCAGCGTACGAATTCGCTGGGGATACCAGATCGGATCGGGAGCGTGGCAGTACTCCGGTTGGAACGTCGACGACATACAGATCTTCGGCCGCCCGACATCGGTCTGCGGCGACGGCAACGTGGAGCCCGGCGAAGACTGCGACGACGGGAACCAGACCAACGGTGACGGCTGTGACGACGACACCGCCGGCGGCGGCAACTGTACCCCTACCGGCTGCGGCAACGGAGTCGTAACCGCCGGCGAGGAGTGCGACGACGGCAACGCGGAGGAATGCGACGGCTGCAACTCCGCCTGCACAGCCGGTCCCTGCGCTCCCGCACGCCCGCTGCCGCACGACGAGGGCTTCGGTAGTCCCTGCTCAGCGGACGGTGACTGCACGAACGAGGCCTATTGCGTGCCGGATGCCGCGGGCACCTACCCGGGCACCTGCTGCGTCCCGAAGAACCGCTACCTGACCGTGAGCGTGAACGCCGAAAACGTCGATCCTACCGCTCGACGCATCCGGCTCGATGACGGGACCGCGGATGGTCTTCCGCTCGGCTGGGCAGGGCACCCGGATGGCAACGGCGTGTCGCGTGTCGAGGCGACACCGCACTACATGGTCTGGCCCGAACCGTGCAGTATCTCCGACTGCGAGATCGCACCCGGAGATGGTACCGATGCTCGCGTGTACTGGATCGACGCGATTGCCGAAGGCGACGACGTGGGTGATCCCGCCCGCTACTCGGCCGTGCTCGCGCTGAGGACAACGCAGCGCTGGGGTGATGTAAGCGACAGTTCATCAGGTCCGCCGAACGGCGACGCGAACTTCGCCGATATCTCTCGCGTCGTGCAGGGCTTCCAGGGCGCTGCGAGCATGCCGGACGCCTGGCTCGATCTCGGACCCGAACTGACCAACAGTGACATCAACTTCGGGGACATTAACGCGTGTGTGCAGGGCTTCCAGGGGCAGCCCTATCCGTTCGCATCACCGGACGCATGCCCGTGATTGCGGAGCGCTGACATGAGAGCGACCAGCCGGATCGGGAGCGTCGTTACCGGCGCTTCCGATTCGGCGTACATGATGCCCAGTGCTTGACGGAGCGTCGTACCTCTGGCAGAACCTGAGCATCGAGCGTCCAACGACAAGAAGAGGACCGTGCTATGCTTTCCCCTACGCATCGCGTCTGCTTGGCCCTGACCGCCGCCTATTGCGCTCTACCGGCATCCATCGCACAAGCGCAGCGCCCGACCGGATACGAAGATTACCAGGTCGTGGACATTCAAATCCAAAACCAAGCGGAACTCGAAGTGCTGCGGCGACTCGAGATCGTGGGCCGCGACTTCCAAGTGTGGTCCGAAGTCGCCGCGATCGGGCGACCCACGCAAGTACGCGTGGCACCGGCAGCCAGGCCGGCACTCGATGCCAGCGGCTTGCACTACGAAGTCGTCATCAAGGACTTGCAGCAATACCTCGACAGCCGCTTTGACGACACGCGCGGCGCGGGTTTCTTTGACGCGCTGCGTACCTATGACGAGCACGTCCAGTTCCTCACTGACTTGGCAACCGCCTATCCCGACCTGACCGAGATGATCTCCCTCGGCGACTCCGTACAAGGGCGGCCGCTCTGGGCCCTGCACATCACCGGGCCGGAAGGCGTCAAGCCGGGCGTCATCTACCACGGCGGGGAGCATGGCAACGAACAGGCACCGGCCTCGGTCGTGGCGTACGTAGCCAATCATCTTCTCACCAACTACGCCACCGACCCGCAGGTGGCATGGCTGGTCGATCACGTCGATTGGTATCTCCTACCGATCATGAACCCGGATGGATATGTGAGTTACGATCGGATGAACGCACACGGCGTGGATCTGAACCGCAACTGGGCCGGGCCCGGCGCCGGGCAAGATCCATGGGGAGGGGCCTTCCCGTTTTCCGAACCGGAAACCGGGGCCTTGCGCGACTTCTTCCTGTCACACCCGACCGTCCGCGTACACCTCGATCTTCACGGCTACGTGCCCTGGATCATCTGGCCCTGGGCGCACATCCCCGACCACTGTGCCGACCACGCCCAGTTCGAGGCGGTTGGCATAGAACTTCGAGACCGAATCGCCGCCAGCGGCGGCGGCACCTACACGATCGGAACGATCTACTCGGTAGTGCCGTATCCTACGTCCGGAACGTCTGCGAACTACAGCTACGGCGTTCTGGACCTGTGGGCCTTCGGGATGGAGGTCGTCCACGCCGACATGCCGGACATCTGCCAGGAATTCCTCACTGCCATGCTCTACCTGGGCCAGTGGATTCGGGAGACGGACTGCAACGGAAACGGCGTCGACGACGTTGACGACATCGCAGCTGGAACCAGCCCGGACGACGACGGCAACGGAATACCCGACGAGTGCGAAGTCTTCACACTATCGATGCCTCTGCCCGAAGACAGCCTGGCAACGACCTGTACCGGTGACGCTGACTGCGGTTCACCGGGAGCGGTTTGCGTCGCGAGCAAATGCTACGTGCCGAAGAACCGCTACATCTCGATCGACCCGAACCCGTCGAACACCGGCGTATCCACCGCACGTCGAGTAAGCCTCTACGACCTGGGCGGGCAAAACTCCGTGCTCGGCTGGGTCGGCGAACCGATCGAACGAACCATCGCGGGCCCGGAGACGACACCACAGCTACTCGCCCGGATCGCGGACACGCCCCACTACCGCGATTGGAGCGTGAACAACTCAGGCCAGCCATGGGTCGAACCAACCGTCCAGATCGGCGATTGCGAAACCTCACCGGGCCACACGTATCTCGTTCAGGCCATCGTCGAGGGCACGGACATTGCCGACGAAGCCAACTACTCAGCCTCGCTCATGCTACGCACCGCAACGGACTTCGGTGACGTCGTTGGTGCATCGACCGGAACGCCACCGGACGGTACGCGGACCTTCAAGGACATCACGGCCGTCGTGCGTGGCTTCCAGAGCACGCAAAGCGAGCCGAAGGTGTGGCTCGACCTTCAAGGCGGCGCGGATACACCCCAAGTCCCGGACTTCAGCGACATCAATTTCGCGGACATCAGTCACGCGGTGTCCGGTTTCCAGGGCGGTGCCTATCCGTTCGCGGCGCCAGGGGACTGCCCTTGATCGCGGCATGCTAACGAAGCGACAATAAGTCGGATCGGGAGCGTCGTTGCAGGCGCTTCCGATCCAACTGCACTATCCACGTGGCATGGGCAAGCTTGTTTTGCCCGTGTCCTTCCGCCGGGTGCCACTGGTGGCTTGCCACCAGTGCTGAGCCGCGGGCTTCAGCCCGCGCGGCTTCTCACTCTTCGATGGCACTCACGGCTCGCCTACCGACTCCGACTTCAACACCGCGCGGCTCAACCGCCCTCGCGTGCCAGAGCCTCCGCGATCAGCCGATCGTACTCATCGCCCCAGGCAAACGTGGCGTGGCCGTCCCGGAAGAGAATGTTCCCGCCTTCCCCGCCGTGATTCGACTTCGGCTCATACGCCCAGACCCTAGCCCCGTCAGCTTCAGGAGACACGGGGAGGATGACGTAGTTGGTCGTATCCAGCCCTGACTTCGGACAGAGCGTCTGCTGCGGCTCGATAGCGCCGGACGAAACGAGCAACGACAACGGCGGCGTCCCCTGCCCCGGATATTCGTACTCATAGATCAACATCGACGTGCCGATGGCTTTGAGGCGGCACTGGCACACGAGCGGCTTCGAATCCGCCGTCGACCGGGACCAGAGCGACGTCCCCAGGATCGCCCACCACATGGGAATCAGAACCAAGCTGCCCCCGCCACACACCAACCCGCCGATCGCCATGCCGCGACCACCCCAGCGCTGCGGCTCGGAGTTGATACGCCTCAACGCGATGAGGCCTGTGATGATCGCGGCAAGCCCGGCCGGCGGGCACAGGAATAGACCGAGTATCCCGAGAACCAGCGTCGCGGTCGCTAGCCGCGTCTGCGGCGGGCGTGGGCCCTGTGGGTGGTTTGACGGAGAATGCGGCTCCGCAGGTCGTTTCGGCACGTCCACCATCACTCGCTCCTGAGGGGCCGGGCGGCATGGGAGCCCGAGCGGCTCAACCACGACCGTCGCGACTCAGCGACTCGGTTATCAGACGATCATATTCGTCCGGCCCGCCCTTATCCAGAAACCACGTCCACAATACCGGCCGAAGCCGGCTGCTCCACTACCAGCAGAACCCCAGGAGGCAGTGGAGGGATGGAGACTCCCGACGAAATCGTTGAGCTGATATCCGAAGATTCCATTTGCAGCCGGCCGGCGATATCGGAGAGTTGGTTTATGATCTCCGCGCTGTCCAACCCGACCGAGTTATCGGTCCAGCACGCACTGACACGCAACCGCGCGTCGCTCCACACCACACTCCAGCGACTCGCCACCGGCAAGAAGATCAACTCCGGCAAAGACGGCCCAGCCGCCTTGATATCGAGCGAGCAACTGGCCTCGAAACTCAAGGCCCTCCAGGCCGAGACTCAGGCCCTGCAACGGCAAGACGCCAACGCGAACATCTCGGACGGCTATGGCAGCCAGATCTCGACTCTGATGGGTGATCTAAACGCCCTGGTCGTAGCCGGCGCCAATCAAGCCGGCATGAGTGACGCCGAGATTCAGGCCAACCAGATGCAGGTTGACAGCATCGTCTCGAATGTCAGACGCTTCACGAACGACACGGTGACGTCACTTGACGGCATCACCATGCCCGATGGTGGCAACGCGGAGGTGGAAGCACTGCTCACCGGAGCGTCGGCGGCCGTCGCGGCGCTCGCCTCAGGGGGAGCAAACAGCCTGACGAGCGGAAACCTCGAGGCGGCACAGCAGGCCGTTCAGGACGCGATACTCGATGTGGTCACTGCCCGAGGGAAGATCGGCGCCTACCAGAAGAACACGATCGGCCCGGCCATCGCGTCCAATCAAATCGCCATTGAGAACCTGACCGAAAGCAAGAGCAAGATCGCTGACACCGACTACGCAGTAGAACTGAGTAACCTATCTCGTCTGGAGGTCCTCACAGCGAGCAACGTGCAAGTGCTCAAGATAGCTCAGCAACAGCCCAAGACGATCCTGGACCTGCTCTCCCACACCGGGTAGCGCGTACACACCGCCTGAGCCGCGGGCTTCAGCCCGCGCGGCTTTTCACTCTTCGACGACACTCACGGATCGCCTGCCGACTCCAATCTTCCGAGGCGTGCCGGTCAACCGCCCTCCCGCGCCAACGCCTCGGCGATCAGCCGATCATATTCCTCGTTCCGGAAGAACGACGCATGCCCGTCTGCGAAGACTACGTTCCCGCCCTCTCCGCCGTGGTTCGACGCCGGTTCGTAGGCCCAAACCACGGTGCCGTCGGCATTGGGCGGTAGCGGCAAGACCACATAGTTCGAAGTCGTGAGCCCGGAGGAAGGGCAGATCAACTGCTGCGGCGCAATATCACCGGATTGGACGAACAGCGTCAGCGGCGCCACGCCCTGCCCGGGGAACTCGTCCTGATAGATCAACATCGTCGTACCGATACCCCTGAGATTAGACTGGCACACCAGCCGCTTCGACAACTCCCGGGCCCGTGACAGCGCCGGAAGCATGATCGCGATCATCAAGACGGGGATCACGATCAGGCTAACGCCGCCGCACACCAACCCGCCGATCGCCATACCCCGGCCGCCGTAGCGATGCGGCTCGGAACTGATGCGACTCAGCGCGATGATGCCCGTGATGACCGCCGCAATCCCCGCCAGTGGGCACATCAAAAGCCCGAGAATGCCGAGCACCAGGGTCGTCACTGCCATGCCGGTCAGCAGCGGCTCCGTGTGAGTCGGTTGCGTGAATGCGGGCATGGGCTCGGTCGGCGGCGTGGGGAAATCGGACATATTCAGCTCCATCAATGCCGACCGCCGGGTTGCGCGCAGCAGCGCGCGTGCCGACACGACGGCAGCGGGGATAGGTTCGCGCCAGGACCTAGTTCGACGAAAGCGCCAGGACATCGTCCCGCGCGTCGCCGTACGCCAGCCCCGTCGCCTTCAACGCCTTCTGCGCCACGCTGCCTTTCTCTTTCAGCAGCGCCAGGAGGATGTGTTCGGTGCAGACTTCCTTGGCTTCGAGCTGGCGGCATTGTTCGATGGCCGTCGCCATCACGTTCTTGAAATGCGGAGTGCCGGGCAGCCGCCCGAAGACCCATGTCTCCTCGAGCTGAGCCTTCACGAGTTTGTCGACTTCGTCGCGGAGCTTCTCTCCCGTGATGCCACGATTGGCGAGGACCGCCGCTCCGACCCCGGTGCCTTCGCGCTGAACAGCCAGGAGAAGATGCTCGGTACCGACGTACTCCTGCTCGTACTCCCGAGCGATCTCGTTGGACAGCTTGATGACATGCGCGACACGCTGAGAAGATTTCGGCAGCATCCCTTGTGTATCCCCACTCCCGCCGCCTTTGGCGGCGTCCATACGGGGCAGGCACCCCGATCACCCTACGGCCTATCCACCTCGACGCTCTGAGGATGGTCCGAACCCGGCTGCCGGGCTCTCGATCTCACGTAATCGTAACCGAGGCTCAGGGCGGCCACAATGATAGCCGTGATCAACGTGATCTTGACGATCTTGAGACGATTGCTGATCTCACGATCACGCCATTCCCCGAGCCGACGATCGATTTCGTCCAGCTTCCGGTCGATACGCCGCTCTATTTCATCGAGCTTCTCGTGGACGTACTCGTCGGCCGCACCACGCAGCTTCTGCGCGATCCCGCCGACCACACCCGATTCCTCGATCTGTTCTTTCAGAGACGGGCTTTCACCGGTCTCCGGCAGGAAGCGGTAGTCGTCGGCCGACCCGCTCCCTTCGACCAGAGCGGTCACCAGTGACCCGACAACCGACCGCCGTTTCTGCTGAATCCGCGACCAGATGCCGGAGGCTCGCCGCAACCGCCGCTCGATGTGCTTCCGCGGCTCCTCGTCGACCGGGTCGACGCCGCGCAGGCGGGCCAGCGCGCTCAAGCCGCGATCGGACAATCCGTCGAATTGGTTCTTGGTGAGGCCGGCGATAAGACCGGCGAGCGACTCCTTCGAGACGGACCGCCGCACGGGGAGGCGCGCCCAGACCGCGATGTCGAGCATCGCTTCGCGATCCAGTTGCAGGAGGAGTTCGTGCCGCTCTCGGATGAGCCTGAGCAACTCACCGCGCGGGGTCTGGATATCGACGACCAAGCCAAGTTCGCATCCGTAGGACGCCAACTCGTCCGTGGGAAGATCACCCAGCGACGGCGACGATGGAATGGAAGGTTTGCTCATGCCAATGACGCCATTGTAGCATCAGTGCAGATAGAGCAACAGCCACAGCGCCCCGCACAGGCCGCCCAAGACGGACAATTCGTACAGGAACCTCCGAAAACGGGCTCTGAGCAACAATACGAGTGCGTAGCGTCGCGCAAGTGTCATCGTTGTCGATCCGCTCGCACCGTAGCCCGACCATCGCCACACGAAGACTGTGGTATGAACCACACAGTAGACACAGACCACCGTCGAGAGAAGGAAACGATAGAAATGAAAGAGGTCGAATTGGTACATCGCCTGCGCCGATCCGCGCGGCAAGACACCGGTCCACGTCCGCCACGCGCACCCCTAGCCGATCGCACCGTCGCGCCGATCCGGCCGGCGACGCCTAACCACTCTCCGCTGTCGGTGTCGACCGCCTGTCAGGAGCGACGCCTCATCCACACCGGCGCCGAGAACATGAGCATCAGCGGCAACATGCCGAGCACGCCGCAGGTGCCCGTCGTACCGCCACTACCTGGCATCACGCCCGCTCCGTCCAGCGTCGCGTCCGGGCGATCTTCGACGAACGCACCCGGGAAAACAGTGATGACCCGCGTGGCAGTCAGCGTCTGCGTCGTCAGCGGCGATGTTCGGATCGTGACGGCTGCGACGATCGGAATGCGAAGCGACTGCCCCGTCATGTTGATGAACGTATGCGGCACCACCAGGCTGTTCGCCGTCGTGCCGTCGCCCAGGTCCCACGCGACGGATTGAAGCGTTCCACCGAGCGTGGTGGCGTCCACACTCAGGAGCACATCAAACGGTGACTGCCCCTGGTCCACGTCGGAATCCGCGCTCCCCGGGATACCGACCAACAGTCGTATATCGCTCTGTCCATCACCCGTGCTGTTCGTCGAGTTCGAGTCTCCTTCGACGCGAATCGTGACCTGCGCCACGCCGGGGTTACCGTCCACGTCATACATCGTCAACCGAGCGATGAACGTCCGCGTCACATTCGCCGGCACTTCGTACGCGTGGGTCGCGTGTCTCGTCGTGGCGTCGCGCGAGATGTCGTCGTCGATGTCGAAATCCCATACCGTACGCGAGTCGTCGATATCCGCCGAGGTCCGGACCGCATTTGCGTCGAACGTGACGAGCAGTGGCGACGGACCCTCGATCGGTGAAGCCTGGATCAGCACCTTCGGACCCGTCACGGTCGTCGTTCCGCCGCCGCCCGTGTCCGGCTCGATCACCGTGGCCTCCACGCCCCACGCGTGCCGGGCGATAGAGCTTCGGCCATACACCGCGTACGATATCCCCTCGGGAAGGAGATCCTCGATCGTGAAGTCCGTGTTGGTCGCGCAGTTTCCATCACAACTGATGATCTCCGTGAGCGTCACGCCCGCCGGAAGCACGCCGAGTTCTTCCTCGCTTCGGCCCGCGCAGCCGACCTGGTCGACGCTGTAGCAGACGCCGTCAATCGGAAAAGCCGTTTCACCTTCATTGACAAAGGAAAAGCCACCAGGGCTTTCCACCACCAGGAACTCGCGCGTGCCGCGTCCGGCCCGCCATGTCAGCGTGGTGGATTCGAGCTCGACATTGGCCGCCCTGTCGGGCCAGTTCTGGCCCAGATTCGTCGGGCGCGCCTCTATGGCAGCCGCGACCGCCGTCGCGGCGTTCACGCGACCATACCCATACCTCAGACTCCGACCTGACACGTTGCTGTACTCAGCGTCCTCGGGGTTGATCTGGTCCGTCGTGTGCTCGAGGATGATTCGCGTGTCGGTGGCGGTGAGCAGCGGGTTGGCCGAAAGCATCAGCCCCGCCACACCGGCGACCACCGGACATGCGGCCGAGGTCCCGGCGAACGTCTCGGTATACCGTCCGGCGGAGTCGAGGTCAGGCGCATTGAGCGACGTAAAGCCGCCGATATTGAACCCATCGTCGACGAAGACCAGTTCGTCGTCGTTGTCGGTCGTGATCAGCGCCGCGACCTCATCGCCACCCGGCGCTACCAGGTCGATGTCATTCCCGTAGTTGCTGTAATCCGCGAGGACATCCTGGTTCGTCGTCGCGCCAACGCCGATCACGGTATCGAGGGTCGACAGGTCATCTCCGGACTCCAGCTCTACACCTACATCACTACCTTCCATCCCGTTGCCAGCGGCGAACACGAGGACCATGCCGAGCGGCGGGCTGTCCCCTTCCTCGCCGTCCGGGTCGCGTCCCTGATTGAACGCCGTGCCGATCGCGTCAACCACGATCGCCGGTACGGTGTCGCCCTCGAAACCCCAACTGTTAATATGTACGTCGACATCCTGTTGACGAGCGAACGTGTAGACGATCGATATCTCCGAGAAGGTCAACATCTCGGATAGCCCGCGAGACACCGTGAACTTGGAGAAGTAGGACACGCCACGCCCGCCGACCGCGTTGTCCTTCGCCACCGCCAGCCCCATCACGGCCGTACCGTGCCTGTCTCCAAACTGGCCCGGAAGCGGCTCACTGAATCCCGTGGCTTCCGTACCCGGGTCCTGGCCGGTTCCACTGTAGTTCTCGAACAGATCCTGATGGTTGATGTCGCACGCGTCGTCAAACATTCCGATCAGAACGTCACTACCCTGGGCCAGGGTCCAGGCGTCGAGCGCCGAGATGTCCGCTCCCGACTTACCACCCGCCTGCCCCGTGTTGTCCAGATGCCATTGCCGGTCAAAAAACTCGTCGCGAGGCTGAACCTGCTTGGTCAATAGTCGGTGCCGGAAGTCCGGTTGAGCCCACACGGTCCGAGCGTCCACAGCCAGAGCCTGCGCTCGAAGTACTTCGTCCTCCTCGTCATCGAGCGGCTTGACGCGATAGACGCCCTCGAGGCCCTCGACCTCACGCATGACCTCGACGCGGTAGTCAGTCCAGAGCGACTCACGCTGCTCATCAGTGACCGAAGGCGAAAGCTTCAGCACAATCGCGCCGCTCGAAAAGAACGGAGACTTCACGCCCTCCATGTAGTACACCGGCCTGATTTCCCGTATCCCGGGTTCCGTGCGGGCCAGGCTGCGACGCGCCGCGCCGGTGTCGGCGACACGCAAGAGCTTGTGCCGCGCGCGTGCCGCGCCGGGTACATCCTCCACAACGCCAATGCCCTTCGCCGCCAGGCTCTTCGCCGAACGCTCCACGGAGCCCAGACCGTCGAACGACACTGCAAGCTCGTTCTGCGAGCGCACCAACGGAATCCGTTTCCCGTCCGGAGTCACAAACGCTCGCTCTTCGGCATGGCTGAGCGGAGCCATCAGCCCCAAAGCCAACACGCCGAACAGGATCGGGGCGAGTACCTTCCCGTTACCGGACGAAACGCACGAACCAGTCATACGATGTTCACCTTTCCAGTTGGATCCCTCGTGGGCGATCCCGTGCCGGCCAAACCCCTCGAAGGGCGGACCCGCACAACCTCTAGAAGCAGCGGCGGCCTACCTAAAGCAATACTCGATTCCCTGCGCCGCGGCTTCGGGCGAGGACGACCCGTGCGGAATGCCGATGGCACGGCTGATCCGCAGGGGATCCGCGAGACGCTCCTGAACTCATC
Organism: Phycisphaerae bacterium; assembly: GCA_029260055.1. Classification (GTDB taxonomy): domain Bacteria; phylum Planctomycetota; class Phycisphaerae; order UBA1845; family UBA1845; genus JADFOB01. The sequence continues at coordinate 23,721 of JAJDDX010000245.1, forward strand.
TTCGTTATTGTTGGGAAGGGCAAATTGCCTGTCAAGGCGACGAGACGCACGTTCCTCTCAAACCTGCGGGAACCCACCCGGCTCGCTGACCGGCAACCCACTCACCGCGCCGTAAGTGCCGTCTGCCAGGCCTCAAAGCATGCCCGATCGAAAAGCACCCAACGAACGATCGCCGGACACTCGATGGGGCCTTTCTCGCCGCTGAGCCGCACCGCCCCTACCGACGCCTCAGCCGCCGCCGCCAGCGGATACCCGTACACGCCGCAGCTTATCGCCGGGAACGCCACCACCTCGCATCCGTGCTCCCGCGCCAAAGCCATCGAACTCGTATAGCACGACGCCAGGAGCGAGGCTTCGTCATGGTCGCCTCCCCGCCAAACAGGGCCGACGGTGTGAATCACGTGCCGAGCCGGAAGGTCGTATCCGCCGGTAATCCTCGCCTCTCCAGTCGGGCAGCCCCCCAGTGTTCGGCACTCAGCCAGAAGCGATGGGCCCGCAGCCCGATGAATCGCGCCGTCAACGCCGCCTCCGCCGAGCAAGGAACTGTTGGCGGCGTTCACGACGGCGTCGACCTCCTGGGTCGTGATGTCCCCGCGAACGATCTCGATTCTCATTGGTTTTCGACCTCCGCAGGAGTTCCCGCGCATCCGATGCCACGGGACGGCGACGGCAGGATCAGAAGCGACCTGTCGACCAGCCCGCAGCAACGCCGCTCCAGGTAGCCAAGCACGAGATCGCTCGGCAGGTCACGATGACGATTCCGATGGCATATCTCGAAACTACGGCGATGGGCAGAGCCGGCTAACGCGTTTCGCAGACACGCCATCGCCACATACTTATCTGACGGTACCAACATCAACCCCGACGACGCAGCAAAGTGGGCCGGCACGCCGCCGACGTTAGCGGGTCCGGCGACGGCGTCGAGTAGCTCATGCCAGTCCGCCAACGTGCGATCCGGCACCTCCGACTCCGGAAACCTATGGCGCCGTTCGAGCGCAAGGCACACGGTTCCGCGCCAATGCTGGTCCAGGCGGATACGGCTGAAGTACTTTCCATCACTGCGGAGCCGCCGGTCACGGTGGCTCGCGAGCATCTCGGCCTGTGCCGCTCGCGCGACCGCGACGTCCGCCACGACCCGGCGCTCGTGCGCCGCCGCCGCTACCGGGCTCCGGTCCGCCTCGCGATGTCCGAGGTACGCTCGCAGAAAACGTAGACGCTCGGTCGCCGTCACGCGACCCCGAAAGAAGTGGTCGAGCTGCGCGAGATTCCGTGCGACCGCGACCGCCGACAGGTGCGACCGAAACGCCCCGCCGAGCACGTCCACGTAGCGGACTTCATAGGAACGCGCTTCGTCGCGGCGAGCGAGGAAGTTGTGAGGATGGCCGTCTCGATGCTCGAACCCCGCGTCGTGGGCAAGCGCTATCGCACGCGCCACACCATCCAGTAAGGGGCACGCCGCCGCGAGCCGGTCCCGCGTTCCATGAGCTTCTACTCGCGTCTGCCACACGTCGCTCAGCGATTCGGCGTCTTCAAACGCCTCGGTAAGGAGCACGGCGCAGCCTGCTTTGGCTCTGGAGACGCCGACCGCGACAGGCGCCGCGACAGGCACACCACGCGACTCGGCCTCACACAGCACCCGCCACTCACGCTCCGCCGACGTGCCCACCAGCCGGCGTTTGAGCCCGGCGCGCCACCCGCCGGGCTCCACGATCTTCGCAAAGAGCGCGCGGCCGCCCGCGCGAACACGCCACACGGCACGCCGGTGCCCCACCTTCACGCACTCGGCGCTCGATCCGGCCGTAAGCGCGAACCAGTTCGGGGCATCGTCGCCGAGCACGTCGGGCCGCAAGTCGCCGCGAACGAGCCAGTCCGCATCGTCGCTACAGGCGCGCACGATCGAATCGCCGTCGGTTCGGCAACGGGCATTGTGCTGTGAAAGGGTTCGAGAGTGGATCGGCATCGTTGACGCAACGCGGCGACTCGGCTCCACAGGGCTACCACACCGCACCGGCACCTCCAAAAAAAGAGCATGCTCGGGGCCAAAGTCTACCCCACGGCCCGGCGATCAGCCACCGCCGCCTTCGCGATGCCACCTCGCCGAAAACGCGCGGAGACAATCCGCCGCGAGACGCCCTGTCGGAACTTGTCGCGGATATCTCCAAACCACCGGATCATCGCAACAAACGTGTAACCGCGCCGCACGTCGCCTTGACATCATAGCCACTGAATCAGCATGATAGCCCGCATGCGGACGATTGCCCGTTACACGATCCTTTCGACCGTCGTCTTGGTGATCGGCTGCCAGCAGAAGATCATCGAACAGACCGACCGGTCCGTCTATCGCGTCATCGAAAAGCGCCAGCAGGACGCACTGGGCGAAGTGTCAAATGCGCAAATCGGCCCGGAAACCGGGAAGGTCGCCAAGTCCGCCCGGATGTACAGTTTCGTCCCGCAACCCCTCGACCCTGAACTCCCGGAGGCGTTTCAACAAGGCTCACCCGCTCCGGTTCCGGCCGCCGATGAGGGGCAGCGAGACGACGGCGACAACGCCGCGGAACGCGACGACGAGGAGACCCTGTCGGCAGAGATATTCTCAAAGGACGAACGAGCAAAGGCACAAACCTTCGCTTTGAATGATGCCCTTGCCTACGCCATGAGCCACGGCCGCGACCTCCAAAACGCCAAGGAGGACCTCTTTCTCGCCGCGCTCGACCTGACGCTCGAACGCCATCTGTGGACGCCCCAATGGGTCGCCTCCGTCCAAGGTGACTACGCCAATTACGGACAAGTGCGTGATTTCGACAACGCCATGTCGGCCGTCGCCGACGTGGCCGTCTCGCAACGGCTTCCCTACGGCGGCGAGGTGACGGCGCAGATCGTGGGTACGCTGATGCGCGACCTGGGTCGACACATCACATCCGGGGAAACCGGGTCACTCATTCTGGACGCCAACATTCCGCTGCTGCGCGGTGCCGGGCGAGTCGCGTACGAATCCCGCTATCAGGCCGAGCGAGACCTGATTTACGCCGTTCGGACCTACGAGCGCTTCCGTCGGTCCTACCTCGTCAACGTCGCGGCCGACTTCTTCAGCCTGCAACAGTCCAAGGCCGCGATCGACAACGCCTACAAGAGCTACCTGAGCCGAAACCAGGACTGGGAGAAGGCGGACTTCATCAACCGCCTCGGGCAGAGCCAGACCGTATTCGATGCCTCACGCGCACGGTCGAGCCTGCGCAGCGCGGAGGCCGGTCTCGTCAGCGCAAAGGAGCAACTCGCCTCCGCACTTGATCGATTCAAGATCTCGATCGGTATGTCCGTCGATGTGCCGCTTGCCGTGCTCTCTCAGGACGCGGATGAGAACGCCGCTGCCACCGAGGCGCTGCTGCCCGACGTGAGCGAATCGGCGGCCGTCGCCGTGGCCGTGGCGTATCGACTCGATTTACTCAACAACGCGGACGCCGTCGACGACACCAAACGCGGAGTCGACGTGGCCAGGAACAGCATTCTGCCCGATCTCGACTTGACCGGCAGCGTGGCGATGGCGACCGATCCGAATCAAAAGAACGCGCTGAGCTACAACACGGAACGTACCACGTGGCGAGGCGGGATCGAGCTTCGACTCGACGATCGCAAGACCGAGCGCAACGCCTTCCGCTCTTCGCTCATCTCGCTGCGGCGAGCCCAGCGAAATCACGAGGAGTCAGTGGATACGGTCCGTGCCGATGTCCGCCGAGCCCGCCGCCGCATCGAGCAGGCGGACAACTTGCGGCTCATCCAGGCGATGAACGTGGACGAGAACGAGATTCGACTTTTGGCGGCCCGTGCCCAGTTCGACCTCGGCCAAGTCGACAACCAGGACGTCGTCGACGCCGAGAACGATCTACTCGCCGCGCGAAACAGCCTGGCTCGTGCCGTAGCGGACTACCGCGTCGCGATCCTGGAGTTCCGGCTGGATACCGGAACCCTACGCGTCACGGATGACGGCCGCTGGGCGGCGCCCGGCTTGTTCGAACCGGCCGCACCGGCCGATGGACCGGTCGAGTGACGCCGCGGATGAAACATAGAACGCTACACAACTTCCTACGCCATCGGAAGTTGTGCGCGATGGACGGCTGAGTTACACTATCGTTGAGGTCCAGCGGCGGCCAGCGTAATCGACACGGAAAGCGAGCCCATCCCATGACAATCTCGGCCACGCGGCCCCAACCAGACACCGACTGGGATCAGACGGCCTCGACGCCGGGGTATCCCGGACGTCGGAAGCGACGCCTTGGCAAAGTGCTGGCGTTTGTACTCGCCGCCGTAACCGTGGTGGCTATCGGCGCCGGCACCTGGGGAGCCACGAGTTGGAGCAAGACCGCCCAGGCCGTCGCGAACATCGACAAGTTCACGGTCACCGAGCGCTCTTTCACGGTCGAGCTCAAGGAAAAAGGTGAACTCAAGGCCGCCAACTCCGTTGACATCAAGTGCGAGGTCGAGGGTCGGTCCACTATCATCAGCCTCGTGGATGAAGGCACGGCCGTGAAGGAAGGCGACTTGCTCGTCGAACTCGCCAGCGATCAGCTCGACTCCCGCATCCGCCAAGAGGAACTGAAGGAAGCCACGGCGGTGACCAACTTCGAAGCTGCCAAGACGGACCTCGACATCCAACGAGACCGAAACGCCAGCGACATTCGCAAGGGCGAACTCGAAGTCGAACTCAAGAAGCTCGCGCTCGACAAGTACAACGAAGGCGACTGGCAGCAGGCAAGCGCCGACGCGGTGATTGCGATCGACCAGGCCAAGATCATGCTGGAACGCCGCGAAGAAGACTACAAGGCCGCCAAAGAGCTGAAGACCAAGGGCTTCATCACGCAGACCAAGTACGAAGAGGACGAATTCAACTTCAAGAAAGCCGGGTGGGATCTCGAGAAGGCGATCCTGGCACAGAAGGTACTTCTGGACTACACGCACATCGCCGACTCGCGGCAGCGTGAAAGCGACGTACAGGAAGCGATCAAGGAACTCGAACGGATCAAGAAGAACGCCACTTCGGAAGAGGCCAAGAAGGTCCGCCAGCTCGAAGGCCGCAAGAAGGAACTAGAGATCACACGCGAGGAACTCGCCAAGCTTCGTGAGCAGAAAGAAAAGTGCCGCATCACGGCCCCCACGCAAGGCTTCGTGGTCTACTTCGCGGGACGCGGTCGTTTCATGTCGTCGGACGGCAGCGGTCAGGTCAAAGAGGGCGCCAGCGTCCATGAACGCCAGGTACTCATGCAGCTTCCGGATACCTCCGAGATGCTCGTTGTCGTGCGCATCCACGAGGCCAAGACGGATAAGATCAGCATGGGCCAGCGCGTCACTATCGAAGTCGAAGGTATGCCGGATCGCCAGTTCTCCGGCACGGTCACGAAGATCGCCGTGCTCGCCGACACGCAGAACCGCTGGCTCAATCCCGACCTCAAGGAATACGAGACGGAGATCACACTCGATCCGGCCGACGTGCCGCTCAAGCCCGGTGTCACGGCTCACGCCCGAATCCTGGTCGAAGACGTGCCGAACGTGACCGCGGTACCGGTTCAATCGATCTACACCAAGGCCGGCCGGCGCTACGCGTTTGTCGCCAACGGAAGCGAGATCGAACCGCGCCAGGTCGAACTCGGCTCCATCGGCTCAGAATGGGCACAGATCACCGACGGGCTCGCCGTCAGCGACAAGATTCTACTCGCGTTTGACGAGGACCACTTGCGCCTGGTGCCCGACCTCCCGCCCCTGCCGCGGCGCAACGGAGGCCCGCCGAAAGCAGGCTCCCCACAGGCCCGCCCCGCCGGCGCGAAGATGAAAGCACCGCCGACTGGCAGCCGGCAGCCCGGTAAGATGCGCGGTGGTGGCGGACGCCACGGTGGCTCCCGAAAGCGATCTCCTTAGGAAGTCGGTAGAATCTCTTGTCCATCGCATCCGTCCAGAATCTACACAAGACCTACCAACTGCCCGGCGGCAGCATTAATGTGCGCGCCCTGCGCGGCGTCGACATAGACTTCGTCGAAGGCGAGACCGTCGCCATCGTCGGGCAGAGCGGCTCCGGCAAGAGCACGTTGATGAACCTCATCGGGTGCCTCGACCGCCCCACCTCCGGCACCTACATGCTCGGTGACGTGGATGTGGCACAGCTCGACGATGACGAGCTATCAGACATACGAGGCCGGCGCATCGGCTTCGTGTTCCAGAACTTCAACCTGATCGCCCAACTCAGCATCCTCGAAAACCTCGAGGTTCCGCTGTTCTACCAGGGTTGCCCGCCGAAGATACGGCGTGACAAGGCGGCTGAGCTGGCCGAACTCGTCGGCTTGAGTGATCGAGCCCATCACCGTCCCAACGAACTGTCCGGCGGCCAGCAACAACGCGCAGCCATCGCGCGCGCCCTGATCAACGATCCGCTGATCATTCTGGCCGACGAGCCGACCGGCAACCTCGACTCCGCCACGACCGCCGAAATCCTCGCGATCTTCGACGAACTCCGGCAGCGGCGTAAGACCGTCATCCTCGTCACGCACGAGCCCGACGTAGCCGCCAGGTGCAACCGCACGATCACGCTGCGTGACGGCGTCATCATCGAGGACGCCCGAAACGAAGCCGCCGCTTCCGCGCCGTCAGCCTCAAACTGACCACGCCGCCCACCAACGCCGTTCGACAGCCCACTTGCCCTTGGTTAACCCGAATACGGACGCTGCAGCTTTAGTTATCGCGGGAAAACAGGAATCCGAGCGCCCCAGACCCGAAAAAAACCACTTCGCCGTCTCCGTTTCTTTCTGAAACAGAAGCACACTAACCCGTTGCCACCACAGGAGTTACAGGCGCTTTGGACGCTTCTCGGACCCGGAAAACCGGGTGAAGATAAAGCTCCTATTTTGACGACAATACCCATGCTTCCGATGTTACCTAGTTTACGGCTCATTCCTATTCTCACATAGGCGGCCGCCGAGAAGCGACAACCGGGACCCCGATACGCTCGTAACAAACGACGAGGTGGAGCAAGAAGATGGCTAAGAAAGAAGCGAAGGACCTACCTGTACAAAAGATGTGGAAGCGCTACCTGACGACCCGCGCGGTCGAGATGCGCAATCGGCTCGTTATCCACTACAGCGGGCTCGTCCACACGCACGCCGCTCGCTTATCCCGCAAGTTGCCCGCCCAGGTTTCGTACGATGAAATCTGCAGCGCGGCGTTCGACGGCCTCATCGAAGCCATCGAGGCGTACGACCCGACTCGCAAGGCCAAATTCGAGACTTTCTGCCAGCAACGCATCTCAGGAGCCGTCATGGACTGGCTCCGAAGCCTCGACCCGCAGAGCCGCACCGTCCGCACCTTCGAAAAGCAGAAGATGCTCGCCAAAGAGGCGCTGGGATCGGACCGCGAGTTCGGCCCCACCCAAACCGAACTCGCCAAACGGCTCGACATGAGCATCGACCGCTTCGACTACCTCAGCCGCCTTTCACAACTCGGCAAGGAAATCCACTTCAGCGCACTCGAGCCGCCGGATGACCATCGCCACCAGGGCGCATCCCACGGCTGGGACGTACGCGACACGCGAACCGAAGACCCGGCTGTCTCCGTCTCTCGCGAGCTACTCACCGACCACCTCACGCGGGGCCTGCCGCGTGAAGAACGCCTCGTGCTCCAGCTCTACTACTTCGAAGGCATGACCATGGCCGAGATCGGCAGTGTGCTGAACCTCTCGGAGTCGCGCGTCAGCCAGATTCACAAGGATATTCTGCAGCGGCTGCGACAGCGGTTCGCCACGTCCCCGACGGAGGAACTCGTAGCATAACTCGCTTCCGACCACGGTCGGAAGCCATCACACCGCGTAGCGCCG
>JAJDDX010000246.1 GCA_029260055.1 Phycisphaerae bacterium
CCAATCAGACATTCCGCCCGGCATGTCGATCTGGTCGTAGATCGCAACATTGCCGCCTATATAGTTGGGTGCCGTCCCCGCCAAGGTGCAGTGTGCGCCGGTCTCGGTCATCGCCTCCATCAACGCGAGGCACCGGAAAAAATGGCCGAAACCGATCTCCGGCCGGGCGTCGGTCCGGACCACGACATGCTGTAGCGCTGACGAATTCATTTGTATCGGTTCTTGGTCTTGGGGATCGGCCTTGCCGGATTGCCGACGACAGTCTCGCCGTCGGCCACGTCCTTTGTGACCACCGCGCCGAGCCCCACCACGGCCTTTTCACCCACCATGCGCCAATCGCGAATGGCCGCGGCCGGAGCAATCCAGGCGTCATCGCCCAAGGTTACACTGCCACCGACGATGGCCAGCGCAATAACCTTGCAGCGCTCACCCATGCGCACGTTGTGTGCAATGTGGATCAGGTTGTCGATCTTACAGTCGTTGCCGATCACCGTGTCGCCGATGGAGCCCCGGTCAAGGCAGGTGTTCGAGCCGATCTCGACCCGGTCACCGATCTCGACCCCGCCAATATGCGGGAACTGCAGCACCTCGCCGGTCTCTGGGTTTTCCTCATAGCCGAAACCGACACCACCTATGGCCACACTGTTGGCGATCGACACGTCGCGCCCGATGGCGGCGTGTTCGATGTGGCAATTTGAGCCGATCCTCGTGCCGGGGCCAATCGAAACGTCCGGCCCGACCACGCTGAAGGGTCCTATGCGCACGTCGTCCGCGATCTCGGCGTCGCTGTGAACGCTGGGGTTTGCCGCCGGGTCGAACTCCCAGTCAGGCTCCTTCCAGAAGGCTTGCAGAAGGTGGAGCAAGTCGAGCCTCGGATAGGCGCTCGGCAGATAAAGTGCCCGGTCCGCTGGCAGGTCGTGGATGAGGCTCTCGGGCACAAACACGGCGCCGGCATTCGTGCCGTCGATATGACGCCGGCCGTCTGCCCCGTCGAACCGGCAGAACGCCAAATCGGACGCTCCGGCGCGGTCCAGCGACGCGACGCCGGTCAACGCCGGGGGCCGGGGGCCTACCGGCGCAATTCCCCTGCCAGCAGCCCAGACGAGCAGCACCTCCACGTCGAGCGCCAGCGATCCGGCGACCCTAACCATGTTGCAGCGTTTTCTCGAAGCGGCGGTATCCGGCCGGAACTTCCGACCCGACCGTCTCCGCGAACCCGGCCTTGAGGAACGCCCTGGCGGAGGCTTCGTTCTCGCTCCGGACCTCACCGTATGCGGTGGCCAAACCGAGCGCATGCCGGGCCGTCAAGGCGTCCAGGATCGCTATCCCCCAACCCTCGCGGCGCCGGCCGGCCGCCACCGAATAATCGATCTCCGCGGCCTCGCCATGGCGGTCAAGCCGGACTTGCCCGACCGGTTCGCCGCCGACTTCCGCGATCCAGATGCGACTATCGGCCGATGCAAGTTTGCGCACGAGCCAGACCTCGTGGTCGCCAATGACGACCGGTTTGGTGTCACGCGCCATCGCTCGGGTCAACGGATCGCTCGCCCAGCTGAACAGCAGACGGGAATCATCAAACCCGGCAGGCCGAAGAGTAAGCACCGCATCGCTCAACCCCGCGGCCCATGCCCCAGCCGTTTCGAGGCCGAGTCCTGACCCAGTGTCACCCAGCCGCCCTCTTCCATGCTGCGATAGAGCGCGTGGACGATGCTGAGGCTCTTGGCCCCTTCGGTGCCATCGATCGGTGGCGTGGAATCATTCGTCTTCAGCCGGTCGATTACGTCCTGCAGCAGCGGCGCGTGACCGTAGCCGTAGGCATTGGGAATCTCCTGCGAAAAATCGTGTGGCACCGCATTGTCACCGGCGTCATGATGAACGAACTCCCAATCCTGTATCTCATTGAGGGCCAGCCCACCGACAACGACCGTCCCGCCCTCACCCAGAATCGACAGGCTGGCCTCGATATCGTCCGGCCGGGTCGCCGTCGTCGCCTCGATCACGCCCGACGCACCATTGGCAAAGCGCAGGATCGCAACGGTGGTGTCGTCGACCTCGATGTCGTTGAGCCGGGCGGTGCCGTGGGCGCAGACTGCATCGACGGGCCCCATCACCCACTGCAACGCGTCGATATGGTGGATCGCCTGATTGGTTATGACGCCGCCGTCAGAGACGAACTTGCCGCGCCACGGGTCACTTGAATAGTAATCCATGTCACGCGCCCAGCGGACCCTGACAGTGCCGAGCACGAGACGGCCGAAGCGGCCCGCCGCCACCGTCTCCTTGATCTTGCGCATCGCCGGATTGTAGCGGTTCTGCTTGATGACACAGAGCATGAGCCCCAACTCGCGCGCGTGCTCAGTCAGCGCCGCGGCGTCCTCGACGCGCATGGTCATCGGCTTTTCGACAACCACGTGCCGGCCCGAGTCGAGCACGGCGCGGATATGATCGGCATGGTCGCCAGAAGGTGTGCTCACAACGACGACGGTGGCGTCGGTTTGCTTCAACAAGGTTTCCGGATCGACGTATGGTGTCGCCCCCGTCAGTTCCGAATATTTTTCGGCCCGGTCCGGCTCGATATCGCACACGGCCGCCAGGCTGCCGCCCGAAATCTCGTCGCCGGTGAAAATATCGAGATAACGCTGAGCCACCCGGCCGCAGCCGAGTTGGGCGAAGAGGATGTCGTCGTGGGGCAATTGTATACTCCTCTTGATGTTGTCAGGTCGCGGCGGGCTGCGCCAGCTCAGACACGATGAAGCGCTCGCCAGTCTGTAGCTCAACCATGTTTCTATACCAAGAAGCACTCTGGATAAGCGCGTCGTGGGTTCCGGTGCCAAGAACTCGGCCGTTTTCGAGCACGACGATCTGGTCGGCGTGCCGCACAGACGACAATCGGTGCGCTATGATGATGATGGTGACATCATCGTCAGCTTGGAGCGTCTCAAGAGCGCGTTGTACCGCCTGTTCTGATTCTGCATCGAGCGCGCTGGTCGGCTCGTC
>JAJDDX010000247.1 GCA_029260055.1 Phycisphaerae bacterium
TCGAGTCGATGATCCGCGACTTCGACACCATCAGGCCGATTCAGTCCGAGATTCGCCTCTTCCCGCTGATCAACGCCGATGCCCAGGGCATGGTGGATCAGTTGACCGAGTTGTTCGAGGCCGAATCGGGCGAGGGCGAGACCGTCCGCCAGTTCAACTTCGGCGATGAGTTCGGTGATGTCGACTTCGCTCGCGTCGGGCAGGAGTTGCGGTTTACAGCCGACGCGCGCACGAACACGGTGCTCGCAGCCGGCGCGGAAGTCGACCTGCGGATGATCGAGGAACTGATCCACTATCTCGACGCTCAAGAGGCGGAAGATCGTGTGTACGAGGTCATACCGGCCAAGTTCCTCGACGCCCAGAGGCTCGCCGATGCCATTCAGGGCTTCAATCAGCAGGAGCAGGACGTGCTCGGCATGGGTGAGGACGAGGAATCCGCACAGCGCCGGATGGAACGCCAGGTGTCGGTCGAGGCCGTCGGCGACGAGGAGGAAGGCTCCAGCCGCTTGATCGTCGGCACTAGCCGGCAGCAGTATCAGCAGACGATGGAGATGATCGCTCAGCTCGACCGCCCGGAACCGCAGGTCATGATCTCTGTCTTGATCGCCGAGGTGCAACTGCGCGACGGGGTGGAACTTGGTATGGAGGTTGCCGGCCAGGACCTGCACTTCTCCGAGAATGCCGTCGTCGGCCCCAACGGCGTAATCCAGGGCCGCCATTTTGACTATGCCCTCGGCACGGACCTCGGCGCGGCTCCGCTCGGGCTCGGCGGCATAAACTTCACGATCACCGGCGAGGACTTCAGCTTCCTGATGCACGCCTTGCAGACGGACAGTCGCACGGAGACGCTGTCGCGGCCGATCCTCATGGTCCGCAACGGCGAAGAGGGCACGCTCACGATCGCCGATCAGGTCCCGTACGTCGCGTCGTCCCAGTTGAACGACACCGGCTCCACGAATTCGACCATCGCCAGAGAAAACGTCGGTATCGAGCTCACGGCGACACCCAACATCAGCCCCGACGGCTACGTAACCATCGCCCTGCGGCAGGAACTGTCCAACGTTACTGGCCAGGACGAGCAGCTCACTGAGGGCATAGCATCGCCGATCTTCCAGACGCGCGAGGTCGAGACGAACATCACGATCCGCGACGGGGAGACCGTGATCATCGGCGGACTCATCACGACGAGCGACGAGGATACCGAGAACAAGGTGCCGTTGCTCGGCGACCTCCCCTACGTCGGACCGCTGTTCCGCGTTACGAAGACGTCGCAGCAGAAGACCGAGATGCTGATCGTCCTGACCGTCGACATCATGCGCACCGACGAAGACCGTTACCAGATGTCGGTCGAACAACGTGACAAGTTCGTCCTGCCCGAGTCGATCACGCAGAGCCCGTTGATGGAAGGCCTCCGGATCCTCCCCGAGGATTCGACGCTCGGGCCGGTCGACGAGAACGGGAAGGCGCAGCCGACGACGCCCGAGCCGATGCAACCGCGCGAAGAGCGCGATCTCTACGGGCCGAGGCCGAAGGTCTACGGGCCGACGATCTCGAAGCCGCGCTCCACCAGTGCCGCGGCGGAGCCGGTGTATGGACCGACGTTGGCGCGGAACAACGTGTCCAAGAGTGACTAGAAGGTCATCGGCATGAACGTAGCGTCGCCCTTCATGGACGGCGCCCACCGGTCCGGTGACGTCGGCGCCGGGGACAAGCCCCGACGCGCCAGGCTGAATGAGACTCAATGGTCCCGACCTGCGAAAGGACGTCTCGATGAACAATGTAATGCGCTGGGCGCTGGTGGCCTGTGTGCTTACGGCGTTTTGCGCGCTGTCCGGTTGCCAGGCGAACGCAAACACAGCCGGGTCGCAGGGAAGCCAAGCCGGCGCCACGAAGCGCGCGGCGCCCCCGGGCGAAGTCCCGGTCATGGCCCTCCATTGCTTGTACGATCGGAAGCCCTGGCTGAACCTCGACAAGGCCGGCGATCGCGATCCGGAGGGCCTGTGGTATCGCGTCGTCCTCGAATCTCGTGACGGCAAGCGCGTGTGGCGCGACGGTACGTTCCACGTCGAGATGTATCGCATCGATCGCACCGGTCCGGAAAAGATCGCTCGCACGCTGGTCGGCGACTGGCACTATCCCACATCGAGTCGCACCCGATTCGGCGGCGGCCTGATCGGCAACGGCTACAAGCTGGAACTCGCGTGGCCAAGCAAGGACATCGCCGGAAAAGAGATTGAGATCATCACGCGCTACGAAAGCCCGGAAGGCCGCACCGTCCGCTCCGGCACCAAACGCTTCCGCGTGCCCAAATACAGTACCTAGGGCGCTAGTTCCAGCACGATCTGAGCCGCAGGCTTTAGCCCGCGCGGACGTCCGCGCAGGCTAAAGCCTGCGGCTCGGAGGATAGGCATGGTCGCACGACTCGTGAAACGCGGTGCCCTGCGGCATGTCGGTTGCCTGCTGGGCTTGATAGCGGTGTCGGGCGGCTGCGATAGGTCCGACAGTGCCGCCGCGCCGCCGGAATCCGCACCCCCTCCGCCACCCAGCGCACCCGAGCCGAGTGCCTCCGAGCCCGACCTGAAGGAGGCGAGTCGTGCTCCCGCCACGCCGATCGAGACCGTTCGACACGTTCACGCCTTACGCGTCGAGGGGCGAATCGCCGAGTTGGAGGCGTTCCTTCTCGATGAGCAACGCGCCGACGTGCTCGATCTCATCCAATCCATGGATCAACTCCTGTCGGCCAACGGGGTGTTGCAGCGCGCGGTCAAGGAGCGATTCGGTTCCGCCTCCACCGCGGCGTTTGATCGGTCGGCGGCCGGCAACGCCATCGGCGTCTTCTCGCATGATGTAAGAGCGATCAGCGAGCGAGTCGACGGCGACGCGGCGATGGTCGTGATTCAGGTAGCCGGCCGCGTGCCGCTCGATGATGTGCGTTTGATTCGCCGGTCGCGGCGCTGGCTTATTGGAACCGACACGCCCGATCCGAAGGCGGCAGCCGCCCTTCGCGAGCTTGCCGAGGTGATGACCCGCGCCGCCCGCCGCCTGGCGCGCACGGAGATGACAGCCGTCGAGCTCAAACGCGAGCTGGCATCGAGCGAAGCTGCGGTCGGGCGGCGGTTAGCACAGCGCCGACAAGACACTCCCTGACGCCGCGACGACCGGTACGCTCGGTCGCCACGTGCGGCAGGTCTCGATTCTTGACCCCACGTAAGACCTGCCCACGGGCACACGCGTCCGCCCACGCCACGCGTGTCTGATCCGCCCTGCAACAGCGGGTGCCCCGTCCTTGCGCAGCAAGGGTGCGGGACGGATGGACTGCCCGACGACACGCGCATTCCGGAGTGATCAGTGCAGTTTGGTCCGTCCCCCATCCTTCGGGCGAACCCGAAGGATGGGGCACCCGCTCGGTCGCCACGTGCGGCAGGTCTCGTTTCTTGACCCCACGCAAGACCTGCCCACGGGCACACGCGTCCGCCCACGCCACGCGTGCTTGATCCTCCCTGCAACAGCGGGTGCCCCGTCCTTGCGCAGCAAGGGTGGGGGACGGATGGACTGCCCGACGACACGCGCATTCCGGAGTGATCCGTGCAGTTTGGTCCGTCCCCCACCCTTCGGGCGAACCCGAAGGATGGGGCACCGGACTTCGCTTGATCCGCCCTGCAACTGCCTCTATCCTCGCTCCGGCGACGCGCCTTACTTCGATGCGCGCGCTTGGATGAGGGGAATCTCGAATGGACTCGTGGCTCGACTTGTTGCAGACGTCGTGCGGCCCCGGTGGCGGGGCGGGGACTCAATCCCTCGCGGCAGCCCACAGTGACATCGAGGGTGAGTTTCGGGCGCTGGATGGCGGCTGCGCCATCGTCGATCGCTCCTGCCGCGCGCTCCTCGAAGTAACCGGCGACGATCGCGCGACCTGGCTTCACAATCTGACCACCAATCACGTCAAGACGTTGCAGAGCGGTGAGGGCAACGCGGCGTATGCCTGCAACGCGCAGGGGCGCATTCTGTTCGATTTGAACGTGCTCGTGCGCGAAGAGGCGATTCTGGTCGAGCTTGATTTCGGCGTGCTCGAGGCCGCCAAGGCGCACTTCGACAAGTACAAGATCATCGAGGACGTGACGGTCGCGGACCGCATCGACGGCATCGCGCGGATCGGCCTGTGCGGTGCCGAGGTCCCAACGGTGCTGGCTGACCTCGGCGCGTTCCACGCGGGAAACCTCCCGCAGCTCGGCACGTCAATCGTGCGGATGGGGGCTATCGAGGTCGGGTTCGTGCGGACTGACTTTTGCGGGCCGTTCGGCGTGGAGCTGTTTGCACCGGCGAACATGGCGGTCGAGCTATGGCAGGACCTTGTGGACGGTAAGTTCGGCAAGCCGTTCACGCCGGTCGGTGACGAGGCGGTTCAGATAAGGCGGATCGAGGCGGGCATTCCCAGCACCGGGCGGGAGATCGGTGACGAGTATCTCCCGGCTGAGGTGGGGGATCTTGACCGGACCGTCAGCTTCAACAAGGGTTGCTACCTCGGGCAGGAAGTGATCGAGCGGATGCGTTCGCGGGGTGTGGTGGCCCGGAAGCTCGTGGGCATTCAACTCGCGGGTGACGAGGTTCCGCCTTCTGGTGCCGTGCTGTCGCGTGAGGAAAAGCCTGTGGGCACCGTGACAAGCGCATGTCGGTCATTGGCGCTCGGCGCGGTCGTCTGTTTGGGGTATATCAAGTCGTCATCGTCGGCGGAAGGCACGCCCCTTATCGCATCGTGGGATGAGTCGCTCGCCGAGGCTGTGGTCGTGGAGTTGCCGCTCGTCGGCTCGGGAATGGGCTAGTGCTCCACCAAAGGAACGATGATAGGTGGTCGGGGCAAGCGATAGCTTGCCCGTATTCCTCGATGGGCCACATGCACGGGCAAACGAGTTTGCTCATGCCACCCGTCGGATCAACGTTGACGGGGCCGCGGGGTACGTCGCCGTAGCGAACTGTTCGGGAGACACGAGGATGAAAGACGCGGTGGTAGTCGTGACCGGTGGCGGGCGAGGCATCGGACGTGCGATCTGTGAGCGATTCGCAGCCGCGGGTGCGCGGGTCGTGGCGGTGGCGCGATCGCAAGACGAGTTGGACGAGACACGCCGTTCGATCGCCGAGGCCGGCGGTCAGTGTGCCGTCGAGCGTGTCGACCTCACCAAACCGGACGAGATCAAGCGTCTGATCGCCGGGGTGGCTACGCGATACGAACGGCTTGATGTGCTCGTTAACTGTGCGGGCGTCGCGCCGCGCGGGCCGATCGAGGAACTGGGCCCGAAGTTGTTCGAGACGATCCTCGCGGTTAACGTCAAGGCCGTCTACCACGCCTGTCGCGAGGCCTGGCCGGTCATGCAGAAGCAGGGCGGCGGCGTGATCGTGAACATCTCGTCGGTGGCGTCGGTCGATCCGTTTCCCGGTTTCTCGGCGTACGGGGCGGCCAAGGCGTGGGTCAACACGTGGACCAAAGCCCTCGCTTCCGAGGGTCAAGATCATGGCATACGCGTGTACGCCGTCGCACCCGGAGCGGTCGAGACGCGCATGCTCCGCAGCGCGTTCCCCGACTTCCCCGCCGATCAGACATCGCAGCCGGCGGACATCGCGGAGGTGGTCTTCGCAGCCGCCGATCACGACAGCAAGCACGAGAACGGCGAAACCGTCTTCGTCAACAAGTAGGCGCGGCTGACCGCGTCGGAACATCGAACGCTCGCTCGGCCCGCATTGTGATCCGAGCGTGGCACCTTCTGGGAGTAAGCACATGAGCATCTTCTATGGGATGCACGCCGCGAGTGCCGCGGCTCGGGCGAATGCCACCGCGGGCGAGGCGTCTCGTACCGCCCGTACGACCCAGACGACCGTGGCGGAGTTGGAACAGCGGCTCGACCGGGCGATGATGGCCTGCGAAGCCATGTGGGTGATGATGCGCGACAAGATGGGCATCACCGACGTGGAGCTGATCGACAAGATCAACGAGATCGACCTGTCCGACGGTCAGCTTGACGGGAAGGTCCGCAAGACGGCTGTGAGCTGCCCGAAATGCCGGCGAACGATCTCGCGTCGTCATCCTCGGTGCATGTACTGCGGGCAGACGATCGTCCACGATCCGTTTGCGTGATGCATAACCGGCGTGGGGCTTCTATCGTATGCCCTATGCCAGGCCGGACGGAACCAGGTGCAGGTCGCCGGCAGCGTGCAGCGCGAACAGCGTGACATCGGCTGTTACTGCGCGGGCGGTGATCGTGATCGAAAGCTGATGGAGTTGAAGCGGCAGCGCCGCCGGTGTGGCGTCGTCGCCCTCGGGATGGCTCATGTCCGCACTATGCGTATCATCCGTGTCGCTTCGCGAGAGCATATAGGCTACCTCGCGGTTCTCGGCGTCGAGGCCGTGCAGACGGAACCGCAGGTCCGTCGCATCGCCGTGAGCGTCCAGTACGAAAGGGCCGTGTGCCCCGCCGATGCTGCGTAGCGGCAGCGCTATAGCCAGCGTGGCTTCTTCGGAACCGCCGGGTTCGCGCCGGAATGTGATACGCAGGCCGGTTCGGTCTTCATGCCGCACCGGTTCGATCTTCACGCCTTCGCACGCCGTCGTGCGGCTCTCGATCAGGCAGTAGGTCTTAGCGCTGTCGAATCGGTAGATGACCACGGTGTCGATTCTCGGCCTGAGCTGCGCTACGGGATCAAGACCACTTTGCCCTTTACCGCGCGGGATTCGATGTAGCGATGTGCCTCGGAAGTCTCGCTGAGGGGATAGGTCCGATCCACGACCGCCTTGATCTTACCTTCGCGCAGCAACTCTAGCCCGCGCCGCAACCCGGCCATGCTGCCCATGAATGAGCCGCGCAACTGGTGCTGCTTGAAGAACAGGTCGCGGAAGTTGATGGTGGACGTCATCCCACCCACGAGGCCGAAGTTCACGAATATGCCGCCCACGCGGAGGGCTTTGAGGTTGTCTTCGAACACGCTGCCGCCGACGTTGTCGATCACGGCATCGACACCGGTGCCCTCCGTCCATTCGAGCACCGCCTCTGCGAAGCTGTTCTCGTTGTAGTTGATGACCAGTTCCGCTCCGGCGGCCTTGGCGGTTTCCATCTTCTCCTTAGAGCCTACGGTCGCAGCGACGCGGGCGCCGAGGGCGGCCGCCATCTGTACGCATGCGTTCCCGCTGCCGGACGCTCCGGCCTGAACCAGCACGCGGCTGCCTACGCGCACCTCGCCGAGCGTCTCGACGGCGTGCACCGCCGTCATCAGTACGAGCGGCATCGCGGCGACTTCGGGCGCCGGCAGACCGGTGTCGTCGTGCAGCACGAAACGTGCCGGCATGCGGATATACTCGGCGTTGCCGCCCCAGGTGTGCGTGCCCGTGACTTCGAAGCTCGGTGCGCGGTTTTCGGGGAGGATGTCCCAGTCGGACGGGTCGATCGGGTAGCCGGGTGCCACAATAGCGGCATCGCCTTCGCGCCAGCCCTCCACGTCGGCTCCTATGGCGGCCACGCTCCCCGCCACGTCGGCGCCCAGCACATGCGGAAGCGCCATATCGGTAAAGACCGCGCCCATGCGCGTGTATAGGTCGTAGCGATTGATACCGCAGGCCGCGACCTTCACGAGCAGTTCGCCGGCCCGCGGGGCGGGCGTATCCACGTCCGTATAGTCGAAGACCTCGGGTCCGCCGAACTTGTTGATCACCGCCGCTTTCATGCTGATTCCGTTTCCTATGCCCTTCGTTCGAACCGCTTCGATGCCACGCCGCGACGCCGTCGCTCCAACTCGCGCCGTCCCTACAAACGGCACAGATGCCCCAAGGCTTCCCTGCGCGTGTCGCGTTGCCGCGCTGCGCCCCATGGCAGTGCGGGAGAGCGGATCATACCGGACCTACGTCCGTTGATCGAGCGGCGTGGTGGACCGCAGGCAGCCCGCCGGCTGCGGCGCCCGACTTGGACTGCCATTTCTCACCGGGCCAGCGCCGCGCGTGCGTGGGGTCGGACCGGTCAAAGGGGGGATTGATGGGAAGCGACCTACATAGTTCCAGGCGAGGCGTGGATTCAGGCGGCATCGACGGCATCTGTCGTGTTGGCTGGGGCTGGGCGGCCGTGGCGGTCGTGGCTCTGATGTACGCGTCGCTCATACCTTTCGATCTCTCCCTGGCGTCCGTGACCGGCGCGACCGGTTGGACCCTGCCTCGGCTCGGCATTCCCATGCCCGGCGCGGAAGATCTCCTTACCAACATCGTTGTCTATCTACCGCTCGGCTTCTTGATCGTCCTTCTGCGGCGGGATTGCCGGCGTACGGCGCTCGCGCGAATCGCCCTGGCGGTCGCGGTTGGTGCGCTGGTGAGTGTGACGGTCGAGCTTCTGCAGGTCGTCATCGCTTCGCGCGTCGCCTCGTGGTTCGACGTGGGGTTGAATGTCTTCGGCGTCGCGTGTGGCGCGTCGCTTGCGGCTTTACTAGCCGGGCCGCTGGGAGCGGTGATTCGGCGGCTCGGCCGCACGCTCGCCGGTCGGCCGTTCAGTCTGGTCGCCTCCGTGGTCACGTTGGGTTTGTTGTTCTTCAACCTGGCGCCGTTCGACTTCGTCACGGATACCGCCGGTCTCTGGGAGTCGTTTTCGAAGAGCCGGTGGGACGTAAGCGTGATGGGGCCCTCGTCCGCGACGGCGGCCCCTTTCGCAGCGTTCATGAACCGTGTTCACGGAGCGGCGTGGTACGCGATCCTCGGCTATGCGTTGGTCTTGTCGGCACGAGAACTCGGGCGCGGCAAGCGTGAGGCACCGGTGCTCGCCCTGACGCAGGGCGCGGCGCTCATCGGCGCGATCGCCGTACTCCAGCTCTTCATGTTGTCTCACCCGTTCGATATGGGTCGCATTCTACTGAGCGGGTTCGGGATCATCGCCGGCGTGTGGACGGCCGTCTTCGTGGTCGACGTAGCCGGCGAACGGGCCTGGCGTGACGGTCGGGGGCTGGCGGTGCCGACGCCGATCCTCATGGCGGCTTGCCTGTTCGAGATCGCCGCGTTGTGGCTCTCGCCGCTCGATGCCGTTCTCTTGGCGTCCGGCCCCGATCCGTCGAGGATCACATGGCTGCCGTTCTATCTGATCTGGCAGGAGCCGATGATCAACGCGGCCTGCGCGGTCGGCTCGGCCTTGGCGGTATACGGTGTGCTAGCGCTTACGGTGGGCACTCTCCTGCGGCGCGGCGGCATTCGGCAACCGTGGCTCATGACCGCCTGTGTGGCGGTCTGCGTGGCGTTCGTGCAGATCGGCGTGGAATCCGCCACGGTGACTTCGTCCGTAGACGCGACCGGCTCCATCCTGGCACTGGCAGCTACGGTCTTCGTCGCACGGGCGCACGCGATGACGCCGCTACCCGCCCTGCAACGAGTTCGCGGCGTCTGATCCGCATCACGATCCGTGGCGACGCACACCCTCGCACGGTCACGTACGACTGCGGCATTCAGTTACCGAACGCCCGGACGCAATCCTCATAGGACGCCCGCGTCTCTCCAGGGTACATGAGCCCCGTATCGATCATGTTCGCCGGGAGCGAATCCTTCGCCCAGCCGTCACCGCGAACGATGACGCACCGGTAGTAGTTGTAGTCGCCGGGGTCGCCGCGAAACCCGGGATAGTGCGAGAGCGGCTCCGCCCGGTAGTGTTGAGCGTATCCGTCGCCGTCTTCCGTTCCTGCGAAGTAGACCCTCTGCGTTTCCGCGTGTGAGTCGACGAAGGCACGGTTGTAGGTCCACTCGCGTCCGTGCCAGCCCGCGATGGTCTTGGTCGGCCCGATGCCGATACCCATGATGAAATCGCACGGGTCGTTACGTGCGGCCCACGCCCACCGCCCGATGTTCTCTTCGTAGTACAACGTGCGTGCCGGTGAGGGCACGCGGCTGATCGGTCGCATGTAGGGCGAGTTGCTGAACATAGGCCTGCCGCCGCCGCTGACGAAGACCATGAACAGGTTGGCGGCGTAGCTATTACCGAAATGATCGTAGGAGGATCGCTCCGTGTGATCGATCCAATCCGGGCAGTGGCCGCCGCGCGGCGGGCCCGTGTCTGCCGGGCATTGGAAGAGCTGGAGTTCGAGTTGCGTGTCGTTCCGCGCGCCGTTTCGGTCGTACTCGGGGTAGCGATTGTCCTTGAAGCCGCCGGGGTAGAGGATGTCGTTCATTGGGCGTGTCGCCGGACCGAAGCCCGCGCGCGTGCCGTACTTGCTGGTGATCCAGGCGTACTGGCCGTCCGCGGGCCCGTCGGTGAACCCCGCCCGTCCCACGCCGCTCTTGCCGCCCCACTCGTAGGCCCCGATGAACGTCGGATCGGTGCGCAACTGTCGGAACTGGCCGGGGTGCGTCGGGATACCCCAGCCGCTCGCGTCGTCCGCCTCGTAGACGCGACTGCTGCTGGCGATGCCTTTGATGTGCGCCAGGCAAGCGGCCTGCTTCGACTGGCGGCGAGCGCTCGAAAGCGACGGAAGCAGGATCGAGATCAACAGGGCGATGATGGCGATGACGACGAGTAGTTCGATCAGCGTGAAGGCGCGGCTGACGCGCGACTGACGTGGCGAACGATCGACCAAGGCCTCTGTCATACGCACCATCCTCCTCGTATCGTCGGTTGCTCGCGCCGCTGCCGATGTGGCTTGGCTAGAGCGCTTTCGGATCAAGTGTAAGCGTCGCCCTTCATGGGCGGCGCCAGATGCCCCTGGACGTCCGGCGCCGGGGACAAGCCCCGACGCTACATTTAGAATGAACGCGCCCCGGTGCCTCCGCGCGAACCGACGGCGAGATTATACCAGGAAGACGCGCGATTTGCCCGGTGGAAACGAGCGATGCCGGTGGGAGGGCGCAACGGCAGTGCCTAGAGCGTGCGCTGCGCGGCGGTGGCGAAGGGCTTCAGGGCCGCGACTAGCGTGTTGAACTCGGCCGGATCGAGCGATTGGGCCGCGTCCGTCCAGGCTCGCGAGTCGGATCGCTGGACCTCGACCAGCAGCCCATCGGCCCCGCAGGCGATGGCCGCGTTGCTCATCGGCGAGACCAGGTCCGCACGCCCGGTGCCGTGCGACGGGTCCACGATGATCGGAAGACGAGAGACCTGCTTGATGTGCGGCACTACGGACAGGGCTAGCGTGTTGCGGACGTAGGTCTCGTGCGTGCGGATGCCACGCTCGCAGAGGATGACGTTGCGGTTGCCCTCCAGCATGACGTACTCAGCCGCTTGGAGGAACTCGTCCAGCGTCGCGCTCCAACCACGCTTCAACAGGACCGGCTTCGACTGCGCGCCGGCGGCTGACAGAAGGTGCGTGTGGTGCATGTTGCGCGAGCCGATCTGAAGCACGTCGGCATACCGTGCCACGAGGTCGACATGTTCGCATCGCATGACCTCGGTCACTATCGCGAGCCCGGTCTTCTCCCGTGCCAACGCGAGCCATTCGAGCCCCAGCTCGCCATGTCCCTGGAAGGAATAGGGCGAGGTACGCGGTTTGAACGCCCCGCCGCGAAGTGCCACCGCCCCGGCCTCTTTGGCGGCGGCTGCGAGTTCGAGAATCTGTGTTTCGCTCTCAACGCTGCAAGGCCCGGCGATGATCGCGAGCCTTTGCGCTCCGACGCTAGCATGCTCGCCGAGCGGCACCTCGAACGTCGCATCGCCCGGCTTGCGGTCGGCGGCGAGCATTGCCCCGGCGCTGTCCACGATTTGGTCGACCATGGGGTCGGCCTCGAGCCCGGCGCGGTCGAACTTTCCGTTGACGCCCTGCACCTCGACGACCGTTCGAGCTTCACGGTCGATGGGCAGGCCGATGAGGCCTTGCTGCTCGACATGGCGCAAGACGCGGTCCAGATCCGCCTGCGTGCTGTGAACGTTCATGACCACGATCATGCGCGATCTCCGTCCGCACCACGTGGGCGGACCACCATGCGCAAGGCCGACTGATGCCTGTTCCGTCCTTGGATTGAGAGAACGTGCGGGTTGCGTCCCTGCTCCGGCGTAGCACCGCGCTGACTTGCGCGAACCGA
Source organism: Phycisphaerae bacterium (assembly GCA_029260055.1). Classification (GTDB taxonomy): domain Bacteria; phylum Planctomycetota; class Phycisphaerae; order UBA1845; family UBA1845; genus JADFOB01. The sequence goes on from JAJDDX010000247.1 coordinate 12,014, forward strand.
AGGCTCGCGTCGTCCCATAGTGCCACATCTTAACACGGCGACCGAGTCGCTTCAACGTCCGGTATCACGACCGCCCGAAGCGACGCAAACCGCGCCGTGCCCCGGTCTTACTTGGCCCGCGCGCGTGCGGCGCGCTTCGCCGGTACCTTCTTCTTTACCGCTTTGGCGCGGCTGGGCTTCTTGGTCGTATTGCGGCCTCGCTTGGGTGCCGCTTTGGCGTGCTGCATAAAGAGGCAAGTCGCGTCGCCGCCGACGAGCACACAACTCCCGTCGGCGTGGCCGCCGCACTGCAAACAGAATTCCGCGAAGGTGCGGTCCGCGCGGGCGAGCGCTCCG
>JAJDDX010000248.1 GCA_029260055.1 Phycisphaerae bacterium
GCAGTCGGGCGTTTCCTTGTTGATGCAGATTCCGTCGAAGCAGGTGTCAGTCGTGCAGCCGTTGCCGTCGTCGCAGTCTGCGTCGACCAGGCATGGCGGTACACAGCCGTCGATGGGCCTGTTCTCGCACAGGCCGTCGAGGCAAATGTCGAGCGTGCAGGGGTCGGCGTCGTTGCAGTCCGCGCCGATCTCGCACTCGGGGACGCACTTCGGGATCGGCACGTTGACGCACACTTGGTCGAAGCAGACGTCGATCGTGCACGGATCGTGGTCATTGCACTCGGCGTCGGACTGGCAGAAGCCGCCGGCCGCGCGCGCACCGAGCAAGTCGCGCTTCGATCCGCGGTCAAAGATGGAATCGCGCAGATTCTCCGGCACAGCGTCGGCCGTGGTGACGAACACGGCCGATAGAAGGCAAGCCAGCACCAGGAGCCTCATGTTGCTTCGCGTCTTGTTGTTGCGGTCCATGCCCTTCGGGGCCTCACACTACGAGTAATCGCTGTAGTTATGCCCGCTTTGCGGTCTCGCGTCGGGAAGCCCGGCCGGCTCCCTTCCGCTGCCACCGCGAAAGTGGACTTCCTTGTTCAAACAAGAAGCAGGGTCGCGATGCCGCGACCAGGTTTCGGTCTAACCTCCGGGATGCGCCGCGCCGTACCACGCGGCGGAATCCGCCGTGTCTACGTCGCCGTCGCCATCAAAATCGAACCAGCTAGCGCACTCCGCCGACGGGGCCGAATAACCGGGACCATCGAACGGGCCGCTGAAACAGTCTTGGAGCCGACCCCAATCCCGCAGGTCGAGGGAGCCATTGTCGTTGGCGTCGCCGATGCGGCAACCATCGCGGCACAGATCCGACGGCATGCATGCCGGTATGCCGCCCCAGACGTCGATGCACTCGAACCAGTCGACCTGCACGTAGCACTCCGGCAACAGCGGTCGCAGGTCGCAGCAGACCGCAGGAGGGCAATCGCACGCCAGCGGCGGCGTCGTCAGCGGACACAAGTCCGCACAATCGCCGAAGCCGTCGGCGTCGGTGTCGGGAACGAGCGGATCATCGAAGCAGCCGTCGACGATGCCGTTGTTGTTGCAGTCCGGGTCGCAATCGTCGGGCACGGTGTTCCCGTTGCAGTCAGCGCTGGTGCCGTCGGTGATATCGCAGGTGTCGGCCTTCAGATTGCCGTTGCAGTCCGCCTGGCACTCGTCGGGAACAGCGTTCGTGTCGCAATCCTGGCTCGTGCCCAGGGTGATATCCACATCGTCGGCGGTGCCGTTGTCGTTGCAATCCACGACCCCGAACAGCGGTACGAGGGCCGTAGCGTCCATCGACTCGGGCGTGCCGGGTTTGAACAGACCGACGACGGCCGTGCCGGGTGTCGGGTCGGGTCCGACGTTGGTCTCGAAGCGGAAGTTGTAGAGCGTGCTCCACCTGAGCGCGTTCGCGTTCGTGTTGGTTGCGTGGGGCACGGTCGCCCACGTGATGCCGGCGGGCGCGACTGAATGACCCCAGTCGGTTCCGTCGTACGGCTCGTCCGAATGGTATTCCACGTCGTGGAAGCCGACGTTCTGCACGATCGCGCCGGGTGGGAGCGGCACGAAGAACGTATCGGCCGCCCGATCCGAATTCATGTTGTAAAGGGCGTACTCGTAGTGCCAGTAGCCGGTGGCGAGCAGCGTGGCCTTGCCGGAGAGAATGAAAAGGCCTTCCCCCGGCACCTGGACGTCCGATTCGACGACGGAGGGGTCCGAATCGGCCCAGGCCCTAATAGCGGGCAATCCCCGGATGGTGCCGCCCACGAAATCGTGGATGTAGTGTCCTTGCTCGTTCGGGCCCTCGATCGTGATCTCCTGCGTCGATGCGTTGTTATTGCCGTTGCGGTCAGCCGCGTCGTCGGACATGACGTAGTGCGCCTCGGCGAAGTACCGCGCGCCGCCGTTGAGCGCGGGCATCAGATCGGACGAATGGACCTGTAACCTCTTGAACGGCTTATCGCCGATTTCGTTCGAGTGGAGATTGTAGGGGAACGGGAACAGGCCCGTGTTGGGGTCCACTTCCGACCGCGGTCCGAGATAGCGCTGCGAACCGTTGAGGTTAGGGCTGTAGACGTCGGAGCAGCCGACGCCGAGCAGGTATTGCGTGCCCGAGTTCGTGCACGTGAGACCGCATCCTTGATTGTCGATCGCCGCGAAGCCGTGCTTCACCCACGACATGCCGACCTGTTCGAAGCGACCATTGAGGAGTCGATACATGTTCTGGGCGATCGCGGGGTGCTGATCTTCGTTGCAGAACGCGGTGTCGAGGTTGCACCAGTTGAGTTCGACATCGCCGACGTTGCAGGCGGTCGTTCCGATAGCGAACGCGGCAATCTCCACGTCGCAGGCGTCGCCTGAGATGATGCACGTCTCGCCTGCCGCGCAGTCGGTGTCAGCGGCGCACGGATTACCGGAGCTGCTGCAGGCGTTGCAGTCAGCGTCGCTGGAGCATTCCGCGCGATGCGTTGTGCAGGTCATAACCGTGCCGTAACTCGCCATGCCGTTGATATCCGAGACGATCACGTCCGCTCCGATCGTGCCGGCGTATGTGGAGCCGGGAAGGGCGAGCGCGCACCAGCAGACAGCTACAAGCGGCGCGACAGCGCGCTTGAACGACCGCCCCCTGGACATGGTAGAAGCTCCCCGTTTCCCCTCTACGGAACGCCATCCGCCCAGCGCGAATGGCCTGCCTTCGAAAAGGTTCCGTCGCGCGGGGCGCCCGTTACGGCTCAATCGCGAGTTTTACCCCGGACTCGCGAAGCGCAGGCGCTACGTCTTCCCCCTCCGAACTCGACCACCGTGCATAGCCCGCAGGCTTCCTATATTCACTGTAGCAACACGGGCGGGCCACTTCAAGGTTCTGCCGGCGTGAGGCGCAATACTGATACGCCCGTTATCGGAACGCACATTCTGACCGCGCTCACGGACCGCAACGAGCGCAGATACCACTCGGGGCCGGATTCCAGTCTGGATTCAGGTTATCGGCCTAAGCTTTGTAGTGCCAGTGTGGAATCCTGCTAAAGTCCTCTGCCTTTAAGCTTGATGCGGCCGACCAGCTCCTCTATACTTACGCAAGCGGCTCGGGGCGCCCTGATACGTGCATAAGCGCCACAGCTTGCCGCGCCGGCGTTACCTGCCGGTAGGGGGTAACTGCATCGGTGTAATCAAGAAGGGGAAGCGTGAGACGCGCCGTACGTGTCTCGCACACCTTTGGAGGGATTGAGGATGCGTCGCATTATTGCTGTAGCTTTGCTTTTGGGTCTGGCGTTCGCGCCGGCCGCCATGGCTGATAATGAGCCGAACTACCTGTACGAGTTCACCGCACCCGGCGGATCGATCGTCGAGGTTCCGGGCGTGCAGTTTTTCCCGCTGACGATGACGCCGCCGGGAATCCAGATCACGCACCCGTTGGGGCTGGAACTCGAGATCACGAACCTGACACACCCGAACCCGGCCGACCTGAACATCTTCCTGATCGATCCATTCGGGCACAGCCTCGAGATTATGGACGACCGGGGTGATCAGATGGTCGTCGAGAACGTCACCCTGACGTTCAACGACAAGGGTGCCGACGGCTACCTGCCCGTGGGCGGACAGATCGTTCCCGGGACGTACCTGCCGGAAGGCCCGGGTGCGTTCTCCAAGTTCACGAACGGCGGCACCGATGCGTGGCTGCTCGTCGTGATTGACGACGATGCCTGCAACTGTGGCCCGAGCGGCGACGTGGGCAGCTTCGATTCGTACACCCTGCGGGTTGTGCCCGAGCCGATGACCTTGACGCTGATGGGTATCGGTGCCGTGGCCGTGCTCCGCCGCAAGCGACGCTAAGCACTCGCGACTGACACGAACGATACAACCGCCTCGTGGTGGCGACGCACCACGGGGCGGTTTTTTCATGCGCGGCGGGCCGAGGTTACCGGTCGCGATTGCCTGGACGCCGGCTTACGGTTCTCTATGATCCACCTCAGTGAAGCGTTCCCGCGTCGCGGCGCGGGTACGATCCGACCCACTCTATCTGGGCACGCTGATGCGTTGGTTCGTCAGGCGCGATCTCGACGGCTTCTTCGGTCTGTTCGTCGACAACCTCGTCCAGCTCCTGCTGATCGTCGCGCTTTGCGGCGGTCTTTGCGGGATGACCGGCGAGGATGCTCGGTTTCTCTACGCGTACATCCTGCCCGGCGCGGGCGTCTCGATCATCTTCGGCAACCTCTTTTACGCGTGGCAAGCGCGGCGTTTGGCGCGGCGCGAGGGCCGTGACGATGTGACCGCGCTGCCCTACGGCATTAACACGCCGTCGCTGCTGGTGTTCGTCTTCTTCGTGATGGTGCCCGTCTATCGAGAGACCGGCAGCGCTGAACAAGCCTGGCGGATGGGCCTTTTCGCCTGTATCGGCAGCGGCATGATCGAGTTTATCGGCAGCATCGTCGCCGAGCGCGTGCGGCGGCAGACGCCGCGGGCGGCTCTGCTGTCGACGTTGGCGGGCATCGCCATCGGCTTCATCTCCATGACGTTCGCCCTTCAGATATGGGCCCGTCCGATCCTGGCGCTGGTGCCGACGGCGATCGTGCTGATCACCTACTTCGCGCGGCTCCGTTTCCCTTGGGGCGTGCCGGGCGGGCTGGTGGCCATCCTGGTCGGGACGTTGATCGCCTGGGTGGCGCCGGCCGAATGGGTCCAGCGATCGATGAGCGGCGCCGATGTCCGCTCGGCGTGGGAGCAGGTCGGCTTGGCCTGGCCCGTTTTTGCCGGTGGCGAGATCCTGTCGGTGCTTCGTCAGCCGCCGGAGCAGTGGCTGCGATTCGTCGCCGTCGTGGTTCCGATGGGGCTGTTCAACGTCATCGGCAGCCTGCAGAACATAGAGTCGGCTGAGGCGGGCGGCGACTGCTACGAAACGCGGCCGGCGCTCGCCGTAAACGGCCTCGGCACGATGATCGCGGCGCTACTGGGAAGCTGCTTTCCGACGACGATCTATATCGGGCATCCCGGCTGGAAGGGGCTCGGGGCCCGCGCCGGCTATTCGACGCTCAACGGCATCGTCATCACCGTCATCTGCCTGACCGGCGCGGTGGCGCTGGTCGATAAGATCGTGCCGATCGAAGCCGGGATGGCGATCGTGCTGTGGATCGGCGTGGTGATTACCGCCCAGGCGTTTCAGGCGACGCCGCGCGAGCATGCGCCGGCCGTCGCGGTCGGCCTGTTCCCGGCGATAGCGGCGTGGGGTGCGACGCTGGTCTTCGGCGCGTTCGACCTGGCCGGCGGCTCGACGATCCAGAGTTTGATCGAGGCCAATCCCGGGGCGAACGTCAGCGGCTTCTCGCTGCACGGCCTCATCCTCTTCGAGCGAGGCTACATCTTCACCTGCATGATCCTCGCGGCCATCAGCGCCTGCCTGATCGATCGTAAGTTCTATCGTGCCACGGTCTGGGCACTGGTCGGCGCGGCTGTGACGTTCCTGGGGCTTACCCACGCCTATCAGTTGTCGGGCAACGTGGTCGACTACCTGCTCGTGTTCGCGGCCCCGGAGGACAACGTCGTGGCCTTCCGTGCCGCGGGCATCGCTCGCGGGTACGTGCTGATGGGGCTGGTGTTTGCGGCCTGCGGAGCGTACGCGGCTAGATCGAGTAAGGCACTGCCCGGCGCGGAGCATCTCTAGGGCTGTCTCCGCCCTTTCAGGGCGGGTGGCCCACCTCCTCTGGAGGTGGGGGAGGCGATGCTCGCCGCGCGTTGACGTTGGAAGATGGCAGGGCTCCGGAACGCCCGTCATCGTCTCCCCCATGTCCAAAGGACATGGGCCACCCATCCGCCGTTCGGGTCCGTTACGGGCAGGCTATCGCTTGCCCATGCCACCCGTTCGGCACTGGTGGGCAAGCCACTGGGGGCACTCGGCGATCCTGAGGGCAGTTCGCCGGCACTGCTCGAGAGCAGTGGCACACCGGTGCGTCAGCTCAGGCAGAGCAGGAAGGCGCCGGCTGTGGCGGCGGTGGCGAGGTGGAGCGTCATCGGTACCAGCCACGTGTTCGTCCGATAGGCGAGGTAGGCCATCGCGACGCCGCCCGGGAAGGACAGGGCCAGTTCGCGCACATCCTTGCCGTAGTGGACGGCGCCGAACAACAGGCCGCTGACGACCACCGCGACCACGCATCCGTCCTGCAAGCCGAGCCATCGCGTCACGCGCGCAAAGCCCACGGTTCCGTCAGTTGGCTGGGCCAGGCCGATCCACCTCAGGAGCTTGCGAAGGGCGCCGCCTTCGATGGCAGCGACCGGCGCTGGTAGCGGCCAACGTCTATCGGCGCGGCAGATGGCCAGGACCGCGCCTTGGAAGAAGAAGTGCTCGGCGAGCAGCACGACGACATAGTAGGCGGCAAGCGTCGACAGACCCGCCCGCTCGATCCAGGCCAGATAGGACTTTGTGAATTCCGCGCTCTGTGTCATCCAGTAGACGAAGGGCAGCGCGAGGAGGTAGCCGGCGATCAGCACGCGCCATCCGATCGCGTTCGGCATGCGGATTCCGAGGTCACGGCACCGCCATCGGCCGGTGGCGACCATGACGACGAGCGGGATGGCACCCATCGTCAGCAGGACGAACATGCCTTCTCGCCATTCACGGGTGACCGGCTCTGCGCCGAGAGCCGATGCGATCCACTCGCCTTGTGCCACGAGCCAGCCACGGATCCGGTTTCGCATGTCAACCAATGCCTGTGGCGTGCCAGGCAGTGTTCGCATCAGCACCCCGAGGGTGTAGGCGATCGAAACGATGATGCCGATTACCGCACCCAGATAAGCGGTCCGGCCACGTCCGAGGGGTGTCGTTGTGCTGTTGTCTTGTGTCACGCCGAGGGCTCCGTCAACGTCTCGCGATCGCTCCCGCGGGTCCGGGAAGCAGTGCAGCCGATTGTCTACATGATCGGCCGTGTGAGGTCCGATGCGCCACCAGTGCTAACGTCCGATTCACCGGCGGAGTGGGTCGACGCGCTACAACCCGGCATGGACGAATCCGTACAAAACCGTATCCGCGTTTCCGGACCGGGGCCCCGGGAACCGCGTTTTCGCCCCGTTCACAGCGCATGACGCAGGCCGATCGCCCGCGGCTCGTCTGTCGCATGATCGGACTTTCTTGAATGATCCGGCCGCGCCGCCTATACTCAGGCAAGTGATGCGCGGGGCCGAGGTATGCCCGCGGTCTTCTCGTATCACGGGGAAGAGGCTTGCACTTTCTTCTGTGCAGCCTGTCGCTGGCGCTTTGCCCGTTCGAATCTCGAGCGGCGGGGCCGTATTGGGGGGGTTGGCTGACGGGGCAGACACGCCGCACGGTGGGTCTTCGTGTTTCCCGGGCCGACGAGAAGTTTGATTTTTCCAAACGCGCTATTCCTGTGGACATGAGAGATCGGCTTCGCTGCGCGCGAATCCGAAGACTCGTGACACGTTTGGTGCGGATCCGGCGCAGGTTGGCCCGGGTCTATCTAGTGGGAAAGAGGGGGATACCGATGTCTAGCCGAGCTGTCTTCATCCGGTCTCTTATCGGCGTGTGCGCGATGGCGGTCACAGCCGCCGCGGGCACCGTGGAGTCGTCCTTGACCAAGCACCGCGGTGTCGTGTCCGGCAAAGCGTCGGCGACCGCGGCTTTGGATGCGGCGCCGGTCGAAGGTGAGCCGTCGAAGCATAGCGCGGTTCGTCTGGCCGAAGAGGCGCGTGGGGCACAAGTGCTCGCAGGCTCTCGGGCGGATGCAGCCGGCGGTGTCGCGGGCGGGGGCAATGACAGTTGCTTCCAGGCGCTGCCGATCCTCGCGGGACTCACGGCGTTCAACAACGCGGCCGCCACGACGGACGGGCCGGATCACGCCACCTGTGAGGTCTCGAACCAGACCGGCATCGCCCATGACGTTTGGTATTGCTGGCAAGCGCCTTCCGACTGCACCGTGACCGTGAACACTTGCCCCCCCGGGCAGACATCGGTCGATACCAAGATCGCGGCGTACGACGGTTGCGCGTGCCCCGTGGATGACGCGCGCTTACTGGCGTGCGACGACGATGCATGCGGAAACCAGTCGCGCATCTCGTTCGATGCCGTTAGCGGACAGAGCTACCTGATTCGGATCGGGACGTTCCCGCTGGCGGCGGGTGGCACGGGGACATTTACGCTCGAGTGCATCCCGCCGCCGGTCTGCACGCAGCCCGACGGCCAATGCCAACTGCGGAACAACGCGAACGCCGACACGAGTGACCGCACGAATTTCACCGTGGCGGATGGATTCAGCCCGGCTTTGAGCGGTTCGGTCAATGAGATCTGCTGGTGGGGCGCCTACAGCGGCGCTACCGCCAATTGCGAGCAATCGGCGACGGACGCATTCGAGGTGAAGTACTATGCTGATGTCGACGGTTTCCCGGGCGCTTTGATCGCCTCGTACTCCCAGGCGGCCGGTACGCTGACGGTGGCCGGTCCCTCTCCCACGGGGGATATCGTGTCGGGCCTGGTGCCCGAGTACGCCTACACCGGTGGGCATGCTCCCGTGCCGGTTTCCGCGGGGCAGTGCTATTGGGTCGAGGTGACGAACTCCGTCTCGGACACGGACTGCATCTGGTTCTGGGAACGTGCCCTCAGCGGCGACGGTCGAGCCGTGCAGGACGGCAATCCGATCGACGGATACGGCCTGGAAGACGTCCGGCTGACGGACCAGTCGTTCTGCCTCGATATTCCGCTGGGCGACCCGGGTGTCTGCCAGCCGCCGATTCCGGCCAACGATGACTGCGCAAACAGCACCGAGGTTTTCGACGGAATCACACTCTTCGAGACGACCGGCGCGACGACCGACGGACCGGCTGAGCCCGCCTGCAACTTCCAGCTCAATGACGATCAAATCAACGCCGACATCTGGTTCGATTACGTGGCCACCTGCAGTGAGGTCCTCCAGGTCAGCCTGTGCGGTAGCCGGTACGACACGAAGCTGGCGGTGTACGACGGTGGCGCATGCCCGCCGACCGGCGCCCTGACGGCGTGCGACGACGACTTCTGCGACCTGCAATCCCAGGTGTCGTTCCCGGTCGTGCAGGGCGAGGCGTACAAGATTCGCGTCGGTGGTTTCAAGGAGCTCGGCCAGCTTCCGGACACGGGGCCCGGGCAACTCCAGATCACATGCATGGCGCCGCCGCCAAACGACAACTGTACCGACGTGACGCCACAGCCGCTCGCACAAGGCCAGCCGATCGTCTACACCGGAAGCAACGGGAATTCGTCAAACGACTGTCCGATCTTCCCCGGTCCGCACGTGTGGATCGCGTTTGATCTTCTCGCGGACGGCTCGGTCACGCTCGACTATTCCGGTACCGACCCCGTATTCTCCGACGCGTGGCTCAACCTGGCGACGGGTTGCCCCTGCAGCGGGATCACGGCGGCTGCGGAGTGTCAGGTGGCCGCTCCGGACGGCAACCTCGAGATTTCCTGGGATTGCCTTCCCGCCGGGACGTACTACTACCCGGTGTTGGCCGACACCGGCTCGCAGGGACCGTATCGGATCACGGTCTCGACGGAGCCGTGTCGCGATCGATGCGCCGGTGGTGTCGGCGATTGCATGACCGCGCATCCCACGCCGGGCTGCGACGACCCCGAATGTTGCGCGACGGTCTGCGGCCGTGACGACTACTGCTGCTGCGTCGAATGGGACGCCACTTGCGCAAGCATCGCCACGACGCTCTGTGGCCTTGCCGACACCTGCGCTGCCGCGACGGGCGATTGCTGCACGCCGCAGACCCCCGGCACGGGCGGTTGCGCGGACTTCGACTGTTGCATGTCGGTGTGCGAGTGCAGCTCGTTCTGCTGCAACGTGACCTGGGACTCGGCCTGCGCGACGGACGGCTGGAATGGCGACGGCTGCGGCGCGAACCTGCTGTGTGGCGACACTTGTGCCGGATGCCCGGACGGGGCGATCGCGCAGCTCGACCCGCCCGCCGGCTGGTTCGACGCGCGCCAGCCGCACTCGGCCGGAAGCACGACGCCCCAGCAGGGCTACGACACCATCGTCGTATCCGGTCCCACCGGTGCCGAAGCGATCGCGTGCTGGAGCGTCTGCGAAACGACGCAGAACGCGGCGCGGCATCCGGCGGTCGCAGCCAATGCGATCACGAGCGTCGTGAGCAACGGGCCGGGGCAGTACACCCTGACGCTGGCCCATCCCCTCACGCCCGGCGAGATCACGAAGATCACCTACGCCGGCGGAACGGGAAGCTCCGTGAGTCTCACGGCCCATCCGGGCGACGTGAACGGTGACGGCGTTACCGACCCGTCCGACATCATTGGGACGATCGACTGCATCAACATGGTGGCCGCGTTCCCGTGCGAGTCGTGGAATACGGACCTTGATCGTAGCGGCGTGTTGGATCCATCGGACATCATTACAGTCATTGACCTTCTCAACGGCGCCTCCGCGTACGAGTCGTGGTTCGGCGCGACGGTCGTCGACACGGGCGAGTGTCCGTAGGGCTTCTCCGGACAAGATAAGCGAGTATCGACGTTGATCCTCCGCGGCGGCTTCGAGTCGCCGCGGAGGCATCACTTGATCGGTTAGCTACGCGCGTCTCGATTGAGACACCCAGCCCACATCCACGACCTGCTTCGTGTGCGCCCCGCGCCGCGCTACCGCGCGTTCACTTTCTTCAGGCTCCGCCAGACACACCACGCGAACAGGCAGAGCCCGAGCGTCATGCCGACATGGGTGAGGCCGTAGACGGCGTGGCGCAGCGCGGTCACGCCGCCGAAGAGTTTCCCGTCGATCTCCGCCAGGTCCGTCGCACCGCCGCGGGCGGACAGCAGGATGTGATAGCCCTTGTAGAGCATCAGTCCGACGGTCACCGTGACGCAGGGCAGATAGATCCGGACGATCCACGATAGCGCGCGGGCGGTCAGTTCCGCGCCGCCGCATGCCCGAGCCAAGTGCAGCACGCTTGCGATGGCGATGGGCAGCAGGAAGGCGGTGACGAGGATGTGCCCGTGGACCAGCGCGAGGCGCAGCGCTGCATCCCAGAAGCTCAGCCCATCCGGGCCCGGCGTGGGGCTCAGCTTCTTGGCGGACTCCTGAAACGCCACGCCGGCGAGCAGGCCGATCACGAGCATGACGAGGGCGTAGCGTAGCAGCGTCCGGATGGCTGCGGCGTAGTGGGGTGGATATGAGCTATCGCGGTCGGTCATCGCGTTCGCCTTAGGTTTGAGCCTCGGTATCGAGCTTCACACTTTCGGGTGCCGCGCCGGCACGGCGGAATGGTACCTGCGCAGGCCGTCCGGCCGCAAGGCGACGCCATACGTCCCGTGCGGCAGCGTACTCGGGCCGCGGGACTGCTCGGTTGAGAGGGCTTTCGAGCGAGATTAATTCCCTCTAAGACAAGTTCGACCGGCGCCGAGCTTCTGGTAAGTTCCGAAGTGGCGAATTCTGCACCCGGGCCGGGTTGCCTTTCGTGTACCAATCTGAGCGTGCCGATGTGTGTGACGGGCTGCGGACCGTGCGCGCGAATCCAACAGAGGAGGACGTTCCATGTGCCGGGCCAATCTCTGGATCACGACGCTTGTCGTCTTATCGGCCATGGCCGGATCGCCGGGTGCCCACGCGCAGACGGTCATCTACGTGGACGCCGCGGCCACCGGCGCGAACGACGGTAGCAGTTGGACCGACGCTTATCTCGATCTGCAACTCGCCCTCGGCGGTGCCGTCGCGGGTGACGAACTCTGGGTCGCGACGGGCACCTATTATCCCGGCGCACTCGGCGAGGTGGCTGCAACGTTCCAACTCATAAGCGGTGTCGCCCTTTACGGTGGCTTCGCAGGAAACGAAGCGGTACGGGATCAGCGCGATGTCGCGGCGAACGAGACCATCCTCAGCGGCGACATCGGTCAGGACGACAGCTACGGTGGGGGAGTCTGTTACGTAGGTTGGGATTTGGGCACCGACAACAGCACCCACATCATCACCGCGAACGGCACGGATCTAACAGCCGTCCTCGACGGGTTCACCGTGATGGCGGGGCAGGCCACGAGCGCCTTCGGCGCCGGGATGTACAACGTCGGCGGTAGCCCGACGGTACGCAACTGCATCTTCCGCTGCAACCTGGCAGCGTTCGGCAGCGGGGCGGGCATCTACAACCAGGACGGCAGCCCGGCGATCACCGACTGCACGTTCGCCTACAACTATGTTCACCTGGGCCGCGGCGGCGGCATCTATAACTACGGGGCGAGCCAACCGCTCATCGAGGACTGCACGTTCGTCGGCAACAAAGGCGTCGGCGGCGGGTCGACCGAATCAATGGGGGCCGGTATTGCGAACGCCGTCAACGGACCGATCACGATCACACGATGCCGCTTCGAAGGTAACCGGGTCGACCCCTTCTACGCCCAGGGCGACTACATCACCAGAGGTGCCGGCATCCATCACTTCTCGGGCACGCTCACCGTCGACGGGTGCGTCTTCACCGACAACTTCGCCCACGCCGGAGCCGGGCTCTTCACGTGGGACGAAACGACGGTCGTCAACAGCATCTTCATGAACAACGTGGTCGTCTCCTACCCGGTGCAGCCTCCCATCGAAGACGGCGGCTACGGCGGCGCGATCGCGAGCACATCGGCACAGGCCGACACCACGACGCTGATCAACTGCGTGCTGGCGAACAACCACGCCGGCGAAGCGGGCGGCGCGTTTTCGGGGTGGAACCACAACACGGTGATTCGGAACAGCATTCTCTGGGGCAACACGGCGACAGGTGAGGAGGTGCCGACGGTCGGCGCGCAGTTCAAGGGTTCCGCGGATGTCCTGTACAGTTGCGTGGAGGGGTTGTTGGAGACGATTCCGGGTGAGGACCCGCCGAATCCGGACGACTTTCCGGGCAGCATCGACGCGGACCCGCTGCTGGTCAATGTGGCCGGCTACGACGTGCGCGTCGCCGCCGGTTCTCCATGCATCGATGCCGGTGACAACGACGCCGTGCCGGCTTGGCTCGCGACCGACTACGCCGGAGGCGCACGCTTCGTCGATGATCCCGCAGCACCGGACACCGGCAATCCAGGCACAGCCGGCCCGCCGGTGGTCGACATGGGGGCGTTCGAGTATGGCGTCCCGGGAGGCGCCGCAGTGCCGGCTGTGTCGACTTGGGGAGCGATGGCGCTGGCACTACTCGTCGTGAGCGCAGCTACGATTGCGTTTAGGCGGCTGCCTTCCGCGAAACATGCCTAGCACGCACCGACTTGTCCGCCGGGTCGCGACTTCGGCCACGCGGCACCGACTCGCGAGGTCGCGAGTACGATGCCGCGCTAGTGGCTACGGTTTCAGTCTATCCGAGCCGCGACGGAGGTCGGGCCCGAGGGGTCTCCCTACGTCACGCTCGGTTGGTATTGCCTGAACAGCAACGTCCCGACCGTCGCCATCAGAAGCACCATGGCGATCAGTCCCCATTCGGACACGGCGGGAATCGGTGCATTGTCGTCCTTGCACTTGCCGGCTGTGCCCGCCTCGAAGATCGCCTGAATCTCGCTCGCCAATAGCGCACGATCGAACAGCTCGATCTCATCCATGACGCCGTCGAAGTATGGCGGTTCACCTTTGTTCACCCAACTGCTGCCGATTCGAAGGTCGCCCGGGGTATTGACCGTGTCGAACGAGGGGATCGGCGTCGTGGCCTCGATCTGACCGTCGATGTAGACGGAGAGTTCAGCCGCTCCTCCCGATCGGGCGAGCACGGCGGCGATGTGGTGCCATGCGCCGTCGTTGACCGTCTCCGTCGTGGAGGCATTCGAGCAAAGGAACGGATCGCAGGCCGAAAAGGATACTGTCCCATCCACAAGTTGGATCCCGTAGCTGGTAAGTGCGGCGGCGAATTTGTCGACGATCGGTTGCGCGCCGGTGGCCACCGTCTTGATCCAGGCATCGATGGTCAGCTCACCCATACCGGGATTCAAGTCGCCGTGGTGCGGGACGCGGATGTAGGTTCCGCTGAAGAACATCATCGCTCCTTCGCCGATCCAGAAGTCGATCGGGCACACCGGAAAGCCTTCGAAGACCCCAGGATGGTTGCCGAGTCGGTCGGCAGCGGTGCAGTCGTCGCCGTCCCACCAGGCGAGCATGTCCGGCGGAGGCGCGACGCAGGTCGGTTTGCACTTCCCGGCGCTGCTCGCGTCGTAGATGGCGCGAACTTCGGCGGGGTCGAGCGCCCGCGCGAAGATCTCGACTTCGTCAACGGCTCGCTCGCCACTGCTCGTGCCGTGATGGCCGCCGATACCCAAAGGCGTGTCTTCGTAGTTGACCGTGTAGGCTCCCGTTGCCAGCGAGCCGACGTGCTCGCCGTTCACGTACATCTTGAGCCCCTCGGCCGCGTTGGGCTCGACGGTCACTGCGAGGTGCGTCCACACATCCAGGGGGAGCGGGTCGGGCCAAAACGCCTGGAGAACGTCACACCGGAAGTCCGGCGCACCCGTACCGGAGTTGGCTCCGAAGTGACACTCATGCCCACGGTCCACGATCCACATCTCACCCGATCCGCCCGAGGCGACCCGGACCCAAGCGTCGATGGAGAATGGGCTCGCTCCGAAATTGAACGGCTGGCCCAGAGCCTGCCCACGGTTGCCTCCGCTAACGCTCAGCGCGCCGGCGACCTTGCCATCAGGCTCGGGAGTAGGGTGCCCGACATAATACGCGGTGTGTCCCGCGGCGATGTCCGCGAGTCGCATT
>JAJDDX010000249.1 GCA_029260055.1 Phycisphaerae bacterium
GGAACCGCCTGCGGCGACCCGACGGACACGCCTTGCGATAGCCCCGACGCCTGCGACGGCATAGGCAACTGCGAGCCGAACTTCAAAGTCGACGGAACGCTCTGTCCGGACGACGCCAACGACTGCACCGACGACTACTGCGTCGCCGGCGGTTGTGACCATCCGCCATTACCCTCCGGAACGCTGTGCGGCGATCCGACGGATAATGAGTGCGACAACCCGGACACCTGCGACGGCGCGAGCTTCTGTCAGCCCAACTACGAGGCCCTCGGGGCAGCCTGTGGTGACCAGTCGTCCGATCAATGTGATAACGCCGACATCTGCGACGGCGGCGGAGCATGCGATCCCAACTTCAAGCTTCTCGGCACACCCTGCGATGACGCGGACGTGTGCACCGGCGACGACATCTGCGACGGTATGGATAGTTGCGCCGGCGACGCCATCGCCCAGGCTCCACTGGTCCAGTTGCCCGGCCCCGGCGCCTCGTCGACACGGGCGTTCCAGGCGACCCCACTGCCGGCCGGCTCGCCGGGCCCGGTCGCACTCCTGGTGACATCGCCCGATTGGACCTGCCTCTCCAAGTACATCGACGTGGATGGTTCGCTGACCGACACGCCGGTCTTCCAACTCATCGACGACTGGGGCACGATCATGGTCATCGATGAGGCCGTCGTGCCGTCAAGCATGGAGGCGTTAAGCCGCTACACCGTCCAGGCCGAGTGCGGAGCCTTCATCTCTGATCCCGGCACGACCACCATGGGAATCTGGTGCGACCTCGACGAGAGCGGTGAGGTCACGCTCATGGACATCACCGCGATCGTGCACGGATTCCAGGGCGATTTCTCCGTCTATCCCAAGGTCGTCCTCGACATCTGGCCCTGCACGCCGAACGACGACGTCAACTTCCACGACATCGATCGGTCGGTCAGGGCATTCCAGGGCGAAACCTACGCCGAAACGGGCTGCCCGGTGCCCTGCCCGTAGACCGCGGGAATTGAGTTGACTGCTTACGGGGCCGTCCCGCCATCGCGGGGCGGCCCTTTTTTTCGTGCCGTCTGCGGCGCGACCACCTGCCCCCCGTCACGCTGTAAGCCGGCCCCGCAGCATGGGAAGTCCCATTTTCTCCTCGACATACACTCACTGGTCCGATACGATGTGGTTGCGCGCGCTTACGAAAGCCGGATCGGAGTCACGGGCGCCGGCCCGCTCGATCCTCGGGCTACCGAAGGGGAAGCCATGCTTTTGACGACTGTCACCCGTCGTTGCGCCGCGCGAACTCCTGCTTCCACGCGCACACCATCGCGCCACGTGGCACACAGAAAAACAAGGAGCGTCACATGAGAGGGGCACCCTACTCCATGATCCTCGCCGCGTGCCTGGCCGCCGGGGGCTTAGCCCTCGCCCCCGCCAAGGGCGCCGAGAGGCAGTTCCTCGTGCTGCTCGCTCATTCGCCTAAGCAGTTCCCCGACACCGGCCTGCCGCCCGGCGGACTTCCCAACCCCGAGTCCGTGCGGCGCCAATACTTTGACCTGATCGATCCCGCCGTCGGGTCCTTCGCCGAGTACTGGGAGGAAATCAGCTTCGGCGACGTGCTCATAAGCGGCGAAACGACGGACTGGATCAACCTGCCCTGGGCGATCCAGCCACCCGCCATCGGCGACGATGTGAACAGCCCAGCGCGATTCTACGACCTCAACGAAGACGCCCTCTACACCTACGGGCAAGGCGAAAGGCCCAGCAACCTGCAGGCCATCATCATCGACAGAGATGGCGACGTCCCAGGTGGGGCCGACAACGGACCGTTCGCACCTTTCCCGGCCTCGGGTCATGTGACGGATCAAGGCCATCCCGTATGGAAACCGGGAGAACGCTTCATCGACATGGACGGCGACGGCAAATGGGACGGCCTCGACGAAGCCAACAACATGATGGATCACGATGGCGACAAGGTGGTGGACCTTCCCGGGCCGTGGATCGATCTGAACGGCGACGGCGAAGCCCACCCCGGTTCGGGGTCCTGGTGCGCCTTCCTGCCCGACTCCGACAACGACGGAAACCCGGACTGCTGCCCCAACGGCCCCGGCGATACCGGCCACCTCGTCGAGCCCGGGTATGAGGGCTGCGGGCGATACAACATCGAGGTTCCACACGCCGACTACGAAGCCAATCCCGAACTGGTCTGCCCACCGCTGATATGGACGGGCCCGGGCAACATCCAGGTCACCGACTGCAACTGCAACATGATCCCCGACGTGTGTGACATCGACCCATTGGACAACCCCGACGCCCCTGCTCAGTGCGCGGCGCTGGGCTGGACCGGCCCGTTCCCCTTCGTTCGCAGCCGCGACCAGAACCCAAGCGACGGCCCCAACCAACCGAACCCGGACGGCATCCCGGACGAGTGCCAGTTCCAACGAGGACCTAACGGCGTAAATGGCGCCGTCAGTTTCTGCATAGAGTGGGCGCCGGGGTTCGAGTGCACCCCACTTGACGTCCCACGAATGGACATCGCTGAACTGCGCTGCGAGTTCTTCGACATGGGCCAAGACGGCCTCAGCATCGTCGAACCCTTCGAGAACTTCATGCGACGCTGGGATCCCTGCATTCACGACCCCGATGCCACACCGACGAGCGAGCCCACCGACCGAACCCACTGGATCAAGGTCTACGACCCGGCCAGCACCTCGACGGCCACCTGCGACAACCCGCCGAGCACCGTCGTCTACAACGACCCCTCGTACATCTCCGACAACTACCCCGCGCGCCAAGCGGACGTGCAGGACCTCATCGATGATGCCCACGGGCGCGTCATTTTCGGCACTCACGATCCACACCAACTGATCACGGCCGCAACCGACTGCGTGTGCGATGACGGCTGCCTGTGCGGACCGCCCGGTGCTGACTGCATGGCCGCCACGTACGGCCTCGAACCCGATGGCTTTCCGACGAACATCCCGAGGTTCTGCGTCGTCGGCACGCATGTCGAGTACGATCCGCCGGACGGCTGGATCAACAGCCTCGCCCCCGACGCCCCGAGCCCGGACGAGGCCTACAGTACGAAGATGCAGCGGGCGAGCAGTGTCGAACCCGGCCAGGCCGGATCAATCCGCTTCGAGCACACACCCGAACCCGCGTGGTATCAGCAGGCCTGGGGCGATCGCTACCGCAAGGACAACCCGGACTTCGACCCCAACACACCGGTCGGCGTGAACAACCCGACGACGCTACCGTGCGAGGCGCCGCTGTGGCCCGGCGGTGATGAAAACATCCCGCACGTCGTGCCCTTTGCGGATGCGAACGAACCGACCTACGACCCAGACGTAAATCGCCGCTACTTCAAAGCCAACGCCGGCGGCACGTCAGTCGACTTCGCAACCGGGCGACGCGTCGGCGTGGGTACGGGCTGGTTAGGCTGCAGCTACGCGCTTGACCCCGTCCTAGTGTTTGAAACCGGCTACCCCGGTCCCAACGGGTTTGAGCGGCTGTGCAACGCCCGCATACTCCCGGAAGAGATCGAGATGGCGTACGGGGCAAACCAAGGCGCCCCCATCTTCTACGACGGATGGGTCGAACATGACGACCTGCCTTCATCCAAGTACCACCAAGCGGGTGACCAACGGCTCGGCGAGGTCACATCACCCTATAATGAAGCGATGTGGGGCCACGATCGCGGCACTCATCAACTGCACGCCGCGCCGCTCGGACCGGACGGTATCCTACCGGCGGCGGGCCCCTATGCACTGAACATCCACGGCAACTTCGGCTTCGACGGCGGTAATCTACTGTCCATGGAGTACCTCTCGTGGCGCACCGCCCCGCCGTTCACCGACGGCGCGGCTTGGGAGCAACATGCAGGTCCGGGCGCGTCGCAGCAATCCCGCGATCATCCCTATGCCGGCCCATCAGGTGCGAACCTCGGATTCCGCGATTTCAACCTCGACGGGCTCGTCGACCTCGGTGAATCCCGCTTCACCGGCTCGGAGAATTACGTAGCCGACTCAAGCGCTGCGACGCCCAACGATGGGCGCGGCAGTGCCTACCCCTTCAATAGTCGCCGCTTGATGGAAGACTGCGTCGAGGTTCTCGATGTGCTTCTCGACCTCGGCGGATGGGTCGATGAGGAATCGCTACAAGCGCGTTCGTGTGTCGACGGACCGCAAGCGGCGGCCATCCCGGCATCGTACGAAGGGCGCGGCGACCCGGCCGTACTCGCGCCGGCGGGGCTCAACTCCGGCATCATACTGCTGCCGCCCGGATCTCACGAGCCGCGTGAGTTCCTCACCGCAACCGGATTCTACCCGATTCACACCGCGGACACGGCCTCCCCCGCCACCAGCTTCCCGGCGGACGCCGGTGCGGACGGAGAAACCCTGAACTGGAGCATCTTCTTCCACGACCTCGTGCGCGCGATCGATGTCGAATTCGTAGACAACGTCATACCCACGGACAACTTCCAGACAGCATTCGCCGCGCATCATTACCTCCACCTGTGGCAAGGCTTCCCGGATCTGTACGACTACGACGTGTTCATCGAGCAGCCCGGTGCCGTAATCAACACGCCGGTCGGGCGCTGGGACATCATGGCACGCGGCGGCCTGGTACACCCGAGCCCGCCCCTTCGGGAATCCGCCTGCACACGCTGGATCAGGCCGCGCGACCTGACCCACATCCTGCCGCCCGGCGTCGATAGGACCATCACGATCCCACCCTACGAACTCGTCCGCAACCACAGCGTCTACTACCTCGACAACAACGACAGCCCCGGTGAGAGCTTCTACCTCTGGTCGGTCGGCCGCGGGTTCGACGAGGCCCTGCCGGGTGGCGGCATGCTGATCATGCATACAAACCTGCTCGATGGGGCTGCCGATGAATCGTCGCGCAGCTTCCCCTACCGTTACCTGATCGAACAGGCGGACGGACTCCACGAACTAGAAGCCGGCATCGAACCCTACGGAGACGCCGGCGATCCGTGGCCCGGCACCACCGGCAAGACCGCCTTCAACTGCGACACAAACCCGGCCGCCCGGTGGCACAACAACACATGTGCCGGGTTGAACATCTTCGACATCGTGCCCGGCGGCTACGGTGACACGGCGGTCTCGCTGAACTGGCTCCCGACGGATATACCGTCGATGCGATTCCGGCCGCCATCCGGACAATCGGTCGGCGCACCACCCGAGACGTTGTACCAGGTCAGAACCGTAGCCAACGATCTCTACGGCGGAACGTGGCTGCGCCTCTTCCAAACAACCGACCCGACCGACACGAGCATCGACCCGCACGGCGCGAACTACGTAGGGACCGTCCGCAAGCTAGCCCCCGGGCAGACAGAACCCGCTGTCGACTGGAACATCGCCGGCCTTCCCGACGGACGCTACTGGCTCTTCGCCGAGGTGATCCCCGACGAAGGCCCGGACGGCGCCGACGCCCCTGCCACCCCGCCGCATGCCGGCCACGCAAACGCCGGTAACGGAACGGTGCTCGTAGACGGAGTCGACACGTCCCGCGCTACGGCGTTCGGCCTCTCGGCCTTCTTGACCGACCCAACGCACGCGGTCGCATTCGATGAATCGAACAACCCGATCGACTTTGCCGCCGCTGGCGTCACGGTCGACAGCCAGTTCATGCTCGAGGGTTTCACGATCCGCGGGCCAGCACTCCGAACGATCGCCGCGATCAGCCCGAGCGGACACGTGCTGACGCTATCGGCACCGATTCAAGGCGCGCTACCGCCCGGCGGCGGAACGTGGCTGATCGTGGAGCCCGGCACGGCGCCCCTCGACACATGGATAGCCACGCGCATCGACTATTTCGCAGACGCCTGGGAAGTTCAAAGCCTGCTCGAGTATCCAAACGGCGCCGGCATCGCTACGACCGGCAGCCCCTACGGTTCACCCGGCGGCGAACTCGACTTCACCATTCACGCCGGCGACATGCCCTTCGCGATGGGAGATCAGTTCACGCTCACGACAACCGGGCTGACCGCGCCGAGCCACCCGCTCCGCATCATCGACGGCCGAATCTTGGAGGTGGTCGGAGACTTCAACCACGATGCGATAACGGACTTGGCTGATCACGCGGCCTTTTGGCGTTGCCTCGAAGCATCGGGGCCACAACAAGGGCTACCGCCGGGCGAGTGCAGATCAGCGTTCGATCTGGATGACGATACAGACGTGGACCTCGAGGACTACCGCGGGTTCGTCGCCGCGTTCGACGCCGGCCCCTAGCCGGTCAGCGCCAGGGTGCCCCGGACAAGCGTACCCGTTCACCCGGGTGCCACGGACAAGCGTAGC
>JAJDDX010000250.1 GCA_029260055.1 Phycisphaerae bacterium
CGAACCGCCTGAAAGAACTCATGGAGTTCCCTAATCTTCACGGTGTCGCGTTGGCTACGGCCGGCGGTGTCCACGAGAATGACATCTCGGTCCTCCATGCGCTGCACGGCCGACTCGAGCTGCTGCGGCGAGTTGGCGACCTCGAGTGGCACATCGATAATCTGAGCGTAAGTCCTCAACTGCTCGACAGCCGCGATTCGATAGGTATCCACCGTGACCAGCCCGACGCGCCGGCGTTCCCGCAGGCAGAAGTTAGCTGCGAGCTTGGCGATGGTAGTGGTTTTTCCCACGCCGGTCGGTCCGACGAGGGCGACGACGGTCGGCCCGCCGCGTGCCGCCACCCTGACGGGGCCCGCCGTCGGCAGCATCGCCTCGAGCGCCTTGACCAGTTCGGCCTGGATTTGTTTCGGGTCCGCCAGGCGTGCGTCGGAAAGGCTCTTTCTTACCCGACCCACAAGTGCCTCGGCCATCTGCTCAGCCACCTGGTTTTCCACTAGTTTGCGGTAGGTGTCGAAGAGTTGCTCAGGCACGTCGGCGGCGCGTGATCGCTGCGTCTCGCGGACGAGGCCGCTGACGAGCGATTTGAGCTCGCCCAGTTCGGTCAGAATCGGCGCGGGTAGAGGAATCTCGGGATGGGCTACTGTAGGTGACACCCGCGCGGCAGCTCCCTCTGCGTCCACGGTTCGCCCCGTCTTGAGTGTACCCCGTGGAACAGCCGGGGGCAAATCGGACATGTCTTTGGCCGCGGTGATCTCGATGGTATCACCAGTCCGAAGGCCCAGCACACCACCCTTGCTTACCGTACGTGTATTGAGGATCACAGCCGTGCGCCCGAACTCACGCTTGACCTGCGCGAGTGCCTCGGCCATGGTCGCCGCTTTGAACGTCTTAAGCTTCATCCGTTACCACTACCATTCCATGTGATTCGACTTCAAAACCGCGGACGATTTCGTTGTAAGACAGTACGGCCACCGCAGGCAATCGTGCCTCGATCATGCGCCTCACCCACGCTCGGATCTGCGGCGGGCAGAGGATGATGGGCGGCCGACCGCGAATCGCCGGCGCCGCCTTGTCCACCACATCGGCAATCGCCTCGGTAACACGTGACTGGAGTTGAGGCGGCATCGTCAGGTGCGTGCCCTGATCCGTCCGTGTCAGGCTCTTGGCAATCAATTCTTCGACGGCCGGGTCGAGCGTAACGCAATGGACCTTTCCGTCGTCGGCCTTGTGCAAGTGGCACAGCGTCCGGGCCAGTGCGTTTCGCGCGTATTCCGTGAGGATTTCGGGGTCCTTGGTGCGCCCCGCCCAGTCGCCGATGGTTTCGAGGATCGTTTCGAGGTCTCGAATCGGGACGCGCTCGCGCAGCAAAGCTTGCAGCACCCGCTGGACCTCGCCCGGCTTGAGGACATCGCCGATCAACTCCTCCACGAGCTTCGGCGCTCGTTCGCGCAGGTGATCGAGCAACCGGTTGACCTCCTGTCGGGTGACGAGTTCATCGGCGTGGCGCCTGATGAGTTCCGTCAGATAGGTGCCCAGTACGCTCGACGGTTCCACCACGGTGTAGTTTCGATGCTCGGCCTCGTGGCGTTGATTCTCTTCGATCCAGAGCGCGGGAAGCCCGAAGGCCGGCTCCGTCGTCTCCATCCCACCGATCCGCTCGGACACCGTGCCGGAGTCGATCGCCAGCAGGTGGCCGGGCATGACCTCGCCGGCGCCGATCTCGAGCCCCTTGAGTCTGACGCGGAATTGGTTTGGCTGGAGCTGGACGTCGTCCCGGATACGGATCGGCGGCACGACGATGCCCATTTCCTGTGCCACCTGCCGCCGCATGTTGGTGATTCGCTCGAGAAGATCGCCGCCTTGCTTGCGATCGACCAGTCTGATCAGGCCGTAACCCACCTCGAGTTCCATCGGGTCGGGCGCCAGGTGCTTCTCGATGCGCTCGGGACCGGTCGGCTTGGCCTTCGCGACGGCCGCCTGGGCGACGGCGGCTGCTTGGCGGTGGTTGAGCAGGTAGGCCGCGGCCACGCACGACGCCGCCAGCAGCACGAGCGGCGGCTTGGGCAGCGGCGTGAAGGCCAGGATCGCCAGGAAGCCGGCCGTAAGCGCCAGCGCCACCGGCTGACTCAGAAGCTGCCCGTAAAGCTCCTCGCCGAGGTTCTTCTTCGACGCTGACCGCGTCACCACCATGGCAGCGGCGACGGAGACGATAAACGCGGGGATCTGCGACACGAGGCCGTCGCCGATCGTCAGAATCGTGAACTTGCGGAGCGTCTCGGAGAGGGGCAGGCCCTGTTCGATCATACCGACGTACACACCACCGCAGATATTGATCATGGTGATGATGATGCCTGCGATCGCGTCGCCGCGCACGAACTTGCTGGCACCGTCCATGGCTCCGTAGAAGTCAGCCTCTCGCGTAATCTCGGACCGACGGCTCTGCGCCTCGGCCTCGGTAATCGACCCGGCGTTCAGGTCCGCATCGACGGCCATCTGCTTGCCGGGCATCCCATCTAGAGTGAAGCGAGCGGCTACTTCGGCGATTCGCGTCGCACCCTTCGTGATCACGACGAACTGAATGACGACGATGATCGCGAAGATGATGACAGCCACGACGAGCGAGCCTCGCGCGACGAAGCCGCCGAACGTCTGGATCACCTGCCCCGCATCGCCGTGCGTGAGGATCAGGCGCGTCGTGGCGGTATTGAGGACCAACCGGAACAGCGTCATTCCCAACAGCAGTGACGGGAACGAAGAGAAATCCAGCGGACGGTTGATGTACATGACCGTCAGCAGGACGACCCCCGCCAGGGTGATGTTGATCAGCAGGAGCAGGTCCATCAACGACGTGGGCAGTGGAATAAGGATGACCAGGATGAGCGCGAGGGCCAGCGCGGGCAGGACTGCGCCCCGCACCGTCGCCGCCGATTCCGACATCCTCAGCTTTGTCAGATCAAGCTTCGCCATGGCTTACCACATGCGTCCACGTCTGCTTAGACGCGCCTATCGACCGATGCCGACTGCCTCCCGTGTCTGACGCTTCGATCGGCGTCCCGCCAATTCGTAAACGTATGCTAGGATCTCCGCGATCGCTCGGTAGAAACGCTCGGGCACGTACTGCCCCACGTCCACCGCGTCATAGAGTCCGCGGGCGAGCGCTTTGCGCTCGACAATAGGAATCCCGACGCTCGTCGCGATCTGCCGAATCCGCAGAGCGATCTCATCCGCGCCCTTGGCCACGACTTTCGGCGCGATCATCGTGTCGCCGTCATAGGCGATCGCCACGGCGAAGTGCGTCGGGTTGGTCACGATCACATCCGCCTTGGGCACGTCGGTGCGCAGGCGCTGCATCGCCAACTGCAACTGTACCTGCCTGCGGCGGCGTTTGATGTGCGGATCGCCCTCCATGCTGCGCAGCTCGTCCTTGACCTCCTCCTTGGTCATCTTGAGGTCCTGCTCGTGCTTGTACCGCTGCCACGCGAAGTCCAGCAAGGCCAACACGAGCAAAGCAGCCGAGAGCTTCATGGTCATGGAGAAGAGCAGGCTCGAACCGAGACGGAACACATCCTCGAACTCGAACATCGAGGCGTAGAGAATCGCCGCGGCGCTGCCGGAGAGCGCGAGGTAGGCGACGAACCCGACGACCAAGAGCTTACCGAAATTGGTGACCGCCAGCATGACCGAGCGGATCGAGAACAGCCGCTTGAGCCCGCTTATCGGGTTGATCTTACTGAGACTGGGCATGAGCGGTTGAAGCGTGAAGTTCCACCCGATTTGGGCGTAAAGGGCGGCCAGAATCGCGAAGAACATGACCAACAGGATCGGGCCGATGCGTCTGAACACCTCGACGCACGCGCGCGCCGCGAAGGGGAGCACCTCGTCGAGGCTCGTCGGGGTATCGGGTGACAGCGCGGCCTTCAAGATACTTGTCAGAGCCTGCCAGAGAGCGGGGCCGAGGAGCCCCAGCGCGAGGAAGCCGGAGAACAGGAGCATCGCCGCCGTGATGTCCTGGCTCCGCGCGACCTGCCCTTTCGAGCGGGCCTCCTTGCGCCGCCTCGGCGTTGGAGCTTCCGTTTTTTCATCGCGCTCAGCGGGCATTGGTACTTCCGATCAACTCAGGCCGGATCGAGCCCGAAACTCATCCGGATCATCGCCATGCCGTCCCACACTGATTCCAGCAAGACCTCTCGAGCGGCGCTAAGCGCCAGCCCGGCCGTTCCGATCGCCACCATCGTCCGCAACGTGAAGCCGACGGTCAGAATGTTGAATTGCGGCATGGTGCGTGACAGGAAACCCAACGCCGTCCCGAGCATAAACAGAGCGATCAGCACCGGACCGGCGAGGCGAATCGCGATGATGAAGGCCGATGTGAGCATCTCGACCAACAAGATCACGAATGACTCGTCATACTTGAAGGTCATCAACGGGATGACGTCGAACGTGTCGAGCAGTGCCGCGATCATCTCGCGGTGTCCGCCGACCGCCAGGAACATCAAGATCAGGACGATCATGTAGAGTTGAGCGACCAGCGTGGTCTGTCGATTCTGTGCGGGATCGTAGACCTGCCCGAGCGCGAGTCCGCCCTGCCGCCCCACCATCAGCCCCGCGACCTCGACACCCATCATCAGCAGCGTGAGCGACAAGCCGATCGTGGCGCCGATCATCAGTTCCCCTACACCGCCGGTGACGGCCGTCATGAGGTCGAGGTTCCCCGGCGCCCGCGCCGCGACGACCGGGAAGATCACCGCGGCGAGCGTCATGGTCAGCGCCACCCTGATGCGGGCCGGGATCACGTTGCTGGCCAGCAGCGGCGCAGTCAGCATCAGGCCGGTCACTCGAAAGAGCACCAATGCGTAGGTCGGTAGAGCGAACAGGATGTCCGTGAGTTGCACAGGCATATTCGCTTACTTACATCTCCTCGACACGACCGCGACCGCGGACGGCGGACCTACCACGGTAGCGTGCCCAGCATTTGCTCGGCGTAGGCGACCATGCGGTTGGCAATCCACGGAATGAAGATCGTGGCTGCGATCACCATGGCGGCGATCTTGGGCACGAACGTCAACGTCTGTTCCTGCAACTGGGTAACGGCCTGAAAGAGGGCAATCGTCAGACCGACCACCAGCCCGATCACGAGGATCGGCGCGGCCGTCGACAGCCCCATCCAAAACGCGGACCGCCCCAACTCCAGTGCTTCCGGCAGTTCCATCTTACGCACTCCCGCGAAGCCGCCCTATCAGGCGAAACTGTACAACAGCGTTTGCACCACCAAGTGCCAACCATCCGCCAGTACGAACAACAAAATCTTGAACGGCAGTGAAATCAACACCGGCGGCAGCATCATCATGCCCATGGAGAGCAGGATCGTGGCGATCACCATATCGATCACCAAAAACGGCAGGTAGATCCGAAAGCCCATGATGAAGGCCGTTTTCAATTCGCTGAGCATGAACGCGGGGATCATGACGGTGAGCGGCACGTCGACCACGCTCACCTCTTCATCCGTCGGTATCTCGCGCTGCTCGGCGTACTCCAGAAACAGGTAGATGTCCTCGTGGTTGTCCGCCTGCTCGATCTGTCGATACATGAAGTCCTTCAGGTGCCCGGCTGTGATGTCGAACGCCTCGCGCTGCCCCATCTGGCCGTCGAAGTAGGGCGTAACCGCGTCGACGTGGATTCGCTGCCACGTCGGTGCCATCACGAGCATGGTGATGAACAGCGACATCCCGATCAGAATCTGGCCCGGAGGCAGTTGCGGCGTGCCCACAGCCTGTCGCAGAAGAGCAAGCACGATGACCACGCGTGGAAACGAAGTCATCATGACCAGAATCGAGGGGACGAGCGTCAGTACGGTGAGAAGAACGAGAATCTGGAGGCTGGAGGTAACGCCCTTGGAATCCGTGGCCGTCGGGACGAGCTTGCCGAGGTCCGGGATGGCGGCGGGGTTGTCGAAAACGGGCGCGGATTGAGCCAAGGCGGGTGCGCAGCACCCGATCAGGACCAGTGCGGCCGCAAGCCAGCAGCCGCGCCGTAGGCATCCATGCCCCGTAGTCATGCGCAACTCCACACGCGCACGCAGTCAGCCCCGAATTCCTTTCAGGGCTCGTTTCATCCGGAGCCTCCTGCTCCGGCTTCGCTACTTCGTCTTCAGCGACCGCAGCCGCTCGAGCAGATTGACGAGCGGCTCAGCCGCCTCAGCGGTCGGCGACTCCCGCCGGCCCGCCAATAACTCGTCTCGACTCTTCCGATGCACATCGCGATAGCTGGACGACTGGCCGTCCAGCACACCGTCAAACCCGCTGCGAGGCCGTTCGGGCGTCGTACCGGTCTTGATGGCCAGCTCGGCTACCTCGTCAGGATCGGTGATTTCCGAGAGTGTAGTCACGCGATCCGCGGATACGCCGACGAGCACGAACCGCCGCCCCATTTGAACCAGGGCGACGCTCTGTTTCGGCGTGATCGCCGTTCTGGCCACGATCGCCAGCGCGCCGTTTTCCGCGGCCCGTGCGGCCGGCAGCCAGCGCTTGGCAGCCCAGTACGCACCACCGACCAGGGTCAACACGATGGCGAGCGATCCGATGGCGGACCGATACCATGGCGCGGATCGGTCATCCGCCGACAGGCGCGATGGATCCACGGCTCCGGCGCGGTTGACACCGCGCCCGCGGGCGGTCGACGCCTCGCTGCGCTTCGGAAGCACGGCGCCGCTGTGAGCGTCCTGGGAATCCGGTGCCGCGGCGGCGTCAGCGGTGGGTTGATCCGCGGGCGAGCGTCCGCCCGGTTCGCCGGCAGGGCGATCGTCGGCTGAGGCGTATGGGGCCGTGGCCAGCGTCAGTGCGATGACGCCAAGACGCCAGCCCGACCTAGCGGCGGCACCGATACCGCAAGCGTGTTGAGCGCGGCACCGTATCATATCGTAATCCGATGGGGATCGTGAGACAGCACTTCGCTGACGCGCACGCAGAAGTTGTCGTTCAGCACGAGTACCTCGCCGCGTGCCACCAGTCGGTCATTGACCAACACGTCAACCGGGTCGCCGGCGAGCTTGTCCAACTCGACCACGCTTCCCTCGCCCAGCTTGAGCACGTCCTCGACCAGCATTTTGGTCTGCCCCAACTGGATCTTCACACGTAGCTTTACGTCGCTGAGCATCGTGACCCTCTTCGGGTCGATGCCGAGCGACGGATCAACCGCAAGCTCATTGGGTTCAAAAGGTTGTGGCGGCGGCGTGGCCGCGGGCGGCGTGACGGCGGCCTGCTCGTCGAATGGCCGACCCGCTGTGTCGACGCGCGTGTCCGGCTCGACCGGCTCACTCGGCGCCGCCTCTTCGGTGGGCGCTGGGTCGCCGTTCAGCAGCGCATCGATATCGTCTTGGTTGAATCCCGCCGCCTGGAACGTTGCATCGACAGCATCGGGCGCGGCGGCGGCCTGTGCGGCCGCATCGCCGCTGAGCAAAGCGTCGATGTCAGCCTGGCTAACCTCTTCAGGCCCGGATTGGTTTTCAGGTGTGTCTACCACGGGTTCCATCCCTGCCGTTGTGCGTCCATGCAACTCGGCGCGGGGCCATCGGCCACCGCTCGGATATTATCGGTGCATCCAGCGTTCGACCCACACTCAAACCCCCGAGCCGGACTGCCAGAACGTGGGTATGAGCACCTCCTTGATCAACTCTTCGTCTCCGAAGACCTGATCGAGTTCCAGCTTGATCCGCCGCTTGATCGTCTCGAGTCCCGGCTCGTTCAAATGTTGAAGCTCAGCACTGCGAACCACGTAATTCACGCGATCCAGAATGCGTGCCTTGTGGGCTTCTGCGAGTTCCTTGCCGCGTTCCTCTTGATCGCTCACTACCAGCCCTGAGACCTTCATCTGGACCGTCACGGTCTTGCCGCTGCTCCTATTGCTGGGACGGCAGTCCGCGAGTTCGATCTCCTTGAAGGGCGTGTTACCAGCAGCGCCCTCGCCTTGCCCCTCGGCGGTGCCGTCGGCCGCGGTCGCGGCGGTCGGATCCTTTCCGACGGCGTTGGCGAGAAAGAAGACCGCGACACCTTCTCCCAGCATCAGCGCCACGATGACGAGAAGCTGAAAGAGTCTGCCGCTGCCGCTTTTCGCGGGAGCTTCCGGCGCTTCGGGTTGTACTTCATCGGCCATCGGGGGGCTCCTTCAAGTCCTCTTGCAGGGTCGAACCCGCATAGTCTTCAATGAGGTCCTCCGTAACCATGACCTCGACGCGCCTGTTCAGGGCCCGTCGCTTCTCCGTGTAAGCCTGCCGCACGAGCGGCTCGGTGGCACCGACGGCCACGAGCGTCAACCGCACACGTCGAACACCGTGGCTTGCCAATTCGTCGGACACCGCCTTTGCGCGTGCGTACGAGAGGTCTCGTGCGTCGTCATACATCGAGTCCGGCGGCAGCGCCTCCTTTGTGGCGTGCCCGCGGATCAAAATCTTCGTGTTGTATCCCGCGAGCCGCTCAGCCGTCTTGCCGAGCAAGTCGCGCGCCTCCGGCATAAGGGTCGCGCTGAATCGCTCGAACGCGATCCGTCCGCCGACGACGACCTCGATCCCGTCGCGCACGCTCGTCACGCGAATCTTCTTGCCGTGAATCCCTTCCTCGTCCGAGTCGCCCTTTTTGTCCGTGTTGACGGGGATCTCCAACTGCAGCAGCTTCTTGATCAGCGTATTGGTCGGCGTGGTGTTTTCCGGTATGACCCCCACGCCCGCCTGATACCCTCCGAACGCCTGCCGGATCGACTGCATGACGTCCATGAACCGCTGATCCTTCTTCATCTCGCTCATCGACACGAGGATGACGAAGAAGCAAAGCAGCAGCGTCATGGCGTCACCGTAGGTGACCATCCATTCCGGCGCGCCTTGCTTTGCCTCTTCTTTCTTTCCTCGTGCCACAGTTACAGCTACCTAGGCGGCTTTCCCCTGCGCGTCACCCGCCGCTTCGCGCAGCTTGTTCGGAAGGAACGTCTTGAGCTTCTGTTCGACGATCCTCGGGTTGTCGCCCGATTGAATGGCCATCACACCCTTGATGACGATCATCTTGAGCATCTGCTCTTCCCGGCTTCTGAGCGCCAACTTGTCCGCAAGCGGCAGCGCGATCAAGTTCGCTACAATGGCGCCGTACAGCGTGGTCAGTAGCGCAACAGCCATGGCCGGTCCGATCGCGTTCGGATCGGCCATGTTCTGGAGCATGATCACGAGCCCCACCAGTGTGCCGATCATGCCGAACGCCGGCGCGTAGCGCCCCATCGTCTCGAACAGCTTCTTGCCGTCGTCGTGCCTCGACTCGATCGTCTCGAGGTCGTTGAGCATGATCTGCTCGATCAACTCCGGATCGGTCCCGTCCACGGCCATCTGAACGCCCGACACGATGAACGGATCGTCGATTTCGCCGGTCACGTTTTCGAGTGACAAGATTCCGTCACGACGCGCGATTTCGGCATACCGGACCAAGTCGGCGATCAACGTCGAAGGGTCCTTCGACTTGGCGAAGAAGCAGTTCTTGATGATCTTCGCGACGCCGAGCACGTTGCGTATCGGAAAGGCCACGAGCGTCGCGCAGCAGGCTCCGCCGATCACGATCGCCACCGACCCTGAGTCCGCGAACGTACCCAGGTCCGACTTGCCCATGATCGCCCAGAGCAAGAGACCGACGCCCGCTACGAGCCCGATAATCGTCGCTATATCCATAGAATCCTTGCTGCCTGGTACCTACCTAGCGCGCATCGCACCTACCGGACCCGATATCGACTCCCGCCGGAGTCCGCCTGAGGTATCTCCCGCACGGTACGAGCTTGAGCCTCTATCGTCGCACTGGTTGACACAATACCGGACCACGCCGCTACACCACCTGAAAACTACGAACCTGTCTGGCATACTCGATCGCCCGCCGCACGATCTCGTCGACCGGCTCCTTGACGAGGATCGTGTCACCGCTGAGCAGGGTGATGATGGTATCCGGCGTCGCCTCGATCATCTTGATCATCTCGGCGTTGATCACGACCACCCTCTCATCCAATCGCGTGACCGTAATCATCACTCACATCCTTTTCCCGGCCGCGGCCCGTCCGGACGCTGTCTCGTTCGACGCGCCCGCGCCGCGAGCCTTACCGTGCCAGCAGCAATAGTTCCTGCAACAGGTCATCCGACGCCCTGACCACCCGAGAGGCGGCTGAGACGCCCGTCGAAGCCGAGATCAGGTTGACGAATTCCCGGACGATCTCGACGTTGCCCTGTTCCAGCATGCCGGATCGAATCGCACCGGCCGGCCCCGTCTGCGGCGCGACAATGGTCACTTCGCCCGAGTTCGGGCCGAACGTAAACGTGTTCTCGCTCAGGGCGATCATGCCTTCATAGTTGGGGAACGTGGCGAGTGCCACTTGCCCGAGCACGACGCTGTCGTTGTTCGAGTAGACCGCCGTCACGATCCCGTCATCGCCGATACCGTAACCGCTCAGGATGCCGGCCGGCTTGCCGTCCTGGCTCGCCATGGAGTATTCGGTTCGACCGTCGGGGCTCGCCAGCCCGGTCAAGCGGCTGAAGTCGAGATTGAACGTGATCGGCGTCGACGCCCCTTCGCCCGCGCGGTCGAGCGTTAGTTGTGTGCCGGTCGCGCCGACGAACTTGCCCGTCGCGTCGAACGTGATCGTGCCGGTTCCCAGAATGGGTGACAGATCGCTGTCGGCGTTGGATTCGGCATAAAAGCGCCACGTCGTACCGGCGTCGGACTTCGACTCCATCCCGATACGAAGCCGCACGTCCGCCGGACCGCCGAGCGAGTCGAAGACTTCAAAGCTCGTGCTCGTGCCCTCCGCGCCGCCGCCGGCTGCGGGCGTCGTCGTGGTAAAGGAGAACGGTGAGGCGATCACGCCTGTCTTGTTGACGATGGAGCCTGCGTCGAGCCCGATGGCGTTGATTTCACCCAGGTTCGATGTCACGACGATGGCCCCGGCCGGTGCGTCCGTACCGTCGGAAATCGTCACGCCGGGTGTTCCCCCGGTGGCCGGGTCGGTGGTGATGCCGAGCGTCGTCTCGAGTTGGGACGCCAGATCCGCCAGCGTGCTGCCGGTCGTACCGACCACGAAGCTCGATTCAGTCACCGTGATCCCGCCCTTCTTGCCGCTGATCGCGAGTTCGTCACCGGTCGCGAACATCGGCAGGCCAAACTCGTCGACCAGATCGGTCAGTTGGGTCGAAGCCGTAGCCCCCCCCCCGGTTGATGTAACCAGCGGAGCGGAGGTCACGATGGCGGACGACGACGCCGGGTCGGTACCGCTGTCGAGCTGCCCGGCCATGGTCACTTCGGAAGTCGCCGTAGCCTCGCCCATCGCACCGAGCGGAATGACCAGGTCGGTGAGCGTCGCGGTGTCGATGGCACCGGTCGCATCGGCGGAAAAGACCTGCAGCGTAGCCCCGTTGGTCGCGACCAGCGTATTCTCGGCATTGAGCCTGAATGAGCCGTCGCGCGTGTACACCCGATCGCCGTTCGGTTGTTCGACGACGAACAGACCCGCACCTTCGATGGCGAGGTCGCTGGGATACCCGGTCCCTTCCAGGGCACCCTGCGTGAAATTGCGCTGTAGAGACGCCACGGCGGCACCGGTTCCCACCTGCCTGGGAAGCGTGCCGCCGCTCGTGGCACTGGGCCCTTCGCCTTCGTCCATCGTTCGATACAGCATCGTCTCGAAGAGCGTTCGCTGGCCCTTGAAGGCCGTCGTGTTCAGGTTCGCGAGGTTGTTACCGACCGTGTCGACGGCCACGGTATTAGCGTTGATTCCGGTAAACCCGGTGAGCATGGCTGCGGTTAGCGACATCTGCGTGCTTCCTAGTATGAGTCAATCGCGCTAACGCGCGAGATAGTCGGAGTCCATCGACGGGACGCCTCAGCCGCAACGATCCGACCAAGCCGGCCGGCGGCGGCGACCGCCTTACACCGCCAGAGACTTCACGTCGGTCATGTCGAGAAGGCGCAAGCTCTCCCCGTTGTCCAACTCGAGGACGATCTCACCTCGATCCCCGAGCGTCACCGAGACGACCTCCCCTTCGACGACCTGCGGGTCCGAAGGCTCGCGCCGATCCACGCCGATCACTGCCTGACCGATCAAGGCCTCGGCCGCGCGCTCGGGAGACTCGATGGCGGCGACTTGCTCGATCGGCAGTTCCGCGCCGCTGGCGAGTTGGAGGATCGGGTTGCCGGCCGCGTCGAACCGCACGCCGACCACGAGCCCGCGGTCGATGGCGCCGGCCTCGTTGATCGAACCACTGACGAACTTGCCGATCATCGACGAGGCCGATGAGTACTGCTGCTGCCCCGAGAGGGACGCCAGCGAGTCGGTCAACCCGGCGGACAGCTCGATCTCGCGAATGGACGAAATCTGCTTGAGCAGATCCTTGTTGTCCGTCGGCTCGAACGGGTCCTGGTTGGTAAGTTCAGCGATGAGCAGTTGGAAGAAGTCCGAGCTATTCATGTCCGCAATGGACTTGGTAGTCGGCTCCGCCAAGGTGGGCGTCAGCGATGCACTGATGCTGATCGGGTCCACGATGCACCTCCGAAGAATTCGGCCGGTAGGTCACGGACTCCGCCGTTGACCCGCCGGCTGCCGCACGCAGCGCTAGCGCCACGTGCGATCAAACTCTGACATCGATCCGTCGCTCCCCGACGGTCACCAATTCGTTTTCTTCATTCGGGTCGATCGCGTCGGGCGCCTCGGGCGCACCGAGCGATGGACTGTCGTTTGTCATTCTGCGCTGCGGCGTTTCGCCGCGGTCGCCGCCGGGGAAGAACTCCTCCCCGGTCGGGTCACCCTGCACGTCACGCCCGGCAAGATCACCGGTCACCTCGAAATGGTTCACGTGAATGCCGTGCTGGCCTAGTGCTTCGCGCAGTTGCGTCGCGCGTTGCTGTAACATCCGCCGTGCGGCGTCGGTTTCGGTCCGGACGCTAATCTGCACGTCGTCTCCGTTCATGCGCACATCGACCGACATTCGACCCAGCTGCGGCGGGTCGAGATGGAGACGCGCGGATGAGCGATGCTCGCCGAGCCGCAGACGCATCGATTTGACCAGCCGATCGAAATCGGTTCGCTCCGTCGTGGGAGACTCAGCCGCCTGTCGCGATGATCGAGCACCATCCGCGCCACTCTGCCGTGCTGACTTGGCACCCCGAGATTGAGGCTCCTGCGAGGCTCGCGCATCGCTCGCCGCGGTCGCGGCGTTGGGTGCCTTGGCAGCCTCCGCCCCGCCGCCACGAATGGCAGTCAGAGCCCGTGCGACCTCGTGCGCCACGCCGCTCGAAGAGCCGTCGGTCCGGGCAGCCGTCGCGGATGTCGCACCCGCCGACCCGCTGGCCGCCGTGGAAGGCGAAACCTGGTTTCGCGCCGCGCCGTCCGCCGACGATCCGCGACCGGCCTGCGTGCCCGTGACCCGAGTCGCATCGCCGCCACTCACACGAGCGAAGGATCGCATCACGCCGCCACCGGGCGGTACCGGTCGATCGGCTGTACTTGTTTGTGGCTTTGATGCGTCCGGCGCGTCTTGTGCGGACGCCTTTACCGCAGCGCCGGGCTGATCGGGCGGAGCCTGCTGTGTGTGCGCCGCTGCTCTGCGAGCGTCGAGACTCGTACGATCCAACCTCCCACTTTGAGGAGGCGACAGGCTGTCTTGTCGGTATTCGGCTCGCGCGGCGGCTTCGCGCCGATCGTGTGCGTCACCGGAAGCCGGCTCGAACACCTGAGACGGCGCCGCACCGGGCGGCGGATTGACATCGCCGGCGATCAGTGCCGTGGCGTTGAGCAGGGCATCGAAGCTCGACATCGACGCATCGACTTCGGCCCTTTCGCCGGTCGGCGCGCCATGCCGCGGGCGCGCGCCGCCTTGGACATCAGACGCAAGACTGGTTTGGCTCGCTGTAAGCATCATATCTCGTCAGGTACCCGTGCCTTCCAGTTCGTCCGTCTTGTCGGGCGCCACTTCACGCAGTCGTTTCAGGATGCCCTTCATGCGCTGAATCTGGTCGGGTTGCTTGGCCGCCTCGATGACCTTCTTGGCCTTGCGGGCGTCCATCTCAATGATGATCCTCGCCGCCTCATCCGGATCGGAGATGTCGAGCAGGTAATCGATGGCCGTCTTAGGCGCCATCGCTTCATATAGCTCCACTTGTTTCTCGAAGCCCGCCGTTTGACGCATCTCGTTGGACGCGGCCTCGCGCTTCGCTGCTTCTTCTCGTTCTCGCTTGAAGTTGTCGCGCTCTTGGCTGACCCTGAGCAGAATGCTGTTCGTCAGGGCTACCTTCTGATCGAGTTCGACCTTGACCCGCTCCGCCTCGCGCCTCAGCACTTCCGCGGACATCTGGGTGGCCTGGATGCTCGGAGCCACGGCGGGAGCCGCCTCCGCCTCGGCGAGCTGTTCCGCCTGATCCGCGGCCTGCTGATCCGCGTCTTCAGGCTCTTCCTCGGTTCTGAGCACATCCGCGATCCCGCGAAGCTTGTCACCGTCGACGACGCCGGTTCCGAGCAGATAGGCGCAGAAGCCGCCGACCACCGCGACGTTCAGCACGGCGAAGAAGGCGACCGCGTCATACACACGCTTGAGGGCTGGGGGGTTGGCTATCATGTCACTATCTTCCGATCTTCAATCGCTGCTCTACGTACGTACTTCTGAAGCGCAGCCTCATCCATGGCCGCCTGTTCCTCGCGTCGCAGCGCCATCACGTGGCGATTCCACTGCTTCTCGCGCAGCTTTTCGATCACCTTCAACCGCTTGGACGCCTCCGCAAGTTTCGCGCGCTCCTGATCCACGACGCTCCGGCGTTGCGTGAGCTGCTCACCCGATTCGAGGATCCGACGGTGCAGGTCGCCCAGGTGAAACTGATGACCTCGCAACGACCGCATGTCGACGTGCTCAGCACGCTGGAGACCGCGCTTGAGGTCGATCGAGTTGGCAAGCTGCTGAGTCAACACACCGATACGCTCCTTGACGCGTTGGACCTCTTGTATCGCGAGCGCCACACCACGCCGTCGTTCGTCCTGCTCGCGACGACGGATGCGCTCGACCGTTTCCAAACGAAAGCGGAATCGTCCCGCCATAAACCAACTCTCTACGTGGCCGCCGCCACGACCTCACGCTGCGCGGCTCCGGACGCCGCCGCGAGCTGCGAGCGCGTTTGCTCGATCTTCGCGGCCAAGTCGATGAGGCCGGCCGTCGTAGCCTCCCACCGCGCACTTTCCTCGATCGCCTGACGGAGGAACGTGTCGATCACGGGCTTCATCTGCACGGCCAAATCGTACTCCACGTTGGCACCAGCCGCGTAGGCCCCGACGTTGACCAGATCTTCGATATCCGCCCATACGGCCAAGACGCGCCGCACGGCCGTGGCCGCTTCGACGTGCGCCGGATCGACGACATCGGGCATGATTCGGCTGATGCTCTCGAGCACCGAGACGGCCGGGTAGTGGGCTCGATTCGCCAGGTCACGTGACAACCACACGTGTCCGTCGAGGATGCCGCGTACGGCGTCGGAGATCGGTTCGCTAATGTCATCCCCTTCGACGAGGACCGTGTAGAGGCCGGTGATGCTACCCTTCGCCGTTCGCCCACTGCGTTCGAGCAGCCTGGGCAGAAGGCTAAACACGCTCGGCGGATAGCCCTTCGTCGTAGGCGGCTCACCGGCTGCCAGGCCGATCTGTCGCTGGGCCATGGCGATCCGTGTCGTCGAATCCAATAGCAGCAGCACATTGTTGCCCAGATCGCGGAAGTACTCCGCCACGGTCGCAGCTACCGATGCCGCGCGCACGCGCATCACCGGAGACTCGTCCGACGTGCTAACGACCATGACGGACCGGTCCAGGCCCGATCGACTCAAATCCTTGCGGATAAAATCGCCCACCTCACGTCCGCGTTCACCGATTAGTGCCACTACGGCGACATCTGCCGCCGTGTATCGGGCCATCATGCCCAATAGGACGCTCTTGCCCACGCCGGTACCCGCGAAGATACCCAATCGCTGACCGGCGCCGATCGTGTGCATCGCGTCGATCGCACGGATTCCCGTGGGCAGTACGGTGCGGATCGGATCACGCGTCAGCGCCGGCGGCGCGTCTTGATGGACGGGATAGTGCGCTTCAACGGTAAAGTCGGTTCGCTCACCGATCGGCCGGCCCAGGCCGTCGAGTACGCAGCCGAGCATTTGCCGCCCCACCGGAAGATACAGAAGATTCGATGCGCTCGTCACCCTGTCACCCGCGGCGATGCCCAACGGTTCCTGAAGTGTCATCAGGACTTGCTGCTCGCCTCGAAGCGCCACGGCCTGCGCCGCGACCGGATCGCCGTGCTGGCGCTTAATCTCGTAGAATGAACCCACGGGGAGCGGAAGGCCCTCGGACACGACCGTCAGGCCCGTGACCTCGGTCACGCGCCCGGTCACGCGGCAGAACTGCCCGCGTCGTACGGCATCTTGATGACTGGCGAATAACTCAGCCATGCTGCCCACCTCGACCCAACAGAAGCGACACGACCTCTTCCACCTGCGTGTCGAGTGACGCGTCGATATCCGTCCCCCCGCCCGACACCCGGCACCCACCACGGACGAGCGACTCGTCCCTCATGATCCGAACGGATCGAGCCCGTTCGACCCCGGTCATCATCGTGTCGGCAAATACACGTAGTGCCTCGGCATCGTCGGGATGAACGTAGATGGTCATGTCGGTTCTCTCGCCGATCAGGTCGATCGCGCGCGTGACGTTCGCCTTGGCGGATTCGTGATCCAAACGCCCGATTTCGTACGTGAGCTTGGTGGCGATCTGAACGGCGAGTTGGAGCACGTCGTGCTCGGCCGCGATCCTGACCCCCTGCTTCATGGCGTCAAACGCCTCGACCGCCTGCTGTATGGCACCGACCACGTGCGCCTGTTCCTGCTCGAACCGCTCGATGGTCTCTTTGCGTGCCGCCTCACAGCCTTCGATAAAGCCGGCCTCGCGCCCTTCCTTGAACCCCTTGTCGTAACCCGTTCGCTTGGCGTCGCGAAGCCCGGACTCGGTCTCTTTCTCCGCTTTCGTGACGATGCGGTCGGCACGGTGACGTGCGGCCTGGATGACCGCGTCCGCCTCGGCCAGGTGGTCGGCCAGGTCGACCGTCGAAAGACGCCGCATGAGCTTGCCCGCCTCGCCTGCCTTGATCACGGTGGACATCAGGCAGCCTCCTTGTGCGCGACCCGCGGGTCACGGCTGGCGAACGGTGAATCGAAAGCGATGGTCATACGATCATCTCCTTCTCGCCGCCGCGGCCGGAGATGATGATCTCGCCCGCGTCTTCGAGCCGGCGGACGACATCGACGATCTTCTGCTGGGCGTGCTCTACGTCGCTGACGCGCACGGGGCCCATGTACTCCATGTCTTCCTTGATCAGGTCCGCGGCCCGTTCCGACATGTTGCGGAAGATCTTGTCGCGCAGCTCCGGGCTGGCCGTCTTGAGCGCCAGCGAGAGTTCCTCGTTTTCGATCTCCTTGAGGACCATCTGGATGCCCTTGTCGTTGACGAGCAGGATGTCCTCGAAGACGAACATCAGGCGTCGGATCTGCTCGACGAGATCGGGGTCCTGGCCCTCGAGCGCTTCCATGATCGCTTTTTCCGTACCGCGGTCCGCCAGGTTGAGCATCTCGGCCACGGCCTCGACACCGCCGGCTTTCTGGAACGTCTGCGTCATCAGCCCGGAGAGTCGCATCTCGAGGCCGTTTTCGACCTCCTTGACCACCTCGGGGTTGGTGTTGTCCATGTTGGCAACGCGGGTCACGACCTCGAGTTGCTTCTGAGGTGACAGCCCGCTGAGAATCTCACTCGCCTTGGAGGCGGCCACGTGCGACAGAATCAGTGCTATCGTCTGCGGGTGTTCGTCCTGGATGAAGGTCAGCAGGTTCTCCGAATCCGTCTTTGCGAGGAAGGAGAAGGGCCTCTGGAACACGGTCCGTTCCAGGCCCCGCATGATCTTTCGCGCCTGCTCGGGCGACATCGCCTTTTCGAGCAGCGCTTTGGCGTACGGCATGCCTCCTTGCTTCGCGTACTGCCGCGCGAGGGCAAGGCTATAGAATTCCTCGACCACGGAGGTGCGCACTTCGGGAGAAAGAACGTCGAGTTGAGCGATCTCGCGCGCGATCTCCTCGACCAGCTCGGCATTCATGTGACGGAGGATTTTCGAGGATTGGTCCCTGTTCAGGGCGACCATCATCACCGCCGCCTTCGTGGCGCCGCGCAGTGATTCGGGACCGCCATCTGCCTCAGTTTCCGTGTCCTTGGCCATAACCGTACTCGCGCCTTAGGCGGGCTCCTCGATCCACTTACGAATCAGCTCAGCCGCGCCTTCCGGGTCTTCCTCGACCATTCGTGCGACCTCACTGCTGAGTTCCTGCGCTCGCAGGGCATCCTCGCCGAGTTCCCGACCGACCAGGAAGCCCGAGGAGGCCGACGCCCGACCGACAGCCTGCGCGCCGCCGGCGAGCAACTGCTCCGCCTCTTCCGCCGCGGCCGCATCGCGCTTCGGACCTCGACCGGCCATCGCCTCCGCCGAGCCGCGCACGATGCGCATCATCATGACCAGGCTCATCACTGCCAGGAGCCCGAGGCCGGCCTGCGGCCCGTAGGTCCGAGCCAGGCCGATCGCATCGAACCCGCCGGGCTCCCCGCCGATCGCCGCGATCCCGCCCGGGCCGGGCGCGTAGGTGCCGCCGTCGGTGGTCCACGTCATGTCAGGATAGACATCCACCTCGACATCGTTAGGTCCGCCCTGGATGATGCGCTCCACGCTTCGTTTCACTCTCGCCACTTGCGCGTCGCGCACGCCGGCGAACGCGGGATCGTCATCCGCCGGGTTCTCCGCGGCGTCCGGGGACTTGGCTCTCAGCACGCTGACGACGAAACTCCTGGGTATGCCCACCGTCGCCGTGATCCGTTTGGTGCCGAACGGCAGCTTCTCTTCAGTGACAGTCTCATTGGGCTTCGGTTCGTAGTAGTCGGTATCCGACTTGTCCGACGTATTGCCTCCCCCACTGGGTCCGGCCGTGACGGCGGTGCCCAGGTTGGGTTGGACACCGGTCTCTGACGGCGAACTGCCGGAGGATTGCACCGATGTCTCCGTGGACTCGGTCTTCGGTTCCGGCTTATGGTAGGTCTGTGTCTGTTTCACCAACTTGCTCGTGTCGAGATCGACGGTCACCGACGCCCGAAGCCCGGGGACGTCCGCAAGCTTGTTCATGATCTTGGCGACATAGTGGGCTTCGCGCTGCTTGACCATGCCGAGGAAGTCCACACTTCCCGGATCGTCGGGATGAGGGACGCTGTAGGACTGCATCGTCCGCGTATCGGTCACGTAGACGTTGTACGGCTTCAACCCGGCCACTGTCCCGGCCACGAGCTTGGCTAGCCCCTCGACCATCGCCGTGGTCATCTCGGTGCCCGGCGTCAGCGCGACATTCACCGAGGCTTTCGGCTCGCTGCCGCGTCCGCCGAGCCGCCGCTTCTGGACGGGTTGGATCATGACCCTGGCTGATGTTACGGACGGCGACGTGGCGATGATCGCGGCCAGTTCGTTGCCCTTGGCGTAGTTCTGAGCGAACTTGCGCGCTTCGGGCGATTGGAAAGGGTTGTCATCCGCCACGACGGAGGCCATGTCGAAGAGGCTTCCTTCCGGCAGCG
This sequence comes from Phycisphaerae bacterium, assembly GCA_029260055.1. GTDB lineage: Bacteria > Planctomycetota > Phycisphaerae > UBA1845 > UBA1845 > JADFOB01. Next base: position 19,687 of record JAJDDX010000250.1, read on the forward strand.
CGTCGGCTTCGTGCAGCACGCGCACGAGGTTCTGCTTGTCGACGGAACGCACGTAGAGACGCCTGCCACGCGTCTTGTAGGGTAAGCCCTTGGCCTCGATCGCGGACTCCGCCGCCGTCAGTTCATCGTAATTGAATTCGTAGTTGACCAGCGGGACGAGATCGGGCGTGGTCGACCACTGCATCAGCCACAGAAGCGATACCACAATGAGCGCCGCGCAGAGCCCCAATGCCAGCCGCTGGGACACGGATAGCACGCCCAGCTGGGTCGTGATTTGATTCAACAGTTGCCGCAACCGGTCCATCGTTGCCACACCACTGTCAGTTGACCGCCGGCCACACGCATGTCGATGCCGTCGATCAGGTACCTTCGGAGAATCACTGGGCTACGCGACGAACCTCCCTGTTCCTCCGCGTGCCCACCGTCGTTACGCGGATGTGTCGATCACACCCGCATCTGCTGAATCTCTTTGTAGGCGTCCGTCAGCTTGTTTCGAATCTCCATCAGCAGATCAAACGCGATGCCCGCCTTGTCCGCGGCCGCGAGCACTTCCGCCACGTTGTCAGTCTCGCCCGTCAGCAGCTTCTGGACACCCTGGTCCGCCTCGATCTGCAGGCGGTTGACCTCGTCCAGGCTGTCGAGAAGGACGGACTTGAAGTCCTTACCCTTGATCTGCTCGGTCGTAGCCGGGCGCATCGCCGGATCGACACCGGAAATCTTGCCGGTGGAGCCGGGAAACTGAATCGGATTCGTCATAACCGTCACCTAATCTGGCCGGTGCTACTTACCGGCGTGCTATCCGATCAAACGCAACGTGCTCCTGGCCATCGACTTGGCCATCTCGATTACGGACACGTTGGCCTCGTAGGCTCGCTGTGCCGTCAGAGCGTTGACCATTTCAGTGTGATAATCCACGTTGGACACCCGGACATAGCCGGAATCCTTGCCTTGCTTGATCGCGTCCACGTGATCCGGATCCCATCGAAGACCGAAGGGGCCGGGCTGCTCGACAATGGCTGCGACATGCACGCCCTGGTCGGGGCGGCCACTCGCCGGATCGCCCGGCGCGAACAGCGCGACGCGTCGACGGTAGGGAACCGGGTTGCCCATTTCGTCGCGCGTGACCTCTTTCATCGCGATGTTCCCCGCGATGACATCGAGGTTCGTTCGCTGGGCGACGAGCGCCGAGGTACTGATGGCGAGTGTTCCGAACATTGCCTTGCCTCAACTAGAGAGTGCCGCGAATCGCCTTACGTAAACCGTCGAACCTGCCTCGCAGCAACGCCGCCGCGAGATCGTGCGCCATGCCGGTCTCGGAGAGAGCGGCCATTTCCCGCTCGAGCGAGGTGTTCGTCCCGTCGTGGGACAGGGCGTTTTGCACCGGGAATTCACTCGGTTTCACTTCGAGAAGACCGTTGTCCCCCGTCTTGGCCTGACCGTTACCCTCGATCACGAACGGCTTACTCCGATCCCCCTTGCGCGCATCCAACGCCTCTCTCAGCGATTCCTGAAACGCACGAGGATCCAGGTGCTTCGCGCGATATCCCGGCACACCGACGTTGGCGACGTTATGCGCGATCGTCTTGAGCCTGGCCTCGTTGAAGGCCATGACGTTGATCAGCGCCGGGGTCGCCCCACGATCGGTCACGTCCGACAGGAACATCCGCTTCCCTTTCACTTCCAGCCGCGCATCACGCGCCGCCCGGGCGCACCGCGCGCCGCATCGACGAAACTAGGCACGAACCATGCCGCGGTCGTCCCAGGAGCCCAACCGCGCATTCCAGCTTCTTAACGCGCCATCTCGACACCGACGCCATCGGCAATTCCTGCGCATCGGCACTTTCTGCGCCCGCCGGACGTCCCGGACAGGCCGCTTGTCGGGCGATCGCTAAGAGCCGACCGCGACACTCGGCCGACCTTGGGCGTCGTTTTCTTCCCGCCACTGCTTGAGCTTCATGCTGAGTGTCCGCACGCCCATACCGAGCGCCTTGGCGGACTTCGCACGGTGCCCGTTGTTCTTCGCCAGCGTACGCTCGATCAGGTGTCGTTCCATGTCTTCGAGCATGCGCCCTTCCCGGAGTTGGCCAAGCCCTTGGGTGCTGAGCGTCCGTTCATCGCCGGCGCTGCCGCCCCGCAACCACGGCTCGATCAGGTCGGCGGTCACGGTCTTTCCGACACACAGGGTCGCCGCCCGCCGCGACAGATTCTCGAGTTCACGAACGTTGCCGGGCCAGCGATAGTCCGTCAGTAATTGCATGGCAGCCGGCGCGATTTCGAGAGCCGCGCCCTTGCCTCCGCTCGCCTCTTGCGACAAGAAACACTCAACCAACTCGGGGATGTCGTCCACACGTTCGCGCAGAGAAGGCACGCTTACGGGCAGCACGTTGAGTCGATAATAGAGGTCAGCGCGAAAGCGTCTTCGCGACACCCATTCGTCGAGATCACGGTTCGTCGTGGCGATCACGCGTACGTCCGACCGCTTGGTCGTACTGCTTCCCACGCGCTCGAATTCGCCTTCCTGCAACACGCGCAGCAGCTTCGCCTGGAGCGGCAACGCCATCTCCGAGACCTCGTCGAGAAGGAGCGTGCCGCCATCCGCCAGCTCGAACCGCCCTTTGCGGGTCCGATCTGCACCGGTGAAAGCGCCGCGTTCGTGCCCGAACAGCTCGCTCTCCAGCAGGTTGCCGGACAGAGCGGCGCAGTTCAGGCACAACATCGGACGATCGGCGCGGGGTGACATCCGATGGATATGCGAGGCCACCAGTTCCTTGCCGGTGCCCGATTCTCCGGTAATCAGCACGGTCGCGTGGCTCGCAGCCACCCGGTCCAACTGCGTGCGCAAGTCGGTCATGGTCTGGCCGGATCCGACAAGCACGCGGTTCTTGCGAAGGTCCGCCACGGTGGTGCGAAGCGCCTCGTTCTCTTGCCGCAGGCGGGCGCTTTCCAGTGCCCGATCCACGAGGACGGCGACCGCTTCGGCCTCGAACGGCTTTTGGATGTAGTCGACCGCGCCGAGTTTCATCGCTTCCACCGCCGTCGACACGGTAGCGAACGCGGTCATCATGATGATCGGCTTCTCGCAGCCGGCGGCCCGCACGTCGCGAATGAGCGTGAGCCCGTCCATGCGCGGCATCTTCAGATCCACCATGACCAAATCGAAGGCGTTCTTCTTGATCTGAACGATGGCTTCGATCGGATCATGGAACGTCGTTACCAAGTGGTCTTCGCGGCTCAGCGTTGCCGCCAACGAGTCGCGAAGAATCTCCTTGTCGTCAATGACAGCGATGTGCGCCATCTACAGGCCTCCTACGATCACTTCAGCCGCGACCTCGAACTCAGGCAGGGCCGAGACTTCCTCATTCACGCCGACCACCTCATCGGTCGTCGGTAACGCCATGACGAGCGACGCGCCGCCGCCTTCCCGCTGTCCGACCCTCACGAACCCGCCGTGCGACTCCGCGATGCTGTGTACGATCGCCAATCCCAAGCCGGTTCCGGTATCCTTCGTGGTAAAGAACGGGTTGAACACCTTCTGAGCCACCGCCGGGTCGATGCCGGGGCCGTCGTCCTCGACCGCCACGCCCACGAGCCCCGCACGATCGCACCGCTCCAACCTGACCCAGACGCGACCGCCGTTATCCACGGCGTCCAGTGCATTGAGCAGCAGATTCAACATCGCCCGCTCCACCTGGGCGGCGTCGCAGGAGAGTTCGGTATCACCGATCGCCGGATCAACCTCCACGGCCACGCCAAGCGCCAGAGCCCGCGGCTCGACCTGGACGAGCGCCGATTCGATAATATCAGCCAAGCCGGACGCCTGCCGGTTGGGCTCCGCTCCGCCCGCAAAGGTCAGAATGTCGCCCACAATGCCTTCCATGTTCCGCACGCCGACGTTGATGCGCTTGGCGATGTCGAGTTGCGGTGGGCGATCGACCAGGTCACGCTCCAGGAGTGACGCGTACAAGCCGATGCCGCCCAGCGGATTACGGATTTCGTGTGCGACCCCGGCCGCCATTTCGCCCAAAGCCGCAAGGCGCTCTCGCCGTTGCAGCTCCTTGTTCTTTTCGTCCAGCAGATCGCGCAGACGGCAGACCTCTTTGCGCAGTAACTCGTGCGAGCGCTTGAGCTGTTCGGTGACATCGTTGTACGTCTGGATAATGGTCGCGAGTTCCGCCTCATCGACCGCTTTGGTCATGGTCGTGGTCATTCGCCTGCCTCGTCCAGGTGATTCAGCCTCGCCGGCTCATTGGCGGGCGCACGGTACGCCGACAAGGCCTGAGCCGCCGAGTGGTTCATGCGGAGCGCCGCTCCGGTCGCCTGCTTGCGAGCCGAGAGAAGCTTGGCGTCCTGTTCGTCGCTTTCGATCACGTCACGCAGATGCCCGCGAATCGCCTCGAGGAGCCGCTCCGCTTCGGCGGCCTGGGGGTCGGTAAAGCGCTGCCGGTAATTCTCCCACGCCGATCGTACAGGCTGGAGTTGACGGGCTACGTCCGTCAGCTTGGCCGAGAGCTTCTGCCGATCCGCCAAGAGCGACAGCAACGAATTCGGATCGCCCCCCGTGATCAACACACGTTGACGCGACGCGGCAGCGCGCAACCGCTCGTAGAGCGAGCACTGCTCCTTCAGGAGCGTCAGGATCGCGTCCGGCGTCCATGCGGGGTCTGTGGTCGGCGCTTGAACTGTCGTCATGACATTTGCCCCATCGGTCAGAACAGCTCGGTGCCGTCCAGCCATTCGAAGTAACGCTGCCAGTCCTTCCGAGTCTCCGGTGACACGGAGCCGTCAAACGCATCCTGCGGTATCGCCTCTACGAGAATCCGAGCCCGCGCGAGCGCGGCTCGCGCCTCCTCCGGCTGACCGAGAAACACATGACAGTTGATGATCTGAACGTAAGCGGCTAGCGACGTCGGGCGATCCTTGAACAGCCCGGCAGCTTCCTCGTATCGCTTCAGCGCCTCGCGATGCGCCCCGACCTCGAAGTAGCAGTCCGCCTCGTAGACATAGGCGTGCCGGAGGTTCACGTGTGCGAGTTGATCGCCGGGATCGGGCGGCCGGAAGCCGGCCTCCCTGATCACCATGCGGTAGTACTCACGTGCTTCGGTCAGCCGGGCCCGCGCTTCCGTCTGAATGTGCTCGATCTCGGCGGCGGTCGTCGCCTTTTCCACTTCCGCTTTCAGCGCCAGGCCGCTCTGTCGATAAGAATCCGCAAGCAAGGACCTTGCTTGCCAGACCCTAGGGTCGTCCGGGTAGCGATCCAGCGCTTCTTCGAGCGTCCCGATCGCTCGTTCGAACTCGTGGCGACGGTTGTGTACTTCGCCTAGCAGAAAAAGGGCGTCCCCAAACTCGGGGGCCTGAGGCGTGAAGAGTTCGGAATCCTCCAGCACGACCCGGAGCGTCTTTTCGGCCAGCACCTCGCCGTCTGGGCCGTTGGCCGCATAGCACCGCGCGAGCGGAATCAACGCGCGGGCGCCGTCGATCGTCCGGGGGAAGCGATCGTAGCACGCGCGGTAGGCGCCGATGGCACCCGGAAGATCACCCATCCGCTGCCGGAGCGTGCCGATCCGAAGCAGGGCGCGCGGCACGAGCGAGTGGCCGGGGCGTTCCAGGTTGAAGACGTGGTACAGGTCCGCCGCACGGGACAGTTGCTCCGCCTTCGTGAAGAGTTCAGCCGCCCGCCAGCAGGCATCCGCCGAGCGCCTCTCATTCAGCGTTTCGATCTTGGAGATCGCGACAAAGGTGGTGGCCGCGTCGGCGTACATCTGCCGCACCGCCATCGCCAGGGCGGCGCTGGCGAGCTGGGAACCGCTCGGGTCGTCATCGAGCCCGTCTTCCCCGCTCGATGCTGCCGCCCCGGCCTCGAGCTGTGCGGCAAGTAGCTCCTGCGTCTGACCGAGTCGGTGCAGGAGCGTCGCCGTTTGCTCGGGGTTCGTTGGATCCAGGAGGTCGACGGCTAATTGCGCGTAATCCAGCGCCGCCGGCAGGTCGCCGAGGTCATGCTGTGTCTGGGACATGACCCCGAGCGAGACGCGGAGGAGGTCGCGGTTGATCAGCTGTTCCGCGGCCCCAGCCTCGGCGTCGTTCAACTCGTCGATCGCAATCCGGTATTCGGCGATCGCCTCGTCGTGCCGCTCCACGAGCGCCAGCGCCTCGGCCAATCTCATTCGGCTCGCGATCGCATACGGCGTGCGCGGATGGTGGGTGATGACGTCCCGGAAGAAGGACACCGCCTCCTGGGGCCGCTGAGGCCCGCCGTCGTTGAGCACGGTGCGTCCGAGCAACCACCCCGTCTTTGCGTGAACCTCGTCGGTCTGCCCGACCCTGTTGCGTATCGTACGGAGGAGTGCCTCGGCCTCGTCGAAGTGCCCCTGCTTGTACATTAGCAGGGCTTCGATATAGGCAAACGCATCGGCGAACTCCGATTCACGAAACCGCCCCGCTTCACGGACGGCGAGAGTCGATGCGTCGTCGAGCTTGTCCAGGAGTGCCAGTTGGTCGAGCTTCAGCTCGATCGCGCGAACCCGCAGGTCAAGCCGATGGTCATCCAGCGCAGCAAGGAAGGTCTCTAGTTGTTCGTTGATATCCGTCGGGTCGGCGCCACCGAGCTTGCGCAGCATGATGGTGTGCCAGCGCAGGTCCGAGGCATGATCGACGCCTTCCGCCAGCGCTCGCTCGAACTGCGTGATGGCCTCGGGCTCGAGCCGCTGCCATTCGAGCGCCCAGCCCAGCCGGCGGAAGTCCTCGCCGGTCATCGGCAGGCCTTCAGCCTCAACCCGTTCGTAGTGTTCCGTGATCTGGCGCCCGACGCCGGCTGTGTGCGTCCGGTCACGCATCCCCAGTTCGAAGGCCGCCCGGGCAAGCCGCAGTCGGACCCCGGCGTGATCCAAGGCGGTGTAGGTGTCCAGGGCGAGGAACGTGTGCCCGTCGGCGATCGTCTGCTCGAAGAGCCCGGCATCAATGCTTCTGTCGAGGTAGCCGAGCGCCACGTCCGGTGGTACGTCATCGGGAACCGGACGGATGCGCAGGAATGCGCCGCCGAGCATGGCGAGCGAAACGACGAAAAGTGGAATCTGCCACTTTCCGGCGACGCGTTCCCGAAATGTCGCCCATTGTGACATTCTGCTCATCCTGAGCCGGAGTATCGATAGACTCCACGCGTCCTCCTGACGCGGTACCTCAACATTCGGCAATTTCTGCCGTTTGTCTCCACCGATGGAGAAGGATTGGCGCGTGCCGCCGCGGGGTTCGCAACAACCCTGATAAGCGGGCCGTTCGGGCGGTGGCGCAGGGCTATGGTCAAGCCCGAACGGACGTTACGGATTACAGGGTTGAGAAAGGCGTCGTGACCGGGGCGACGCGCCTCGTTCTCCGGGTGCGCGGGATCGGCAGACGCGCCGCAGGCGTGCAAACGCACACTATTCGATCTTGACCGTCACTTTCGGGGCCGGCCCGAACCGCTCAACTGCATTTCCACAATTGACGGCAATTTCCAGCGTTTCCCCGCTTCCGATCAGCGCAATCGGCTCCGATGCCGGCACGTCGCAGAAAGTGGAGCGAATCGGGCCGATCGCCCCGCCATCCACAAACACGACAAGGCCCGCTCGCGCGGCACCGGACGGCAACTGCTCCGCCCCTATGTTCGTCACCAGGTTGCCGAAATGATCGGCGTATAGCACGGTGCCGCGTAACACACCACCGTCTTTGTCCGCCCGATGTGCCACCGGAACGACCTCGAGGCAGTCGGTGGCACGTCCGAAATCACGCGGCTTCACACCGGAGGCCAAGTGCGCCGCGGCGGGAGCCATAATATCCCGACCGTGAAACGTAGCGGACAAGTGCGGAAGGAAGTAACGCCGGTCCTCGACGACGTGCATCATCTCCGCCGGCGTTTGCCGATGCACAAAGGTGACAAGACCGTTGTCCGGCGCGATGAGGTAGCGACCGTCATAGCGGCCCAGAATGATCCGCCGGTCGGAACCGACGCCCGGGTCGACTACCGCAAGATGAATCGTATCCGGTGGGTACCAGGGCCAGATCTGCCGGAGAATGAACGCTCCGTGGATGACGTTGTGCGGCTCGATCTCGTGGGTCACGTCCACAATGCGAACCGTCGGCGCGATGCTCAGGATCACGCCTTTCATCGCCGCGACATAGTGGTCGCGACGACCGAAATCCGTCGTGAGCGTGATAATCCGCGAGGATGTGTCTTTCGTCGACGCCGCCATGTTGCCGCTCCTTGCAGTTCATGGATCTTGCCCCGCGAGCGCGGCTGCGTCAACGCAACCCCGCAGCCCGCGCCCTTATGGGGAGCCGGCACATCGGCTAGACTCCGGGGAGCGGCTGGGAGGGCCTGTCGGTCCGGTCCGGCAGTCGATCGCGAGCGCCGCCACAATGACCCGAAACGAGCCATCTGAGGAGCGTTGGTCGCAGCTCCGCCTGGACATGGTCGACCGGCAACTCCGCTCGCGCGGCATTCGCGATAAGCGCGTACTCGATGCCATGTCGACGATTCCCAGGCACCGCTTCATCCCACCCGAACGCCGCTGCGATGCCTACGAGGATAGAGCGCTTCCCGTTCGGTGCGGGCAGACCATCAGTCAGCCTTACATCGTGGCCTACATGACCGAGCAACTCGAAGTTTCCGAGTCGGATTCCGTGCTCGAAATCGGGACCGGCACGGGCTATCAGACGGCCGTTCTGGCGCGGCTGTGCCGACACGTTCACAGCGTGGAACGGATCGCAGAGCTGCAGGCGCAGGCCCAAACGACATTGGGCGAGCTGAACATCACGAACATCACGTTTTCCCTGGGCGATGGAAGCGTTGGCCTACCCAAGATCGGCCCTTTCGACAGAATCGTAGTGACAGCCGGCGCACCGGGTATCCCGAAGCCGCTCACGGAGCAACTGGCGGACGGCGGCCGCATGGTGCTGCCCGTCGGCGGGCCCCACGAGCAGACCATCGTGCGCGTGGTGCGCCAGGGCTCACGGACGGTGGAGACGCCGTCACTGGCCTGCCGGTTCGTCAAGCTGATCGGCACCGAGGGGTGGTCGGCTACCCGCTAATGAACCAGGCACGGTGACGGCCTTGAGACTCGCCGCACCTTCGTCTAGCCTA